>NZ_AKWX02000012.1 GCF_000306115.2 Leptospira wolffii serovar Khorat str. Khorat-H2
TTTTACCAAAACCTTCCGCCAAAGTTTCTCTTATGCCAAGAATGGGAACTTACTTGCTAAACGAAATCATAACTTTAACGACAACACGGTCACGGATGAGTGGAATTACCAATATGTAAACCACCAGGTCACCCATATCGATTCCACCCAGAGTGGGAACGACAGGCTCGTCATGAATTACGACGCCTCCGGAAATATGACTCGCCAGAGAGACAATTCCAAGGATCTGACAAAACAGATCACGATCGATTCCGAAAATAGAATCTTCCAGGTCCAGGATGCACTCGGTGCGACTGTAGGAAGATATTGGTACGACGAAGGAGGCTTCCGGGTCCGCAAACTCGCGGTCGTTCCTTCCTGAGCCGGTTCCAGAAACCAAGAAGTCCTCTACCCGAGCAAATTCTACGGTCTAGAATACTTAGAAGAAGAAAACGTATTACGTTCTATTAATAATATCTATCTGAACGGTGTCCGGATAGCCGCCCTGAACGAAGAGGGAACCACCGCCTACTTCCTCACGGACCAAGTGGATTCCGTGGCCCATGTCCTGGACGAGAACGGTCACACTCTCAGTCGTATGCAATACGAGCCGTATGGGGAGACGCTCGTTCAGAGAGGAAATCTGGACTTTGTTCCCAAGTACAATTCCCAGGAGTTGGACCGAGAGACCAATTTCTATTTTTATAATGCAAGATATTATGATCCGCAAATTGCGAGATTCACGAGTGCGGATACGGTTGTTCCCGAAACGGGATTAGTCAGCCAAAGTTGGAACCGCTTTTCTTACGTAGCGGGGAATCCGATCCGGTACAAGGATCCGACGGGGCATCTTATAAATTCACCTGGAACAAAAACGTATATTCCACCATCTACAAAATCTGAGCCTTCTACGACAAAAACTTCGGTTATTGATAAGCCGGAAGTATCTTCGCCTTCAAAGGCTGTTCCGAAAAGACTTAGTCCGAATATACCAAAGAGGCCGCCGACGGTTCCAAAGGTAGCACCTAAATGGGGCAGTCCAAAAGGAGGCGGAGGGCTTGCGGGAACTTTAGTTACGTTTGGGCTCTTTGCATTGGCAGAGCACTTTTTTGGGCCACAAAATTCTGATAGTAATCCTCGTATAGATACGCTGGTAATGCAATATCCAGATGGAGTTCCTCTTGGCTCTAAAGGAAAGATTGGATTTGATATACCGGATACTTCTGAACCGAAAGAATATAAGACGCCTAAAAAAGGATCAGGAAAAGAGCGTGCTAGCGATGTTCCCGGATGGGCCAAGGGAAAAAGACCTTATAAAGGAGAAAGTGGCGAGGCATATGCAGATCGTCTGTTGAGGGAACAGTATGGAGAAGATGCAGAATATAAGAAAGGCGCAGGGACTGAGTTTAATAAGATAAAAAAGCATGGTGATAGAGGGTATGAATAGTATACATAAAAATAAGATTTGTACTTTTGAAATCTTTCTGTTATCTTTGTTTAGGTAGGGGAATTGGAGATATATGGTCGTTTTTGAGTTACTACACTACTATGAGCGAGATGACAATGAAGAGGATTGGAAGCGGTTGGGGGTGTTTTCTACTGAAGAAAAAGTGGAAGATGCGATGAATCATTATTTAAACCTGCCTGGTTTTCGTGATCATCAGAATGGTTTTCATATAAATAGAATAGAAATAGATAATTTGGAATGGACATCTGGGTTTGTTAGAGTATAAAGTATTTATTAAGAATAGGAACGATATTTATGCTAATGGAATTTATCAATGCTATTTTGAGTTTGAATTGAAGGACAGGATAAGTATGGTCGTTTTTGAATTACTCCATATTTATGAACCGGACGGTAAAGAAGAGCAAAAATGTTTAGGTTTTTTTTCTACCGAGCAAAAAGCGAAAGATGCGATACAATTTTATTTAGATTTGCCAGGATTTCGTGATCATCGCGACGGATTTCGGATTAATGAAGTGAAAATGGATCACCTCGAGTGGACAAAAGGATTTATTTAAGTATAGTATAATGTCTGCTCAATGATAGTATTCACCTGACACTAGCCTAGTTACGTTTTAGTGGACACCTTTTAAGCCGCTTTTTCTTCAAATTCAACGGGACTCACGTATCCTAAAAAAGAATGTAATCTTCGTCTATTATAATAAACTTCTATATAATCAAAAACTGTTGCTTGGGCTTCTTCTAATCTATAGAAATAGTTATACTTCATCTCTCTCTTAAGAGTGCTAAAGAAAGATTCTGAGACTGCATTGTCCCAGCAATTTCCTTTTCGACTATTGCTCCTTCTAATTCTGTTCGACATTAGAAGTTGTCGGGTTTCTTTAGAACAATAGTTTGATCCTCGATCCGAATGAAAGATGAGGCCTTTCGGTGGATTTCTAAGTTCAATCCCCCTCAAGAGAGCGGACTTAACTAAATCCGAGTCGTTACGAAGACCTAAAGACCAGCCGACCACTCTTCGAGAATATAGATCTAAAACAACACAAAGATAAAGCCAACCCAGAGAAGAACGAAGATAGGTTACGTCCGATACCCAGACCTCATTCATTGAAGCTCTCTTAAAGTTTCTAACAACTAAATCAGGGGCAATACCTTTAGAGTGCCTGGAATCTGTCGTGAACGGTCTAAATCTTTTCTCTTGCTTTCCCTTTATTCCGCAAAGTTTCATTACTTTTCGAACTGAACGGGCTCCATAGTTAGGATATACTTTCTTCACTTCCCGAAATAATCTAAGAAATCCGTAATTCTGATCGTTATCTTTCCAAGTATCATAGATGAATTTCAAAAACTTAGGATCATACTTCTCGATTGCGGTCTTTCTTCGTTTTACAAATTCATAAAATCCAGATCGAGATACATTGAATAAGCTGGCCATGCTTTTAACAGAGAACAATCTCCTGTTGTTCTCCATGAACTCTAATCGAGATTTTGTTCCTTCGAAAGCATGGCTGAATACTTTTTTTAAGATCGCATTCTCCTCCCTGAGGCGGTGAACTTCTTTACGAAGTTTCTTCAATTCTTCGTTCTCTTTCAGTTGCTTGTCTGTCGGGGGATTTTGTTCTTCTGACTTCTTCACGTATTCAGCCTTCCATTGACGCAATACAAAGTAGCTGATTCCTAACGACTCTGCTACTTCTTTTATCGTAAAAGAACCGGACAATGTCCGTTTTACTGCTTGTTCTTTAAACTCTGGAGAGTATTTTCCTGTCCTACTCATATTCACCTTTACCTCATTTTGAGCAAAAAAGGTGTCCGATTTTATGTGACTAGGCTACACTTCTTCACTTCCCCTCCCCGGGAACAGAACTTCCATTCCACCCATCGTAAAAATTCCCTCCCGTATTAGGTGGAGGAAAACCAGTTCCACAAAAAAAATCCCTATCACAAATCCCAAATATTCTAACCAGAAATTCTCTCGCCTTCGTTTGTAGGAGCTCCTACAGAGCTTTTCGTTAATTTGCAGTTTGCTGATACAGGGCAATTTGATGCACGTGCGTATAGCTGCTCCCTTGGGTCCGGGCATCGAAGTCGGTAAATCTCCCGGCGAGGGGGTAGCGTAAGACGCGATTGAGCGTCTGCAGCGAGGGGGAAACTTCCCCCTCCTTAATAGGCTATAAGAACCAAGAGATCCTGTATCCGAGCAAATTCTACGGCTTAGAATACAACGACGAAACGAATCTCCTTAGCTCGATCAATAACGTTTACTTAAACGGTGTCCGGATCGCAGCCTTGAACGAAGAGGGAACTACCGCCTACTTCCTGACGGACCAAGTGGACTCTGTGGCGCATGTCTTGGACGACGAGGCGCATACTCTTTCACGGACCCAGTACGAACCGTACTGAGAAACGCTGGTCCAAAGGGGCAATCTGGACTTTGCTCCCAAATACAATTCGCAGGAGCTGGATCGAGAAACCAATTTCTATTTTTATAATGCTAGATATTACGATCCGCAGATTGCGAGATTTACGAGTGCGGATACGGTGATTGATGGGGCGAGGAGTACTCAGGGTTGGAATCGATTCTCGTATGTGGCAGGGAATCCGATCCGGTACAAGGATCCTACGGGGCATGAATGGTTTAGCGATATTAGCGAAAAAGAAAAAGATTCAGGAAAGTTTCTCAAAGTTGCCTACGAAGATGGCGAAAAGCAGCAAACGCTTGTGAAATTTACTAATAATCCGGCAAAAGATTTAAAAACAAATGGTTTAGGGAAATCTAAGGCTATCTTTAAGAATGGAGAAATGAATAATAAGAGCTATAACGTGGTTGGTTGGACAAATCCCGCCAAAAAATTAGATAGGCCATCCACAGGTTCGAATCCTATGGTTTCCAGCAATTACGGTAATCGTATGCACCCGATAAAGAAGATCATTCAATTTCATGAAGGTATTGACATTCTTGAATTAGATGATAAGGGAAATAATATTAGTGCCGGTGCCGCCGTTAAGGCAATGGGGGCAGGTATGGTGGTTCGTATTGAGCAAAATAATGCTGTTAGAGGAAATGCGGTTGCGATCGATTACGGCGATGGGCGACAAGTTGTAAGTATGCATTTTGATGGGATAAGTTCAAACCTGCAAGTCGGCGGATTTGTTAATCAAAATCAACTTATTGGTGGGCAAGGAAAAACTGGTGGTGTTACCGGCGTTCATTTACATGCTGAGTATAAGAAAGATGGGGCGTTGATGAATTTAAATGACCTTATTAAAGATGACCAAAAGTATTAAGACAAATGTTGCTATATATTTTAGCTTAATAATATTTTCTTGCTCAATCAGTGCAAAGAATCAGCATCGCGATAGAGATGAGCGGATGTTGCTTGAAATGTTGGATGGTTGGGAAATGCTGGATAGTAACAGCATAGATATAAATAGGGATGGACAAAGAGATTTAATTTTTCTATTAACGGACACAAAGGTAATCCTTCTATTAGTCGCCGAAAAAATGCAATACGGAAATTCTTGGCGTTTTGTTGTTCTTGATTCCATGTCCGCTGAAAAAGTCACTGTTTACATTTTGAAACATACCGCATTCAAGTCTTATAAAAATGTGGCAATAGCAATCCTAAAGGATGGGATAGCATATGGCCCATCTGGCTCGGATGATTTTTTTGACCGATTTCAGTGGGACGATAAGTTGCAAAATTATCGAAAATACTAGATAGAGGAGTAAATGGTATATTTCAAAAAATTAAGTGACTTTATTTCATGAATGAAAGGATAATTTGTATCTGTCAGGCGCAAGTTAACGAATCGTAACCAATGGATTTAGCAAAAAGATTTAAGATATTTTACTGGTTTTGTTTTTTTGTACAAGTATCGCGTTCATGCTTTTAGCTATTGGATTTCTTTTCCCGGAAGAAAGTGCCGGAATAGCGCTACTCGATAATGAGCTAATCCTTGTTCTTCCTTTAACTCAGTTGTTTAGTATGACTGGATGTATGTTAATCCAAAGATTCCACAAAGGTTCTTTAAACTTATCGACAATAATCGCCCTTTATATTCTTAGTGGAATTCTTTACTATTTTTTTTTGTTATTCTTAGGATACTTTGTATTTCCTTTCTTAATATTTTTTATTCCTATTAATCTATTTTATTATGTTAAATATTCATTATATATACTTAAGAGATGATCTCTCCTCAATTCTCTTTGTATAAAATGAGCCTTTCTGTCGCAGGAGGCAGCTCAGAAGTCCCCGCCGTCGGTATACAATAGTGCATAATGTTGGCGCGCAATCTTTCGTCCTGCCCCTCTCTTAACGCAGAATCTTTCCCTACACCCAACAAATCTGATTTTTTAGGGTATTTTAACAAGATACAACTTCCATCGAACCGAGATGGAATCCTACCCTCATAGGCCTTATCCTGAGTGGATATACAAGTTAGAGTATCGCGTAGGAGCTCCAACAAACTCATAAATACAGCGCGCGTGTTTAACGCATATTCTTCAAACTGACCGCTTTATGCGGCCTGACTCGATTTAAAACGCAACATTCCAAATCTGTAAGACCGCTTCTTCACTTAATTCATTTACCCCCCGCGTTGCAACCCGAGGCAATTCTACGCGCGTGCGTCAAACTGGCCCTTCCCAAACGACAACCATCAATATCATTCGCCTGCGTTGAATTTACAAGAGCGTATCGGGTCCGGGCTTCGAAGCGATTGTATTTCCCGGCGAGGGGGTAGCGAAATCCGCCAGCGGCGGATGTAGCGAGGGGGAGACGTCCCCCTACTGTCCTCCGTCCTCAGACTTCAGTCCTCTGACAGAGAGACCAATTTCTATTTTTATAATGCTAGGTATTACGATCCGCAGATTGCTAGGTTCACGAGTGCGGATACGGTGATTGATGGGGCGAGGAGCACTCAGGGTTGGAACCGGTTCTCGTATGTGGCTGGGAATCCGATTGGGGCGAAGGATCCAACAGGGCATGAGGGAGAGATAAAAAATGCTTTTAGCTATGTTGTTCGCCCAGGGAATCAGTTGAAAAATATTACGAATAAATTAAATACAAGTTTAAAAACAAATTTCAATGTATATCAAGTTGCTCGTGCTAACGGTATCAAAAACCCGAATCTAATTAAAGTCGGACAAAGGATTAATATACCTATATTGAATAAAGGAGTTGATCGTAGAAGTTCAATTTTAAACGATTCTGCTTCTATATTCAATATTGCTGGAAATAATCGAGTAAGTGGAAAATCACCTGCATACGAATTGGGTTTCTTCTCAGAAGTTAAGGGCAATGCTAATACAATTGCAAGCATTGCATCAAAGAAAGGTATCGACAAAGATCTCATTAACGCGATAATGTATATGGAAACTACCCATGGTTATTATGATCGACTTGATCCAACTAATAAATCGATTAGGCCAATGAATATTCACTATAAATACTGGGGCAAGAATAGATCTGACATGGAGATCGCTGAGAAAAATATTGAATTTGGAGCAGGATTGCTGAAATCTATTCAACAAAGACTTCAGGAACCGACCGTGGAAAAAGCAGCAACTTTATATAACAACATGTCAGCTGATGAAGTATCTGAATATGGAGCACAAGTCGGTCGAATTTATAGGGAGAAAACATGGTCTTCAGAATAATTGTTTTTTTAATCAATATACTCCTTCCTTTAACTTTGGTCTATGTGGCACTCGACCATAATCCTCAAGGAGAATATATTTCGGCAGCAGAAGGTCTCAACTACATAGGGGTTGGGTGGATTTATATTAATGGTTTATTCTTTTGTTCTTTTACTACGTTATGTCTTTGGGGTATACGGAAGCTTTATTTTTTTACTACTAAAAAATAAGATGAAAAAATTATTGTAAGTAACCTTTTGGGAATTCTCCCATGAATGGATACGTTGACCTAGCCCCCGAATTTAGGTCCATTAAGAATGGTGGAAATCCTCGAAAGTGAGAATAAACTTGGAGGAAAATATGAAGAAGCGATTTAACGAAGACCAAATCCATAAGATTCTCAAGGAATCGGAGTCAGGAGTATCAACTCCCGACGTATGCCGGAAATACGGAATCAGTGCGAATACATTTTACAGATGGCGTTCCAAATATGGAGGAATGGAACTCAACGATTTGATGTACAATGTTAGTATTCACCTTACACTTCTCCTGAACGCTTGTTCTAAATTTCCTTTTGGCGGACCTCCGATTCTTCTGTCTTAATGCCCTCAATGAAGACTTGAAATGGAGTTTTTCCATTCCGCCCATGAAAAAATCCCTATTACAAATCCGAAATTTTTCAACCGGAAATTCTCACCTCCTGCGTTTGTAGGAATTTTTACAAAGCTTTCCGTTGATTTGTGGTTTGTTGTTGCGGAGGACAATTTGACGCATATGCGTATAGCCCTTGCATTGGGTCCGGGCTTCGGAGCTAGTAAATTCCCGGCGAGGGGGTAGCGAAAGACGCGAGTAACGCGGCTGTAGCGTGGGGGAGACCTCCCCCTGCATCGCTCTACCCGAGCAAATTCTACGGTCTAGAATACTTAGAAGAAGAAAACGTATTACGTTCTATTAATAATATCTATCTGAACGGTGTCCGGATAGCCGCCCTGAACGAAGAGGGAACCACCGCCTACTTCCTCACGGACCAAGTGGATTCCGTGGCCCATGTCCTGGATGAAGGGGCCCATACTCTTTCACGAACCCAATACGAACCTTACGGAGAGACTCTGGTTCAGAGGGGAAACCTAGACTTCGCTCCCAAATACAATTCGCAGGAGCTGGACCGAGAAACCAATTTCTATTTTTACAATGCTCGCTATTACGATCCACAGATTGCTAGATTTACGAGTGCGGATACTGTAATCGATGGGGCAAGAAGCACACAGGGCTGGAATCGGTTCTCGTACGTAGCAGGGAATCCGATCCGGTACAAGGATCCGACGGGGCATGAGGTTCTTCAAATCGGTTTAAAAGCCGAATGGACACCTATATTCCTTGGTATGGCACTAAATTATAGTTTGTTGTGGGTTCATAATGAAAAAAATGGTGATACTGAATTTTATTTAGGAAAAGGATACACTTACACAGTAGGCCTCAGAGCAGATGCTGGATTAGACGTAAATAATTATTCTTCCGATACATATGAAGATTGGAACAATACTCATTGGTATTCGGCTTCTGGAGATGCAGGGCTTGTTGGCGCAGGCGTTATTGCTGGCGAAAAAAATAATGAATATAATGAAGGTGGCTTTAACTACAGTTTGGGCGTAGGCCTGGGCGGAAGTGTTGGATTGCCGCGAGGGGAATCAAATTATGAATTAATTGGAAAGTTTACTCAAAAAGAATTTAAGGATAAGTTCGAAAGCATTAAGGGTCGGGCAATGCAAGTCAAAAATGATTTTACAAAGAAGATTTCTGCTAAAGCGAGTAAACTCGATCAGAAAATTAAGAGCATTTTTGGAGGCAAGCAAAACAAAAAAATGATTAACTCAAACGCAAATCGAACAACCGCGAGTTCTAACACTCTTTCGAATAATGGAAAGACTACTTCTTCTCAGCGTAATGGAGTAAATAATAATTTTCTTCTAAGCAGAAAGATGAGTATTCTCGGGAACAAACCTGCCATAGGAAAATAAAGGGTCTAAAAATGATAGATTGCACTGTTTTGAAAATTGTGATCTTTCTTAGTTCACTATTAGTAATTTTTCTGACTTGGGCTTTTCTACTCTATTACTTATTGAAAGCAAAACGAGCTTTAGTAGAACGAGGTTTTCGGAATTTAAGTCTTATGAGTGTGAGGAAAATACATGAGATAGTGATTCTTTCAAAAGGCAACTTTGATAATTATAAAATATTGCAAAGAATCTACAGAATTTATCTTATTGAAATTGCAATTGTCGTTCTATTTTTAATTAAAGTAGCTGGAATCGAAATGATTTTTCCATGAAATGCATTCGCAGTGCGATGCACATAGTAGAGGCCATGCACCTGATGTTTTTTATAAAATAAATTGACTAAACTGCTGAAGTTTGGCTCCTTTCTCTTGCATAAATAATTCGAAAGAACGCTAGTTCTTGGCAATACCTTAAGCTAACTCAGCCAACCTCAGATAAATCCTTATGCATCAGCTTTTCGCTTGTGTAATATCCCAAGCAAGCACACGAGAAGTTCATAATTAGGAAACTCCAAATCGTTTCCTAATTATGAAAAATAACTCAAAGTCTTCAGCCGGAAACAGTAATTCTGTACCCGATCAGAAAAATACCTACCAAAAAATCTTCTTATCACAAATTCAAAATTTTGCAATTGGAAAATTGGATCTCTTTACTCAGTAGGAACTCCAACACGCACGATTGGAACTTTCATCCACGGTTGTTCCGATGGCGATTTAACGAACCTTCGCAAAAGCGCCCTTACATAAAAAGTCTTTGAACCAGTATCGAAGATTTCTCTCACATACAATACATCGGGTCCGGGGTTCGGAGCTAGTAAGTTCCCGGAGAGGGGGTAGCGAAATCCGCCAGCGGCGGAGGTAGCGAGGGGGAGACCTCCCCCTACTGTCCTCCGTCCTCAGGCTTCAGTCCTCTGACAGAGAGACCAATTTCTATTTTTATAATGCTAGGTATTACGATCCGCAGATTGCGAGATTTACGAGTGCGGATACGGTTGTTCCCGAAACGGGATTAGTCAGCCAAAGTTGGAACCGCTTTTCTTACGTAGCGGGGAATCCGGTCCGGTACAAGGATCCGACGGGGCATGAGGAGAAAACTTTTGGAGATTCTGTAAAGGGATTCTTTAAGGGAGCCGCAACTAGATACGGACAAGATTTAGCAGCCTCGACTTTTCCGGGTATTGTTAAATCTAATATTGATTTTGCTAGATCGTTACCAGGGCTTGCTAATAAAGCAGCAGGATTTGGGAAGCAATTCTATTCGGCTTACAAAAGCAATAAAGTAGGGGAATTTTTAAACAATAAAGCGAACAATGCTTGGAATTCTACAAAAGCAGCCGGCTTTAAGGCGTTAGATCATGCAGTAAAGAATCCTGGCGAAACTCTGGGTCATTTGACAGTAGGCGCTGCTGAGGGAGGAGCTGGCGGATGGAAGGCCCTTGCGGGAAAAAGGAATACTTCCTGGTTTAGTGGAATTTCAAAGAAGAACCCAGTAGTAATTATCGGCGAAACGATGGGGCGCGTTGAAAAAGTTGCTGATGAATTAGCTTCTCAAGGGTACAAAGTGCAGACCTATGATCCAATAAAAAAGAGATCAAGCCCAGGAAATATTGACCTCTTAGACATTGAGGCAAATCGATCATGGTTAAAATACTGGACATCAAAGAAGAATGCAACCGTTGTAGACATTGGAATAGATTCAGGACGATCTGTTAGGAGCCCATTTTATTCGCTTGAAAATAGAAGTGTATATAAGAATTGGGAATACAAAAATGTTCTTCAACATGATCCGGGATTTTGAATTTACTTTTATGGACGATATTGAAGAAGTCGCTACTCGACGCTTTGCGAATGCTGTAAAAAATGAAACTCGACAATATTTGAGTAAGTTTAATTTGCATCTAAAAAGTGAATCTTTTTTTAAAATGGGCAACGACTCACATTATGAACTAAAATATATTGGGCTCGTAGGTGTGATATTTACATATTATTTGTTTGATTCAACGATTGGTGTCGCCATCGTTCAGCTAAGTAATGGTGAGCTTCCTGAAAAATATTCTTTCATGAAGAAGAAGAACTACTTTCCGGCAATAACCTTAAGTGCTTTAATTGAATATAAGCTTAATAAAAAATTTGACGACCCACTTCCAAATCCCGGGCCTTTTGCAAATTCGATAAAGAGTACCCTTTTAAAAAGGCAGTCAATACTTAAAGATCGCTTAGAAGAAATAGTAAAATTCTATATTTCGAATCTTGCCGTTTATGCCAACGATTTGCTTTGTGGAGATACGGCGTTCTTTTTGCCAGTCCAGGAACAATATACTTCTAAAGTTAAGCGGGAATATTCATGGTTTAAATAATCTCACGCTCATAATAGCGCCCTATTGACTGCTCCATTATTCATAATATTTACTAAAGAGTAATATAAAGACAAGCCGAAACATAATTTTGTATTATGAAGATTTTTGCGCAACTGGATTTCTGTACAGAACTAGTATTCACCTGACACTTCTTCTGAACGCTTGTTCTAATTTTCTGCTTGGTCGATCTCCAATTTTTCTGTCTTAATGCCCTCGATGAAGACTTGAAAAAGAGTTCTTCCACCCATCGTAAAAGGTCCTGCTAACGTTGGGCGATGGCGGGTAAAAACCGGTTCCACGAAAAAAAAACCTGTCACAAATCCGAAATTTTCCAAGTAGAAATTCTCACTTTCTGCGTTTGTAGGAATTCTTACAAAGCTCTCCGTTGATTTGCGGTTTGTTGTTGCGGAAGACAATTTGACGCATATGCGTATAGCCCTTCCTTGGGTCCGGGCTCCGAAGCGATTGTATTTCCCGGAGAAGGGGTAGCGAAATCCGCCAGCGGCGGATGTAGCGAGGGGGAGACTTCCCCCTACTGTCGTCCGTCCTCAGACTTCAGTCCTCTGACAGAGAGACCAATTTCTATTTTTATAATGCTAGGTATTACGATCCCCAGATTGCGAGATTTACGAGTGCGGATACAGTTATTGATGGAGCACGTAGCACGCAGGGTTGGAATCGGTTCTCGTATGTGGCTGGGAATCCGATTAAGTATAAGGATCCGGCGGGGCATTGTGAACTTGCTTGTGCGGGGATCCTAACTATTACCGCTGCTGACGTCTTCTTTGGAACTGCTATGGTCGCGACTATAGCTAAAGTTGTTTACGATAATCGTCCTTCTGTGCGAACTATGCCAAGGGATGATACTCAGCCACGTGCAATTCCAGTCGCTGATTCAATTCCGGATGATAAGCAGAGAAAATTACCGCCGGAAATTTACTATCGTGCTATGTCGGACAAGGATTATAGTATTCTGAGACGTACTGGATTTTTGCCTCCCTTGGAAAATAAAGAGACTTCGATATCACAAACTCCTCGATATAATTCTACCCACACTGGACACTTTGTTCGATTTGAAATGAAGCCCGGGACAACAGCAAAGCTTCACGCTATTGAGACACGTGATAATCAAAAAGAGTTAGCTAATTCTTTTCCATATTCATTAATGCCAATTGGAAGACCTGGATGGTATAAGGATGATACTCGATTTAAATACGAGGGTAAACAAATTACTACGCAACTCGGAACTGGTCCAGGCATTATAATTTTTAATGCGAATATGCTGAAGTATCAGAAGATTGGCTATCGGTCTACAAGTGGAAAAAGATGAATTAGAAAAACTTATATATCGCCTTTTATCTTTTTCACCTAATCGGATAGAAAAAAGTGAATTTCTGCAAAAAGCAGGAATTGAAATAGAGGACCTTGAGGGATATATAGATGAAATGTTCAAACTGTCAATTAAGAATAGCGATGATGATGCGCTGAGTTGTGCAATGATACTTTTTCATACATTTCATTTGCCAAGAAATATTGTTAAAAAATTGTCTCCGCTTTTACGAAAAAAATGGCACAATCAACATGAGGATATAATTGATCTAATTAAGGATTCCACTTATATTAGGGGAGCTGAGGACATATATTGGGTAGCATTGCACCCACCCTCATTCAAGTATAAGCTTGATCAGGAAGTCGTGTCAGAAAAGGCAATTTACGCATTGAGTGCATTGGCTGATGAACGCTCGGTTCAGTACTTGAAAGAAATCGCAAAATCGAAGAATAAACGAATAAGAAAGAGTGCCGAGGAACGATTGAGAGAAATCGGAGAAGCATAGTAGTATTATTTACCACAGACTTTCCATAACAAATAATATTAAAAATTCCTTTTTATTTTTCTACTATAGCATAGGAAAAAAATCATTGTTAATTTGGAAACCTTATATGGAGCAAATTGAAAATTGGCCAAATTCCGGTAGGCACATTCTCGCGCAATACAGTGATGATACAATTATTATATATCAAGCCTTCCATCCTGAGATTGCAAAATTTGCAGTCTCTCATCAGAAATTTGGAGGTCCATTTTCGCTGAATCGAATGAGCTGGATTAAGCCGAACTTCCTCTGGATGATGTATCGTTGCGGGTGGGCGTCTAAAGCGGGGCAGGAGAGAGTTTTAGCAATTCGACTTCAAAGAGCCGCTTTTGAGACAATTCTTTCTCGTTCGATACCGTCTGTCTTTACTTCCAGTTTATTTAATTCGGAAGTGGAATGGCATAAAGCTGGAGTTAATTCGGATGTTAGGATTCAATGGGATCCCGACCATGACCCCTTTGGTAGACCCTTAAGTCGTAGAGCAATTCAGCTTGGGTTAAGAGGAGCAACGCTGCAGACTTACGCGAAAGAGTGGATTCTCGAAATAGAGGATATTACCGAGATTGTAATCGAAAACCGAGAACACGTTTTTAATAAGAATTTAAATAAATTAATATGCCCTTATGAACGTGTTTATGAATTAAGCGATGAGACTATTTCAAGACAAATTTATTACTAATGTAGAATGGTGAAATTTATTATCAAATACTTCGTGTGCTGGTAAATTAATAAAGAGATTCCTCTTCCTTGCTATGAAGGAAATCTACACTAAAGGTAAAAAGAATTTTCCGGAAATCCGAACACTTTAGAAAATCTAAATGCTGAGAGACGTTTTGTGCGATGATAGTATTCACCTGACACTTGTTCTGAACGCCTGTTCTAATTTTCCTCTTGGTGGACCTCCGATTCTTCTGTCTTAATACCCTCAATGAAGACTTGAAATGGAGTTTTTCCATTCCGCCCATGAAAAAATCCCTATTACAAATCCGAAATTTTTCAACCGGAAATTCTCACCTCCTGCGTTTGTAGGAATTTTTACAAAGCTTTCCGTTGATTTGTGGTTTGTTGTTGCGGAGGACAATTTGACGCATATGCGTATTGCCCTTGCATTGGGTCCGGGCTTCGAAGCGGAAGATTCCCGGAGAGGGGGTAGCGGAATAACGAGCGATTAGAAAATTCAGATTCTATAAATTATAAAGAAGGTATGCTCTTTATGAAGCGAGGGGGAGACCTCCCCCTCCTCACACAATACAACAGAAACCAAGAAGTCCTCTATCCGAGCAAATTCTACGGTCTAGAATACTTAGAAGAAGAAAACGTATTACGTTCTATTAATAATATCTATCTGAACGGTGTCCGGATAGCCGCCTTGAACGAAGAGGGAACCACCGCCTACTTCCTCACGGACCAAGTGGATTCCGTGGCCCATGTCCTGGACGAGAACGGTCACACTCTCAGTCGTATGCAATACGAGCCGTATGGGGAGACCCTCGTTCAGAGAGGAAACCTAAACTTCGCTCCCAAATACAATTCGCAGGAGCTGGACCGGGAAACCAATTTCTATTTTTATAATGCTAGGTATTACGATCCGCAGATTGCGAGATTTACGAGTGCGGATACGGTCGTTCCCGAAACGGGATTAGTCAGCCAAAGTTGGAACCGCTTTTCTTACGTAGCGGGGAATCCGATCCGGTACAAGGATCCGACGGGGCATGAGGAGAAAACTTTTGGAGATTCTGTAAAGGGATTCTTTAAGGGAGCCGCAACTAGATACGGCCAAGATTTAGCAGCCTCGACTTTTCCGGGTATTGTTAAATCTAATATTGATTTTGCTAGATCGTTACCAGGGCTTGCTAATAAAGCAGCAGGATTTGGGAAGCAATTCTATTCGGCTTACAAAAGCAATAAAGTAGGAGAATTTTTAAACAATAAAGCGAACAATGCTTGGAATTCTACAAAAGCAGCCGGCTTTAAGGCGTTAGATCATGTAGTAAAGAATCCTGGCGAAACTCTGGGTCATTTGACAGTAGGCGCTGCTGAGGGAGGAGCTGGGATTGCTAAAGCAGGAGGGAACTGGAAGAATTTTGCTAAATTGTTCGGAAAGCCAAATTCATCTACTATCGCAGATATCTCCAATGAAGCATTTATACATATCACCACTCCTAAGGATGCGTTGAAAATATTGAAATTAGGATTAGATCCTAATAGATCAGGTTATGTAACAAAATGGAAATATATTAAAGATGTCCAAAGCCCAAGCGAGTTTAATACAAAGTTATATCGAAAAGATCTTTGGCCAGGGAAAGCCGGAAAGTTCGATGATGGGGCGACGTTTCTACAAATTGACTCAAAGCCGAAATTCTTTAGTCCGAGAACAAATTGGATAGACGGAGTTCCGCAATATATAAATGAAGATTTGGTACCCGCTACAAAAATTAAATTAGTTGGAGGACTTTGAGTAAATGGAAAGGCAAATTAGAGAGATAATGAATGCTAAAGGAAATACAGATCCGATAGGACGACTAGAGACTCTCTATAAATCATTTCATTTGCTTGAGAGGCAGAAGGCGTTCATGAATGTGATTTGGGAAATGGCAAAGCACGGGGGTTCGAAGGAAAAAAGATTATCACTTGCACTTGTTGGTCATTTACACCTAGCTTCAGAGTATAAAGAAAAAATTAAGGAATGTTTAGATGAATATAAATATGGCTCGGATAGGCTCGCATTAATTGAATTATTGGATTTATGCGGATCGTTAGACGATTCGTGGGCAATAGAGTTTATTAAGTTAATTATGATGAAGTCAAAGACAAAGAACGACTGGGAAATTTACATCCTTGCGATTCGAATTTCAGTCGCAACTTCTGAATGGAGACATGCAATTCAAGATCTCTGTGAAAATATAAGCTCCCTTGATGATGAGGTCGTTGTAGATCTTTTTGCGTATATTCATTGGGTACATCCCAGTGAGTTAATCAATCGATTAACTTCAGAATTCAATCCTAAAGTGGGAAAAAAGATATTTCTCTTGAATGATGAAATTAGAAAAAGGTATGAGGAAATTTATGCGCACTTCTCTTATCAACCTGAAAATTGAAGATTCATATTTGCTTCTATCGATTTTGCTCTAAAGAAATTTAAAAGCATTAATTATCTATACAATACTAGTATTCACCTGACACTTCTTCTGAGCGCTTGTTCTAATTTTTTGCTTGGTGGACCTCCGATTCTTCTGTCTTAATGCCTTGGATAAAGACTTGAAAAAGAGTTCTTCCACCCATCGTAAAAGGTCCTGCTAACGTTGGGCGATGGCGGGTAAAAACCGGTTCCACGAAAAAAAAACCTGTCACAAATCCGAAATTTTCCAAGCAGAAATTCTCACTTTCTGCGTTTGTAGGAATTCTTACAAAGCTCTCCGTTGATTTGCGGTTTGTTGTTGCGGAGGACAATTTGACGCATATGCGTATAGCCCTTCCATTGGGTCCGGGCTTCGGAGCTAGTAAGTTCCCGGAGAGGGGGTAGCGAAATCCGCCAGCGGCGGATGTAGCGAGGGGGAGACCTCCCCCTACTGTCCTCCGTCCTCAGACTTCAGTCCTCTGACCGAGAAACCAATTTCTATTTTTATAATGCTAGGTATTACGATCCGCAGATTGCGAGATTTACGAGCGCGGATACGGTCGTTCCCGAAACGGGATTAGTCAGCCAAAGTTGGAACCGCTTTTCTTACGTAGCGGGGAATCCGGTGAGGTATAAGGATCCGACGGGGCATAAGGCTGAAGACGCTTGGAATGCTTTCATTGACCAAGAAGGTCAGTTCTTGAAAAATACAGCCGAATCGTTAAAAGGACCTGCTACTGCAGCTATGTTCGGACCCTCCGGAGTTTTGGTATGGTCGGGTATACAAACTGCTTCAGCTGCTAAAGGTGCTTATGATATGCACCAAGATGGTTGGGATGCAGCGAAATCAAAATTCTCAAAAGCTACGGTAAACTATCAAAATTTATTCAGCGAAAATGAATTCACGAGAGATGATGCGATAGGAAGGGTCAGTGGGGATGTAGTTAATACTATTACAACTGTAGCCTTGACAAGGAAAATTCCTAAAGGAGGGGAACTCCCTTCAAAAATTACAAAAACCTTCGTGAATGGTGAATACACGAGTACTATATTAACAAAGGATGCCCTTCTATATAGATATCATGGCGGAGTATCGGGAATTGCTGGACCTTTTTTGAGTTTTACTAGGTTTATAAATAGGGGTCGCGCAATAAACTCATTGGCTGTTATTCCTGAATGGGGAAACAAAATGTCAAAAGTTACTATTATGCGAGTGCCTAAAGGAACAAAAGTCTATATAGGTAAAGCGGCTTCACAACAGGCTAAAAATGGGCAAGTGTATAGTGGAGGGGGTAACCAAGTTTACATACCAAAAGTCAAAGAGTCTTGGGCAGTAAAAACTAAGGGGCTTAAAAATTGAATAAAGCAAAGAAAATACTGGGGCAAATCCATGATGAGCTTAATAAATTGCAGAATAAGGAGTATCAAATTCAGCAAGATATAGAGTTAAATAAAGAGCAGCTTCTTTTTTTGCAGAAATTGCTCGATAAAATTTCGCCTAAATTTGAATCAACTGATGTTTTTAATTTTTGTAGAGTATTGACTGATTGCAATGTTTATGGTTCAAAGATCGACAAATTATCTGATGATTTGTTTGCTTCAGTTGAAAAAACGTAAGACCAAATCAATCCGACCGTTTTTTACAGTGATGATGTTAGCCTTACATTTCGTAAGCATCTAATAAACGTTAGGTCTAATCAAGCACAGAGTTACCTGTATGGCGGTAACTCCCGATAAGAAAGCTCCCTCTGCTCTGTTTCCCAAGACTTAAATAGATCACGTAAATACACATAAGGATCGATTCCCGAGACCTTGGCATTTTGGATTAAAGAATAAAATCTCGCACTTGCAGTAGTTCCCTTAGGAAAGCCTGAGAAAAGCCAGTTCTTTCGTCCGACTACAAATGGGCGTTTGAGGAGGTTTGGCGGCTTTGCGCGCCTTCGCCCATGCGAGCGCGTGATCCTCTGCGTCTCCGTGCCTTTGCGTGAGAATCGCAGCTTTTAAAAATTCCGAAATATCAATAAATCCGGTCCGGGGTTCGGAGCTAGTAAATTCCCGGAGAGGGGTTAGCGGAATAACGATCGATTAGAAAATTAAGATTCTATAAATTATAAAGAAGGTATGCTCGTTATGGAGCGAGGGGGGACTTCCCCCTCCTCACACAATACAACAGAAACCAAGAAGTCCTCTACCCGAGCAAATTCAACGGTCTAGAATACTTAGAAGAAGAAAACGTATTACGTTCTATTAATAATATCTATCTGAACGGTGTCCGGATCGCAGCCTTGAACGAAGAGGGAACCACCGCCTACTTCCTCACGGACCAAGTGGATTCCGTGGCCCATGTCCTGGACGAGAACGGTCACACTCTCAGTCGTATGCAATACGAGCCGTATGGGGAGACGCTCGTTCAGAGAGGAAACCTAGACTTCGCTCCCAAATACAATTCGCAGGAGCTGGACCGGGAAACCAATTTCTATTTTTATAATGCTAGGTATTACGATCCGCAGATTGCTAGATTTACGAGTGCGGATAGTGTTATTGATGGAGCGAGGAGTACTCAGGGTTGGAATCGATTCTCGTATGTGGCAGGGAATCCGATCCGGTACAAGGATCCGACGGGGCACTGGAGTGCAGGATCTTTAGCTCAAAATTTTGGAGAAGGTGTGGGAGAAATACTCCTAAACACGGGAGAAGCAATCTACGATGCGGCAACAAGTCCGGTTGAGACAATAAAGAACGCGGCGAGTCAGAAAATGAACTCACTCAAGGCGAATCCTGGGCGTGAGATTATTTCCGCCGTACCTGGAGGTTCCCAAGCCCTACATAGTTATGATACTGTTAATCGAATCGCGAAAGCAGACTCTCCTTTGGATGAAACGTTCAGAGTTGCTGGAGAGACGGGCGCGGAAGCAGCAATAGGCTATGCGACTGGAAAGACCGCTCAAGGTGTTGCCGGCGTTGCCGGGCGAGTGGCAAAAAATGCTACTAGTGGTTTAAAGGGAAGAACTCCGGCTAATCAACTTGAAAAAAATATATCGACAAATGTCGAGAGTAAGGGCACAAAGAAAAGTCGAAATAAACCTCCTCCTCCTGATCCGAAAGCTCAAGGCAGAGCGCATTCAATAATCGAGAGGTATGGGAGGTCGGGCCAATACACTACACACAATGGTGACGGAACCTGGAAGCAATATCGTGGTTCAGGAAAGGAACATGGACAAATTAAAAGACCCAATATAAAGGAGGCGGGAAGAAATCGAACGCCGGATGGTCGCGAATTTATCGATAAAGGGCGCGTTCGCATCCCGCGTAATGATGAGTATCCCGGTAAATGATTATGGAGAAAAAAGATTCATTTGATTTTGCCTCTTTTGTTTCGGCAAACTCAAGTCATTATGTTTCTGGATTTGATTATTTGCAGATTGTATATAAATCCAATTCTTTACATACCGATTTCATCTTTTGGTTTTCTAAATTATTTTGGCCAGATTTTAAGATTATTGATGGGAAAGTTTTTTTGCAGGAACTATTCGATCAAAAATATTATGACGAATTAATAGGAGCGGGGGAGAATGATGATGATATACAGTTTTGGATGAATTTACTTGAGTTAACAGGTTTGTTTGACGATTTACCGTTGGGGCAAGCAATAGATGTATCGAAATCTCTTGTGCAATGCTGGAATTCTAAACTATCAATAGATGGAATTGTTTCTGTCCGTGCGAGAGCTATTTTCGAAGAGGATACTGAAGAACTATTTATAACTATTGATGACCATTAAGTGCAATCCCGTTAATATGTTCATTCGAATCTACTCAGCACAATCGGATCAACAGTGAAATGATGAATTGGTTGAGATGAAATTTTCTCCCCTCAGTGAAGAGGGTTTATTATCTGGAATAATTATATTCTTAATCAGAATTATTATATTTTTATAATTTGTACAATGCTAGTATTCACCTGACACTTCTTCTGAACGCCTGTTCTAATTTTCTGCTTGGTGGACCTCCGATTCTTCTGTCTTAATGCGATAGTGTCCGTTAAGTTTCGCACAATTTAAATTTCAGGTAAGGCTCTGGATACCGTCAAGCCGTGAGCTTTGAAATTTTTAGTTCTTTTAGCTTCTCCATGTCAAGATACTTTTTAGTTCCCCATTTTGTGGAGGCAACGTGCCTGAGACGAGCAGTTGCTAACATGAGGGTGGACTTTCCATCCGGGAAAGCTCCCACAACTTTTGTTCTCCTCTTAATTTCTCGAATGATTTAGGACGTTATCGCTTGTCGGACCTCCTACAAAGCTCGCCGTTAAAGTGCCAGCGCCCCTAATCGCAGTTTGACGCACGTGCGTATAACTGGTGGAAAATTGCGAGAGTAGGCTAGTCCTATCGAGTAGGTGGCCCCGAGTATTCATGTTCTAATTTTCGTTCCCGATTTAGAACGCAGCGTTCCAGATTCGAACCGAAGACACCTAATTCTTATTAGGCGACTGATTTATTCGTTAGGGTTTGTTTAACGCATTTTCAGGCAGCCACTCTCTCTCGGGTCCGGGCTTCGGAGCGGAAAATCTCCCGGCGATTCGTGCCCGAGGTTGTTGAGTTTGGCGATTTGAATACATCTCGCGATTAGAGCTTTTTGTCTTCGCTTTGCTCAGTCACCCTTCGGGAATCTCGCTTCTTAAGGGGCGCTCGATTGGGTAGCGTAATACCGAGTACAACTTAAAGAAAATATTAAGAAAATGCAAATGTTTAGCTCGGTATGAAGCGAGGGGGAGACCTCCCCCTTCATCCGCCCTCAAGTTAGAATACAACGACGAAACAAATATTCTCAGCTCGATCAACAACGTTTATCTGAACGAAGTGCGGATCGCAGCCCTGAACGAAGACGGAGCGATCGCATATTTCCTGACGGACCAAGTGGACTCTGTGGCGCATGTCTTGGACGACGAGGTGCATACTCTTTCACGGACCCAGTACGAACCGTACTGAGAAACGCTGGTCCAAAGGGGCAATCTGGACTTTGCTCCCAAATACAATTCCCAGGAGTTGGACCGAGAGACCAATTTCTATTTTTATAATGCTAGGTATTACGATCCGCAGATTGCAAGGTTCACGAGTGCGGATACAGTCGTTCCCGAAACGGGATTAGTCAGCCAAAGTTGGAACCGCTTTTCTTACGTAGCGGGGAATCCGATCCGGTACAAGGATCCGACGGGGCATGAGGAGAAAACTTTTGGAGATTCTGTAAAGGGATTCTTTAAGGGAGCTGCAACTAGATACGGACAAGATTTAGCAGCCTCGACTTTTCCGGGTATTGTTAAATCTAATATTGATTTTGCTAGATCGTTACCAGGGCTTGCTAATAAAGCAGCAGGATTTGGGAAGCAATTCTATTCGGCTTACAAAAGCAATAAAGTAGGGGAATTTTTAAACAATAAAGCGAACAATGCTTGGAATTCTACAAAAGCAGCCGGCTTTAAGGCGTTAGATCATGCAGTAAAGAATCCTGGCGAAACTCTGGGTCATTTGACAGTAGGCGCTGCTGAGGGAGGAGCTGGTTCGGGAGGACTGTTAGGGGGACGGAAGAATTTCTCTAAAAAATTTAGAAAATCAAATTCTTCATCATTAGCAAATATTTCAGATGATGCATTCATACATGTAACTACTCCATCAGGTGCATCGAAAATAATGTCATCTGGGCTGGATCCTCGCATATCGGGATATGTAACGAAATGGAAGTATATCAAAGATGTTCTTGATCCAAGTGAGTTCAATACAAAGCTGTATCGTAAAGACCTATGGCATGAAAAAGCTGGGAAATTTGACAGTGGGGCAGTGTTTTTAGAAATAGATGCTAATCCTAAATTTTACAGCCCAAGAACGAATTGGACGAATGGTGTTCCCCAATATCTATTCGAAGATATCGTCCCTGCTTTAAATATTAAGCGAATCGGAGGGCTCTGAGAATTGGAAAAGCAAATTAAAGAAATAATGAATGCCAAAGGCAATACTGGTCCGGTTGAAAGGTTAGAATTTCTTTTTAAATCACTGAATACTTCAGACGATCAGCAGGAATTCATGCAGACAATATGGAAAATTATTAAATTTGGTACAGCAATAGAGAGGAGTCTTTCCTTTGCCATTTTAAGTTCTTTGAATATGTCCAGTCAATATAAGAAAGAAATTAGAGAATATTTAGGAAAGTATAAGTATGATTCTGATGCACATTTGTTAATGCAGCTTCTTGGTATCTGCAAATCAATGGATGAAGCCTGGGCGATTGAGTTTGTTGAAACTATTATGAAGAAGGCTAAGTTAAAAAAAGAATGGGCAATATATATGATGGCAAATAGAAGCTTGATTTCTACCCGGAAATGGCGCCATGCTCTTAGGGATTTTGTAGACAACATTAATAATTTTGATAGCAGAACAGTGATAGACAATTTTGCATTCTTTCTCTGGGTGCATCCGGAAGTTGTGATATATGAAAACAATGAATTAGTTGATCCTGGAGTTGTCAAAAAAGCGATCGGTCTTAAGGCTAAAATTTTAGAAAGGTACAATGAAGCTTATTCTCACTTTCTTTATCGTAGGGATAGTTAACAGGATGCGAAATTCGGAATTTTTTCTGTATTTGCAGAGCTGAGATTAGTTCAATGATGAAAGTATCGTTATTACTGATTATTATCATATTACCTTCGTGCAATAGAGACACTTGTTCGAAGCGATTGTATTTCCCGGAGAGGGGGTAGCGCAATACCGAGTACAACTTAAATAGCATTAAGAAAATACAAATAATTCGCTCGGTATGAAGCGAGGGGGAGACTTCCCCCTTCATCTGTCCATTGAACAAACCACCAGGTCACCCATATCGATTCCACCCAGAGTGGGAACGACAGGCTCGTTATGAATTACGACGCCTCCGGAAATATGACCAGGCAGAGAGACAATTCCAAGGATCTGACAAAACAGATCACGATCGATTCCGAAAATAGAATCTTCCAGGTTCAGGATGCACTCGGTGCGACTGTAGGAAGATATTGGTACGACGAAGGAGGCTTCCGGGTCCGCAAACTCGCGGTCGTTCCTTCCGGAGCCGGTTCCAGAAACCAAGAAGTCCTCTACCCGAGCAAATTCTACGGTCTAGAATACTTAGAAGAAGAAAACGTATTACGTTCTATTAATAATATCTATCTGAACGGTGTCCGGATAGCCGCCTTGAACGAAGAGGGAACCACCGCCTACTTCCTCACGGACCAAGTGGATTCCGTGGCCCATGTCCTGGATGAAGAGGCCCATACTCTTTCACGAACTCAATACGAACCTTACGGAGAAACCCTCGTCCAGAGGGGAAACCAGGACCTTGTTCCCAAATACAATTCCCAGGAGCTCGACCGAGAAACCAATTTCTATTTTTATAATGCTAGGTATTACGATCCGCAGATTGCGAGATTTACGAGTGCGGATACAGTCATCGACGGTGCCCGCAGCACGCAGGGTTGGAATCGGTTCTCCTACGTTGCAGGGAATCCGATCCGGTACAAGGATCCGACGGGGCATGACTCAGTTGAGCCATATCTGTCACCAGAACAAAAGCAGAGTGCCAGCAGTCTTAATAACTCTCTGTCATATGTTAGAGGTTTCACTATCGGGTTAGCTTCAAGAAGTATGGCGGCCCTGAAAGATAAGGCGTCAGATATAGGCTATATATTTGGAGTGACGGATCGACTTGAGTCATACGATTTACAGGGTCGATCGTACGTTGCACCAAGTACTGAGCACGTTAAAAGGTTTGACGAAGGGCTTTTTAGCAAGTCTCTGCCGGAAGGGACAGATCTTGAAAAATTTGTAAAAGGTTTAAATCATGGAACGGGCTTAGGTTTAGCTGGGACCGAGTTTACTTTAAGTTACTTATCATTAGGTAGATCAAAATACTCTGGCGTAACTACTCAGTCGAGTCGCTCGTTGTTAGCTAGTGACAAGCAACTGGCTCGATAGAGCGGATTGCTAAGAGAAGCGGCAAGCCGAAAAGGGAACTATGGTCTTGGAATTGCTACTCGTCGCGAGGCAGATATGCTTGGTAAAGAATGGGTAGGTAAGGGGGCCACTTGGAGTTCGGATGGAAAAGCACTTATCAGCGAAAATAAACTTCGGCAATATAGGCCGCCTTCGCAGAAAAAAAGAGGAGTGCAAGCAAATTTTGAGCAAAGGTCCTTGAAAGATGGAAAGTTCCATAGTAATGGTCATCTGGATATCGTTGATTAATTGAGAGGAGGATTATATGAGAGCCGATTTGAAACATCTTCACTTTCGGGATAGAGATATTGAATCTTCTATTGAATTAAATGAGGACAATGTGCTAGAGGTCGATGCATACATTGGTACTTCGGGAGAGGATGCGTCTCAAATATTTTCCTTAACCGTTTGTACTCCTGAATATTTTGCTAAGAGGTTGGAGCAAGAATCCGTTGTGAATGGTCGAGGTTACTTGATTATGAACGCATTTAATGAAGATAAATTAAGATCCTATATTGATCGGTTTTGTTCAAAGTGTTGGGGTGACTCATGGGAAGAGATAGAGCGAAAGTTAGAATTCGTTGGTAGGTCAGAATTTGAAGATTATCAAGAATAAATTGTACAGAGATAGTATTCGGTTTACACTTCTTCCGAACGCTTGTTCTAATTTTCTGCTTGGTCGCCCTTCACTTCTTCTGTCTTAATGCCTTGGATAAAGACTTGAAATGGAGTTTTTCCATCCCGCCCATGGAAAAATCCCTATCACAAATCCGAAATTTTCCAACCGGAAATTCTCACTTTCTGCGTTTGTAGGAATTCTTACAAAGCTCTCCGTTGATTTGCGGTTTGTTGTTGCGGAGGACAATTTGACGCATATGCGTATAGCCCTTCCATTGGGTCCGGGCTTCGGAGCTAGTAAGTTCCCGGAGAGGGGGTAGCGAAATCCGCCAGCGGCGGATGTAGCGAGGGGGAGACCTCCCCCTACGAATTCAATTATGTGTGCGCAGTTTTATGTAACTTCGTAAAATCCCCCATTTTTTCACAAACGACCAAGCCTCGCGCGCCTTCACGCAACTTCGTGAAACCACTTCACATTCTTTCCGAGCAAAGAATAAATGAGGATATTGCGCAGCTTCGTAAAACTCGCCTCCGCGGTTCATTTAGTATGGAGGATTTCACGCAATGTCGTAAATTGTCCCACAAATTTTAATCAGCTTCATTGAGCTTGCCTTTGGGGCTCTAATTTTCTCATCTAGTATATAATAATATTATAACATAACTCTCCGACTCCGGCTTTTTGGCGCGAGGAATCAAAAGTAAAAGAAGAAAGGAGGAACGACTCTATCATACACCCGGACTTCGTCAATGTCTCCGTTGTGAAAGTATCCGGCAATAGTGCCATACCCTAAGGTAAACGGGGAACCGGAACTCCAGGGGACTTGGTTCGGATTGAACACAGTGCTGACGACTAGATCGTTATTCACATAGAGACTTGCGGTGTTTGTAGGAAGATCCCAGGTGAGTGTCACATGGTACCAAACATCGTCGAAGTACATAAAGCAGGGACTAGACACATCAATCGAACCTGAACCTCCGGTCGTGGAATAGGCTCGAATCCGATTGGTACAAACGGAAGTGAGAGCGTAAAATTGGAGTCCCAATCCGTCTCCTTGTCCTAAAAAAATCCCGGTGCTTCCGCTTCCTGTCTGTGGGAATTTTCCCCGTACCCAGGCGCTTAACGTAAAGGAGGCGGTCCCGGTCAATATGGGCTCTCCTGCCGCTCCCGAATCATGGCCCGCGTTTATTCCGTCGTAATGGAAAGCTCCTCCGGGAAGTCCGTTATGATCCGATGTGATCGTGGGACCTGTCGTGCCCGAAGGTGAAAGATGCAAAGATCCCACTCTATCGTTCGCATCCCCGTCCAAAGGCCAGTAATGGATCAGACCCACGTTCATGGTTGCTAAAAGAATCTTTGCGATACCTTGGGGTTGTTTGCTTTCTTCGGAAAATAACAGGCGATCGGTAAGTAGATAGGCGCCGCAATTATAGAATCCTAAAAAGAGAGCGATCAGATAGATGCGACGGAGGAACATAAGCAAAATTTTAAATTAGAACAAGGGTCGAAGAAAGAGAGCTAAAATGCAATAAATATCCGCTCGTTTGGGATTTTCGCATTCTTTAAGATACAATATTTTCATAAACCGTTTCTACTTTTTTTGAGAAATCGCTCCCCGGGAATTGTAGGAGGAATCCTGTCCCGTTTCGTAATTCGATTAAAGGTTTTATAAGCGACGGGGCGGAAATTATACTATTGCCAAACGGATCGGCCTCCTTTAAAAGGAACTCATGTCTTACGAAATTCCCTTGGTCCAGGTCGGTCCGGTCCAAACTGCTTGGATCAAAGGAGATCCGAACGGGCCTTATGTAATCTTCCTACACGGTTATGGTGCGAATGCTTACGATCTTCTTCCCCTGTATTCTTATATGGATGTTCCGGAAGGGACCAATTTTCTATTTCCCCAAGGGGTCCTGGAAGTTCCCATCATGCCCGGTTATAACGGAAGGGCCTGGTTTCCCATAGATATGGAAGCCTTGCAAAGAGCCATGGTGGCCGGAGGTTACCGGGACTTTTCCGATCGCTATCCGAACGGACTTGGAGAGGCGAGGGAGAAGGTGGAGGAGATGATCGCATCCTTGGGTGTTCCCATGGACAGGATCGTTCTAGGAGGTTTTTCCCAAGGATCCATGCTCGCAACCGATTTGGCTCTTCGGGCGGAACAAAAGCCTAAGGGGCTTGTCATTCTTTCCGGAAGTCTCATCGACGAAAAGTCCTGGTCCCAATTGGCTGCTAAGACTCCCGGCTATCGCTTTTTCCAAAGTCATGGTAGAATGGATCCTGTTCTCGGTTATCCCGCCGCCAAGAAGTTGGAAACATTGCTTTTGGATGCTGGATGGGTAGGGGAATTACTCGCATTTCCGGGTGGACATGAAATCCCCGAAGTAGTATTACTCGGTATGAATCGCTATCTCAGAGAACTGTTCGAATGACCTACCTGATCGAGAAATACGTAGCCCTCAAAAACAAATACAGGAACTACGATACCAAAGAGGCCTTGAGAAGAATGCAGGCCTGCCGCATCGCCTTAAAGGAACTGGAGGACAAGGGCTTCCGTACGGGTGTGGAGATTCTAGGCTCGATCAACTTCGGCATCGTGGAGCCTTCTTCGGATATAGATTGCATCCTCCTACATTTTTGCGATTTGCATAAGGACCAGGAATGTCCTGAATACTGTCCTAACTTTCTCTATGAGGCCGAGGAGATTAAGACTAATCTAAGAAGAAGATTAAAGAACGAAAATCTGAAAATTGAGTTCCTGGATTGCATCAATCTCAGAATGGTGGAACGCGCTCTCGAATCCGATAATTGGAAGGAGCACGAGGTTCTCCGTAGATTGTTATTCTATAGAACCATCGGGCGTCCGGTCAATCGTCCTCTATTCATTCCTTACACGGAGCGCCTGGAGGAAAATGAGGATTATATCAAGGACATTTTGGAATGGGGCTCCGAGGCCTTGAGCGTGTATCTCGGAACTTCCCGTCATAGATTCTCGTTCAATAAATACAATGAAAGAATAGAAAGCTCCGGCTTGCAACTTCCCCCCGGACTGAAGGAAGAGTTGGAAAGCTATTTGGATCAAGGAGAAGGGGAGTCCCCTTCTTCTCCCATTTCCGCCCATTACGGTGACTGACCCGCGGTCTCGGAAGATATATACACGGAATGAGAACCTTTTAACGACAATCCGGATTGTCCGGATTAAGGTCTTATAATATTCTGACGCGAACGGGAATATCGGAGTTTTGGATTGATGGAAGACTCAGAACAGATCAAAAGATGGGAAGATAGGATCAAAGCTTCCGCGTGGGTGGGATTCGGCTCGGCGGCACTGACGGCCGTGGCCAGCATCGTTAGTATTTTCGTAGAATCTCTCCGATCCATAGGGATGGACCCTTGGTCTCTTGTCGACGCGGCTCTTATGGCTGCGGTAAGTTACGGGACTCTTCGCAAGAACTATTTGGCGGCTTTCGGACAAGTAGCTCTGGCGCTCCTGACTAGAATCATTTTACTGATTGAAGGAACTAGATCGATAGGCGTCGTCATAGGCGGATTCGTATTTATCGCCCTTTACCTCGTCGGAGCGATCGCCGCTTATAATCTGCATCGATACAATCGGGAGAAGAGAGCGGAGGCTGGAATTCCGGAAGAAAGAAAGAGTGTAGGATTCTATATTCTCTCCGTATTCGGTTCCTTGTTTATATTGGGCTTTCTTTTCTTGGTCTGGGTCGGAGTAGTGGGGCCCGAAATAGAAGTAGTTTCCGGAAATATGCTGAAATCCAAATATTTGGATTTCGTAAAGGAAAAGAATCTGATCGGTAAGAATGAGAAGATCATCTATTGGTATTCCGACGCATTCATCGATTTTAAGGAAAGCTTCTCCTTCTTTACGGATAAAAAACTGGTGATTTATCAAGCGGAACTCGCGGAGAATCCCGCAATCGTGGTTCCTTATTCTAAAATCGAAGATATGGAATTGGATTTGGATTCTTCTCGTGTGTTTGTATATCTAAAAAACGAAGAATCGGAAGTGTATTTTCCCGTGCCCTCCTCGGAGGACGAAGCTAGAAAATTCTACGACGGTCTCGAGAAAGAATGGAAGAAGAGATAACGGATATTAGGCTCCGGCTATATCTCTTTAAGCGGTTTTTGTTTTTTCGGTAGCCTGGACCGGATCCGAAAGATGGCGAATGTCCATACCGGTATTCAATCGAACCAATTCTTCGGCGATATTGACCGCATAGTCTCCCGCTCTTTCGATTCCTAAAATTATACGATATAGGTCCGCAAATTGATTCTTATCCAGTCTCGGATCCATTACGAATTTCAAAAAGGCACCGTTACATAGATTGTTCAATTCTTCTTCTACCGTATGAACGGATCCGTAAAAGCGATTCTTTTCCTCAACTAAGGATTCAACCGCCATTCCCACTAAAGTTACGACTCGGGAGAGCATCTTGTCCAAGATCTCTTCTTGACGGAAGAAACCCTTGGGCAATAGACCTCTTCTATAACAGGTGGCGCAATTTACGATTTGGTCTCCCATTCTTTCCAGGCTTCGATTGATCCGGATCGCGGAGAGCGCGAAACGCAATGGGTCCTTTTTGAGTACCACTTCTCCGTCGATTTGATCCATACCTAGAAGATTCCGGTTGGCTATCGCTTCCAATATCGCATTTTGAGAGAGGTTATCGTTTTGCTTTTCCAGGCTATCGATTAGATCGTCCCTTTCTATCACCTGCTTTGCTAGGTCCGGATTTTCCTGTTCGATGGCGTCGTCCAAAATCAGGATTTGCTCCAGACATAGCTCCGCCATTGCATAAAGGTTTTTTCTGAGATAATCGAACTTAGCGGCCATGGAAATCTTTCCGAAACTTAACGTCGGTACAGTAGAGGGTCAAGATGTTTTTATAAAAGGGAGCGAAGTAGAATCCCAAGCATCGCTACAAAGCTCGCGAATTGGATGAGAAACCCTGTGAATCTTACGTTCACATTCCATTCTCCTCCTCCGCTTAGATGAGCGACGGATTGAAGGATCCTAGCTCCTACTACCACTCTGGCTAAGATCTCGAAAATGGGATCTTGGAATCCGAGATAGAAAGCGGTCAGAACGATCACCGCAAAGACGGGAAGGCTTTCCATACAATTTTGGTGAGCCCTATGCAATCTCCAATAGAAATCGCTTCCGTGCTGGATCCAAGCCGGGAATTCGTTGGATTTTTTCGTACCCGCGAGTACTTGAGCGACTCGGAACGTTACGACTCCGAATAAAAGAAGAAGGGACCAGCCCGTGAACGAAAGAAGCGCGGTTATAGAACTAAACATAGTCCCGTAAGAAGCGTCTCTTTCGTTCTTTTGGCAAGAAGTTTTCGAAAGCGCAAATTGAAAGAATCAATCCCCGTCGTTAGGAGAAGGTAAATTCGGAACTCCTAGAACGGAGAAGGCATCGATTGTTAGGTATGTCTTCAGAGTTAAGGCCTTTTGCCAAAGCGGTTTGACCTGAGATTCCACGTTGCTTCCCGAACCGACGGTTCCTGAGTCCAGTGCAATCTCCGCATACAAATCTTTATTGGAACCTATCTTGGAGTTCAGAGAGTTTTTTAGATCGGTAATCGCAGATTTGATATTCGTGTCCATGCTAGGATTCTGAGCGGTAACCATTAAGGAGAGAGACCTATTATCCGGATCGGAAATATTTCCAAGATATGCGAATTCCAAAGATAGAAGGTTATTATACAAATCAATATATGCATTTCTTGCATAAATCGCTTCGGATAGTACCGGATTCGAAGTGTTTACTCCGGTTATGCAGGATTTATTTAAGCATGCGGGTGCTGCGATTTTTACGTCTTCCATCTGATAGGAAACATTACCGATGGATTGGACATATTTATCAAAAGCTTCCCCTTGGTTTCTGAAATATGTGCCGGTTCCATTTATGAAATTATACGCAAAGTTACCGCCGGAGGCGGACCATTCCGTTTGCAATGTAAGTGCATCTTGGTGGATTAATTCTGCAAGCGCCTGGATATAATCGAATCTGCGGGGAGTAGCTACGTTGGCATTATGAATCGCTGTATTATCGTAAGTCGTATCCGGTTGGCCCCCGTCCGCAGTAAAGATAAGCATCTCCAATGCTTCGAATCCCTTATATTTATAGAGGCAAGGTTGTAATGCAGTGCTGGTAATAGTCGTTGTCGGACAAGCCGCCAAAGCCGGCGTACTAATAATTTGGCTAACCGTACTCCAAAGAGGGCGGGCACCTGATTTTTCAAATCCGTCCATCTTGGTATAATACGATTTGCTATTAGGTAGATCCGCAGGCCCAAAATAAAAGACTTCCACTTTTTTTAGGGAGACCCTAGCGTTTTTCCATGCGGTTTGCAGAGCGGTGAGGTCTCCAGAACTTTTGGAGGAACTATAAGTGTCGGCTGCATTTTTCAAGACCAAGGTCTTGGCCTCCAAATCGTCCAAGCTGGGTATGATAATATTATTTGCAGAATATTCTAAGATCTCGGTATAATCCACTGTAGGCGTTAAGAGGGAACCGAAAGCCAGAGGGAGTAGATTGGTCCCTCCTCCTCCCCCACATCCTATAAGGGAGAATAAACCTGCGAGGGTCGCTTTATAGATTTGCTTTTTATAATATTCTTTCATCTTAGGTTCACCCCTTATAAGGATTCCAGGAATTTGATTAACTGAGCCCTTTCACTAGCACTACGGACCTGGAAGTTTTGGCGGGCCTGGGTCGCTTCTCCTCCGTGCCAAAGGATGGCTTCTTCTACCCCGTTGGCTCTTCCATCATGTAGGAGTTTGAAATGTCCATTTACAGTTTTGATCAAACCGAGCCCCCAAAGAGGAGTCGTTCTCCATTCTTGACCGTTTGCGTCAAAGTCCTGGCGTCCATCCGCTAAATCCGCACCCATATCGTGCAATAACAGGTCTGTGTAAGGTTTGATATGTTGATTGGAAAGTTCCGGAAAGCCCGAGACGGTTCCGGTTTGTACATACGGTTTATGGCATGCAACACATCCAAGTGTAGTGAAAAGTGCTTTGCCTGCGATCACATTCGGATCCGATACGTTTCTTCTCGCGGGAACGCCGACCATCTTCGTATAGAAGGTAATGCTATTCGCCAAAGATACGGTAATTTCAGGATCCGCACTGGAGGAAGCGTTGGTTAGACAAGCGGTTTGCGCACTAGGACAATTGTCCGTGGAGAAGAGAGGGCTTGTTATCCCGATATCGCCTAAGAAAGCTCCTTGGTTTTGTTGAGCCAGATTGGGCTCGTTGGCTTTCCAGCCGAAACGTCCTAAAACTTTCGTCGACGTGGCCGCATCCCAGACCTGATTGGCTTTACCTGAAATTCCATCCGAGTTCGCATCGCTCGGGTCCGCCCAGCCAAGGATAGTAGATTCTGGAATAGCTTCTAATAGACCGAGACCGGGAATCATGGGAGCGGTTCTGGGTGAGAAATGGAATCCTTCGGGTCCTGTTGTCGGATCTCCGAACAAGGAATTCCAAGTAAAGGAATACGTAGGCTTTTTCAGGATTACATTGGTCCCATCTGGATAGGTCGTACTTCCACTCGGATAGTTTGGAGCAGGAAAATTGGAATAAGAAACGAAAGCGGCTCCTTCGGGCGGAGTAAAATTAGTTCCTTGAATCGAAGTGGGCGAGCAATCCAAGTTTGAATCATAAATGCTAGGATCGCAGCCTAAGCCTCTAGGGTTCAATTGCAATCCGTAGTTGGTTAGACCGATTGGTCCTCCAGTCGTAGGATCCGTTCCATCTTTCGAAAGACGGATAAGAATCCCAATCGCATTATTCAAATTTCCTGATGCAGGAGGAGCACCTCTACCGTCATGAGAATGACAGCCTTGACAAGATCTAGCGTTGAAAGTGGGTCCTAGTCCGAATGCCGCACTACTACCTTCTGCCGTCCAAGTTTGGTTGAAGAAACTATTTCCATTATTGAATAAGACTCCATTAGAGGACTGCATATTGAATGCGTGTACATCGAAAGAAGATTGATTCGAAATACAATTCGTTCCGTAGCCACCGGAGTATCTTTCTCCCGGATCGGCCAAGGGATCTTCGGCAATCGGGGGAATGCAGGTATCGGAACCTTCCGAGGTAAATTGCCCTAACGCGGCTGCCAAGGCCAAAACTCCTTGGCCTGAACCTTGGCTGTTACCGCAGTTTCCTAGAAAATAGAGTAAGCAAACCAGGAAAGGAGTCTTCCGGAGAAGTCCTTTCCATTGTTCGCTTTTCTTTTTTCCCAATTGGTTTTCATTTTTTTCACAGTTCATATTTGTTTATTTGTTTGGGATAAAGATTTTTAATTCAGATTAAACCATAAGCAATCCGGTTAGTATTGACTCATAGCATTTGCGAAGTCCGAAACCAAAGTACCGGATAATAGAGACTGCAAGTCATCTAACAGGTTTTGTTGAGCGACTGTACTATTGGCGCTCTTCATGATAATCTGGTCATAACGTTCCGAAATCGTTCCGGAGGCGCAGCTAGCCGTGTAATTCGGATCCGAAGTTTCGTTACTTAGATTGATGCAGAAATAATCGCGGGCTTGGGTCGCGTCCGCAATAATGAAATTGCTCGTAGAAGATTGTACTAAAGTTGAGAGCCCCGGACCGGTGCTAATGTTCACTCCCTTGACTATACTGTAATTCCCAGTCCAAATATTCAGAAACCCTTGTGCGTCATAATAGAAGTCCGCTTTAGTCGTATCACTGAAGCAAGAGTGCTCGTCTTCTTGGACGCCACTGGTAATGCCTTGCAAACGATCTCCGCCCCATTCGGAGGCGATGAATTGTCCTAAACCGTTAAACACGGCTACTTTGGAATTTCTTCCTCCCGCTATAAATGCGGAACGATAACTACCGGCCCATTGGTCTCTCACTTGGGTTAAATGCCCGATGAGTCCGTTGATTGCTTCCGTCAGGTATTTTTTTCTACGAACTCCGGAGGTCGCATCGGTAAAATAGGTTTCCGTTCTTTGTCCTGGGAATAAGTTTACTCCAGCCGGAGAACCGCTTTCATCCTTTCCCCATAAAAGATATTCAATGGCATGGTAACCGGTCATGACGACTTGATCGGTATCCCCCACTTCTCCGCCGGCAGCGAGAGTCGGATCTTCGTTTTTGGAATAGAGATCCTCAAAGGTAAGATCGGAACCATCGCTTGCCTTGGTTGCTATATAATTGTCGATGACGATTTCATCCAGGGGCCAAGCATTGATCGCACCTTCGCAAGCATCCGTTCCTGAATAAGAAGGGGCAGTTCCACCGCAATATCCCGGGTCTGCATCGATCGGCCCGCCGCTGAATCGGAAAGGCTCCGATACGAGATAACTTGCTCTCGCAACGACCCAAGCGTTTCTCGCTGCGGTTAGGTTAGCACTGGTCGGATTAGAAACGAAAGTCTGAACAGCTGTCTTTAGGGAGTTGGCATCTATGACCGCTTGGTTGTACGATTGATAGGCGATATCGGCGTATCGGACCAATACAGGATCGGATGATTGGCTCAAGGCCGCTAAAGCGAGACCCAGTCCGTCAGAACCGCCTGAGCCTCCGCCGCAGGCAAAAAGTAAAATAGAAAGAGGGGCCGCTAGGAGGTAGCTGGCAATTTTAGTTTGGATGTTCCGCATTGGATAACTCCTAATCAATAGCTCGAGAAAAATCCCCGGCTTAGGACGAATGGCCCGGCCGGGGCCAGAGATGAACTGTGGGGATGACTCCCTCCGGTTCCTGGGAAAGGATCCGGCTTGATTTTGCACTTGAGAATAAGTCTCATTAAAAGTCAAACCGTTTTTATTTTCCTTCTACTTCCCTAGTTCATCTGGCCCGAAAACCGGCAAAATCGCACGATTTAACGAGAATTTTCACTGTTTCTGGATCTTGGAATACCTATTCCGGAGACCCGTAAACGAAAATGAGGCTGACTCTCAAAGTTTGTTAACCTGCGTATGGGTCAATCTAAAAAGGTTTCCGAGTAACTTGATTTATGCTTCCGGGACAAGTCCGTGAGAAGAATCGTCCGTCAGGATTTCGAAGGCCGCTTTTCGGGAGGAAATGAGACGGAGGGGAGAAGTTTCACCCTTTCTTTGGACTAGGATTTCCGCTCTGGCGATTTTGGAATTCAGGCAATATTTCCAACCGCCGGGAGGATTCGAATAACGAAGACAGGCAAAGTCCTTCCGATTGGCATGGATTCTTCCTTGGATCCGAATCTCCGGAGATTCCGCATGGAAATTCCAATCGAAGTATCCGTATTCTGCCCTGCGAAAAGAGGAGAATAATCCGTTTAGAGAATATTCCTCTCCTTGGAGACGGAAAACGATCGGAGTGATGGAAGGAGTCCAAAAGGGACCGAGCTTGATTCTTGCCGTGGCCAATTCCAAGAAAGAATCCTTTTCTCCGTCGAAGCCCGCTACCTGTCCCCAAGCGTAGCGATCCGTGTGTTTCGGACCCCAGTTGTGATTCTGGCTTCCGATCCAGTCTTTCAATTCTATTTTATTATTTTCTAATGTAATATTTCCGTTCAAAATTATACCGGGTCTTCCTACGAGCACTTTCGCCTTCGGGAAACCTCCTTGGTAAAGATTCTCGGGAAATAGGAAAAGAGGTCTGTCTCCTCCGGAGAGTTTCAGGTCCCATTCTATTTTTTTAGTTCCGGGTTTATTTCCCGCTCTTCCCCGGATTTCGGAATGGGTCTGAACGGAGTCCGAGATGCGCACCTTGAACGGCTCTCCTTGAAAGTCGCATTCACGGATAGGAAATTCGGATTTGGAAACGCTGTGCTTTCCATTCTCCCCGTCGAAAAATATCGCCCAGAGTTCCCCTATGGCTTCTTGCGGGTTTCCCTTCGGGGAGAATATGGTGTATCGAATCCAAATCGCCTGGGGGAGAAGGGGGTGGTTTCCTCGTACGAACCAACTTTCGTAATGACCCGCCTTGGAATCCGGCAGGAATCTGGGAAAATCATAGTCTTCGGAAATACTCATGGGGGGATTCTCGGAAATTCCGGAAGGAAGAGCAATTAGAATCCGATTCTCGGAGTTCCTACACCCGGTTTTCCTTACGGAAAATATCGTATAAAGGATTTATAAGGTCGACTTCCTCGTAAAGAGTCTCATTCTTCGGATATGGAAATCCCTTCTTATTCTCCCGCCTCTTGGCGAGCCGCAGTTTCAGAGTATGCTGCCGAGATTCTCCGCGTCGGTCATGAAAGGTCGCCTTTTTGGTTGACCGTCCGCTCCTTCGCTTCCGCGGCCTGCGAGGGGGACGATCCCGAACCGTTCTATGACGATTTGGATTCTGGTTTCAAAAGAGAGCTAACAGAAGAGGAAGAGCAAAGATTCGACGACGTTCTTTCCTCTTTTTTGGATCAGGCTACCGCCGTACTGATCGCCATTTCCGAAGCCTATAGCGACGAGGACGAGGAAAGGAGCGAGGAAATCACGGACGAGGCGATTTCGGGACTTCTTTCCGGCCTGAACGATGCGGGAGTCAAGACAATGCTCGATAACGAGCTCATCGAGATCGCAGTCCGCGTGCTGAACCTAAGATTAAATTATCATAATATTCCAGCGGACAAGGAGTTTTCTCTATCCACTTTGAATTCCATTCCCGATCCCGAAGAGAGAAGGATCCTGGAACCGTTCGTAACGTTCTTGGCGGAGGATTTCCAAACCATAGAGGATCGGGAGGAAAGATTCGCGCTACTCATGCAGATTCTATTCGATACCCTTTGGGCGATTTTCTACCTCAGCCTCGAAGAGGACGAAGAATAGATTCTTAACTTGCGGTCCTATTCTCCTCGTTCCTAAAGGCGGGCACCGAGATCCCCAAACACACCAACGCCAAATTCGTATGTTTACATTTTCGATTCGAAAGCGGAAAAGATTTCATGGATCAAAAACCTAATATCGGCCTTATCGATCCCTATTCTTCCGAGGCGATAGAAATGATGGAAGCGCTTTGGATAGAAATCCAAACAAGATATGGATTCCAAGCTCCCAATCCGATGAAGCCGGAACATTTCATCGGTCCTAGATACGGATTTTGGATAGCCAAGTCCGGACAGGAAACCGCAGGAAGCGTGGCTTTGGTTCCTTGGTCGCAAAGCGTCGCCGAATTGGATGTGATGTACGTGGATCCTAGGTTCAGGAGATCCGGAATCGCCTCTCTTCTGGTAGAAGCCTTGGAATCCTTCGCTAAAAAAGAAGGATTCTCTTTCATTCGTCTCAGAGCGGGGGCTCCCCAACCTGAAGCATTACGTTTTTATGAGAAGCAAGGATATATAAGAATAGAGTCCTTCGGTCGATGGGCTTCCGACGATACCGCCTGGTGCTACGAAAAGAAAATCTTGGATTAAACTCTTTCGATGGCGATCAGGCTGATGTCGTCCTGAGGTTGGATATTTCCCAGCCAGGATTCGATATCGTGAATCACTATATCTGGAATCTTTTCGATCGGTTCCGAAAGCAATTCTCTGAGTCGATTCACGAGTCTGCCTTCTCCCCAGGCTTCCCTTTTAGAGTTGAATTGTTCGAATACTCCGTCGGAGAAAAGAAACATCCTGTCTCCGTTGGAGAATTTCTTCTCCACGTTTTCGTAATTCTTTTTATTTCTTAATCCTATGATGGCTCCGGTCCTACGTAAAGGGAACATTTCGGAAGATGTGAACAGCACTTGATCCGGATGTCCGGCGGAGGCGTAGACCAATCGATTTTCTCTCGCATAAATATCCACTATTATCGATGAGAATATGGTTCCCAAGGAGGAGAATTTTCTCTGGAACTTGTCGTCCAAGATGTCCAAACAAAACCCCGGATCCTTGGCTCCGTATTTGATTCCTTCGTATTCAGCCTTGATGGCCATGGTAACTAACGCTGCCTGGACTCCGTGGCCTGTAGCGTCGGCCAGGAAAATGCGGAAAACTCCGGGAGAGACCTCGAAGATATCGTAAAAATCTCCGCCTACTTCGTCCCTAGGAAGATATTTAACTGCGTATTTTAATTCTGTATACGTTTCCGAATTTTCCGGAAAGAGTTTCATCTGGATTCTTTGGGCGACCATTAGATCTTTTCGGATTCTTTCCAAAGAATGGTTCAGCTCCGAAGTCTTTTCCCGGACCATGATCTCCAGATTGTCCTTGAGAATATTCAAGGCGCTATTCGCTATTCTGAGATTTTCAGCGAGTACTTCCGATTTGCGGAATGCTCTGGCGATTCTTCTGGAGAGGACCAAGGATTGGGAGAGCGCAAAGATTAGGAGTCCGTAAGGGGAAATATTCACTCCTCGGATGTTTAAACGATCCCATAGTAAATCCACTCCCACTGTCGCTGCGAAAGCGAAGAAGCCTCCTAAAAATAGAAAGGAATCCTCCCGTTTTTTCCAGACTCCTATGCATACCGTATAAAGTATGTATATGATCGCTACGCCGGTCGCTATCTGGAAGTAAGTCACTATAGCGGTGAAAAATCCCACGCTTAATAAAAGCGTAATATCGTATACGATTGCCAGTGCCCAATACGCGTAAAGAACGAAGGTGTGAGTTTCTCTCGGAAATAAGGATCTATGGAAGAGAAGAAAGACTGGAACCGCGGTATAGAAAGAGAAGAATTCCAAACGAAACAGGGAGTCCCAAGGAAATTCCGGAAACAGTTCTAGGACGAGACGGTTCCCCACCAAGGAAACCCGTAAGGCAAGAAGGAAGACGAAGAGAGCAAAGTAGAATACGGACTTTTCTTTTCTGCGAAATAGAAACAGCCCTAGGTGATAGAGTCCGATCAGGAGTAACCCGCCGAATAAAAAAGCTTCTCTCACTTGGGAGATCAGTTTGTCTCGGTTCATCGCGGCGACGGTTCCGAATTTTGGCACCTGCCAAAAACCTCCGAAGTTATTCACCCAATTCGAGCCTTGGATCAGGATTTCGGTTTCCTCCTTTTTAATACGGAGAGTGAGATAGACCGACTTGATTCTTTGGACTTCCCCCTGAGGGTTAAGACTAGGAGTTCCGGAAGAATAGATTAGAACTCCGTCATGGTATAATTTATACGCCGACGCAAAGTCAGGGAGAAAGAATACGAAATCTTTATCCAGGTCCTCCTTGGGAAAACGAAGCAGCAGTCTTAAGGTCGCGGCACCTTCTCTAGGAAGTTCTACGTTATCGTAAATCTTGCCTTGCCAGGAATCGGGAACGGAAAGAGAATGCCAGCCGGAAAAATCGCTCGTCTCCTTCGGATCCAAAAATGTCCCGTATGCGAACTGCCAATCCCCCGAAAGAGGGAGGATCCCGGAATGTTCGGACAGAAGGTTCTCCGAAATGGAAAGTCTTCCTTCCCGAATAGGGGAAGCGGATACCGAAGTTTGCAGGCAGATTGCCGCAATAAAAACGAAGACGGTAAGAAGACGATTCACTCCAGGAAGCATAGAAAATACGGAATGTACGTCTAATATTTTTTATTCGTCGGTTTTTTAAGATATTCGTATTCGATCAAATGAGCCCGTTTTTTTCGAACGGGCTTGGGAGCTAACGTTTCCGAATTTGTTCCGGTCAAACGTATAAGCGGGTGCAAAGGCGATAGGGTCTGAAAGAGATGCCCGGGTAAAGGAAGAATGCAATGCCCCGGATCTTTATCGCCTATTTTACGTTAAGCGGAACATGAGTGCCCGAATCCGAGATGGCTTGGTTCAGCCTATCCGGATAGTCGGTAATGATTCCGTCGGCTCCCACCTTCAGTAATCTCTTCATTTCGGGAATCTCGTTTACGGTCCAAGGAATGACTCGTATTCCTATTTTATGAGCTTCGGTAACGAATTCTTCGGTTACATAAAGAAAATAAGGAGAAACGATATCCGCTCCCAACTCTTTGGTCTTTTCCAAAGCGAATCTTCTGCGAGAATCTCCGAATCCGATTTTCATGGTAAATCCCTGCGGATAGGTAAGCGAGAATAACGCGGAAGTTTTGAGCTTAGGATTCTTCTTTTTCACCAAGGGTAGTGCGGGCAGATAAAAGGATTGAATAGTACTTCTTTCCGTTAAGCCCGCCTTCTCGATCGATTTTACGAGAAGGGAAACGTGGGCTTCTACGATCGTGGGGTCCACTTGGGAATTCTCATCTCCAGGAAATTTGGTCTCGATATTGAATTTAGGGATCACTTTTCTTTTGCCGGTTTTTTCCCAGGTTTTTACCTTTTCGAAAAATTCCTCTATGGTAAGAAGTTTCGTGCCCGGGACAGTTTTTTGCTCCGGGAACTTCGGATTTTGCTTCGCTCCGCAATCCAGTTCCTTGAGTTCGGCGAGAGTAAGATCATACAAGGACCTGGAAACGATTTCGGAACCGTTGGGACCGGAACAAATCGTAGGATTCGTATCCGAGTCGTGATGTATTACGATTTTATGATCTTTTGTGAGGACTGTATCCAGCTCCAGGGTGGTCATTCCTTGTTGGAGCGCCTCTTCAAATGCCGGCCAGGTATTTTCCGGTTTGAGGCCTCTCGCTCCTCTATGACCTTGGAGATCTAAGGATCCGTCGAGGGGAGAATTTTGGATTTGGGCCCCGCTGCAGGAAAGGGCGAAGCCGATTGCGATAACGACTCCGAAGGCTTGGGAAAATTGCATCATGATAGAAATTCCTTTTGGGTTGGTAGACTCTCGGTCGATTTACAAATTTGGGAAAGGATTTTTCCGGGCTTCATTTTTACATTCGTTCTTATTTTACGGTTCGGAAATTAAGATAAGAATACTTTTAAAAGAAAGCCTGCGGCGGTTGCGCCCGCCAATGGAGCGACTACGGGCAACCAAGCATATTCCCAACCCGAAGGTCCTTTATTCGGAATCGGTAATATGAAATGAGCCAATCGCGGGCCGAGATCCCTGGCTGGATTGATCGCATAGCCGGTGGTTCCCCCCATGGATAAGCCTATGGCCCAGACTAGAATTCCTACGAAGAAGATTCCGAAAGGAACGCTTAAACCCGAAATTTGAGGGGAGAAGATGGAATATACTCCTAAAATAAGCAGGAAGGTTCCTAAAAACTCGCTGATAAAATTGGAAGTTCCGTGCTTGATTGCCGGTTCTGTGGAGAATACGGAGAGAATTTTTCCTCGATCCCCCGTTTCTTTCCAATGGGGCAGATAATGTAGATAGACGGCGAAGGCTCCTAAAAACGCACCGAAAAGTTGGGCGGGAATATAGGTTAAAAGTTTGGAATAATCGCCGGATTGGATCGCAAAGGCAAGGGTGACGGCCGGATTTAAATGTGCATCCGCGCTACCGAAAGCTTTGGCAACGAAGATCCCCAACATGACCGCGAAGGCCCATGCGGAAGTTATGACCATCCAGCCGGAATCTTTCGCTTTAGATCTTTCTAATAGAACTCCGGCAACTACTCCATCGCCTAGGAGAATCAACGTGAATGTGCCTAAAAATTCGCCGAATGCCGGGGATATCATATGGGGTTCGTTACCTCTTTCTTTCGGACGGAAGGATTTAGCGGATTCGTTTTTCGAGCAAGCGAAAAAGCCGGGATTAATTTAGCGGGGGATTCACTTTTTTTTTAAGGTTCCCGAATCCCAATCGAGTCTGGTGATACTGGCAAAATCAGGGAACTCCATTCGTATATTATATATATATATACATTTTAGGGAGATTCAGGTGGAAAAATATACGTTTCTTCCTAAAAAAATCGCATCACAAACGGAAATCAAAAAGAGGATTTTCAAACTACGAACGAAATCTTTTCTTGAGTTAAGTAGGCTCGAGACTTTCCTTTTCGGATCGTCTTTTGAACGAACGCTAGTTCGGGTCTAATACGAGGAGTCCGAATACAGTATGAAATTATATCCGACCGATAAGAAAGAATCCGCAAATTCCTGGTGGCTCCGCACTCGGCTGAATTACTGGCCCTGCGTCTGGTGCACGGGCGGAAAAATAGAATTTCTTTCCTCCGATTTTCGAGAATTGCATGTAGGTTTAAGGAAGAACATCAGAACCCTAAATAGGGTAGGAACCGTTTACGGAGGAAGCATATATAGCTCCGTCGATCCTTATTTCATGCTCATGATGATGTGGATCTTAGGAGAGGACTACGTGGTCTGGGATAAGGCGGCAAGGGTCAAGTTTGTGAGACCTATTCTAAAAAAGGTGAAGGCGAAATTTCTGATCACGGAAGAGTTGATCGAGAAAACGAAAAAGGAAATATTAGAAAAAGGAGAAACGGTTTTCGATCTCCCTTTAAAATACGAGGATGATGGCGGCATCGTCTACGCTACGTTCGAAAAGACCATCTACGCGGCTTCCAGAACGCATTATGAGAAAAAGCTAGCCGCAAAGAATCTGACTTCTTCGTTTAAACCCGCTTAGTTGCGAGCCATCCTCCTACATGCAGGCATTGGAAAATTTGTCGATTCTCTATAAAGCCCGCTTCCTGTAGGAGTTCCAAATATCGATTTCCGGAAATTCTATGCAATTGGGAAACCCTTTCCAAGTATATACGTAGGTTATCCTCTTTCCATCCCTGGAAATTTCGCAGATAGGAAGCCGCATGTGCAAATTGGATTTTTTCATCCTTATAAGAATTATATAGATCGAAGAGGATCAAATTTCCTCCTTCTTTCAGGCGAGAATAGATATCCTTTAATAAAGTAAGTTTACTTCCGTCATCGGGCAAAAAATGCAGAACGAATAAAAGAGTGATAGAATGATAGAGCTCGTTTGATGGAAGTTTGTCGACCGTATCCGCAAAGAATCGGATACCCGGAAATTTGGCTTTGGCCTGTTCTATCATTTCGGGAGAAGGGTCTATCCCGGTGATCCGAAACCGTTCCGGAGCGATTCGAATCAGATTCTTGAAATCTCCGCCTGTCCCGCAACCTACTCCTAAGATGTTTCCGTTTTCTGGCGTGAGTTCCAGAAGGAGAGTGGGGACTAGTTCCAAGATTCCGTTGTACATAGGGATCATTTTCCCGATTCGATTCTCGTATTCTCTCGCTCTTTCTCCTTCGAATTTTTCTACGAATTGCATGAATAGTATTCCTTGGATTTTTTTAATAAATGCCGATTAAGATTTTTGATCTCCCAATTCTTGGAAGAGGAATTTGCAGAGAACTATTTTGTTGTTCTGTGATGCTATTATCTTTCTTTTTCTAAAATCGAATCAATTTGCATCTCTAAGATAGGAATCTTGTTCGTTACTAAGTCCCATACTATATCATAATCTACGACGAAATACCCGTGAACCAGACGATTTCGAGTCGCGGATAATTTTTTCCAATCGATTTCAGAATGCCTTTCTTTAAAAAGATCCGAAAGTTTGTTCGATGCCTCGCCGATTATTTCGATGTTGCGTACAAATGCTCTTTTTGCGACTTCGTCGGTGAGGAATTGGCTATGAACTTAATTTGCATATTTTAACTTTAAAAAGAGAATCTCATCCCTGATATGTCTGATGTAACCCATATCAGATTTCAATATCCAAAGCCTCAGCTAATATGGAATCCTTTATGTTTCCCGAAAGCGAATCTTTCGTTAATAGATCTACGCGCGCTTTTAGGATATCTTCCAACTTGAAAGATAGATCCATAAAGTTATCGAAACTCTTTTGACCGGAACGAAATTGAACGAGTAGATCTATATCACTATTGTCGTTATTTTGTTATCTGGCCGTAGAACCGAAAAGAAAAAGTTTTTGCACTCCTAATGCTTCTAACTCATCTTTATGAGCGGAAAGAGTTTGTTGAATTTCTGAATAGGTTATCATAGAAACCAGGGCCGCTTTTAATTTTACTCGACTATGCAAACTTATGTCAAGGCCAATAAAAAGGCTTATGAAATGGATTTTCATCACAGTTTTTATTCTGTTTTATAGATTGTGACCTCGCATAGGAGAGGATGTTTTTGTCGAGTCGAAGTTGATTTTTACATACAAGAGGAAACCGTTTACTCCTTTTACGTTCCTGTGGAAACGACTCTGTTTCTTCCCGAACGCTTTGCAATGTAAACCGCCGCTTGGACTTCGTGGAGAAGATCGTCCGTGTTGACTCCGTCTTGGGGGTACATGGCAACTCCCACGGATACGGAACATCTGACATCTTCCGGTATTTCCGCGCTTTGGAATTCGGAGAACAAGCGTCTGACTTTTTCCGCTCTTTCTAAAACGATTGCGCGACTCGCTCCGGGGAGAAGGAGTAGGAACTCTTCTCCTCCGATCCTGCATGCAATATCGCTTCTTCTGGTATTTTCGGAAAGAATGGCGGCTAATGCTTGGATGAATATATCTCCCTTACTCGTTCCATAAAATTCGTTGATCCCTTTTAATCGATCGATATCGAAGTATACGACTCCGATGCCGGATTCGGTTCTTTCCGCTCGATAAACTTCCGTTCGGAAGGCCTCGATTGTGTAATCTCTATTGAATAATCCGGTAAGTTTATCACGTATTTCTAATTCTCTTACCTTGGCTTCCCTTCTCCTGTAAAGAGTCTCGTATCGTTTGGCCCTGGACTCCGCGTTTTTTTGCTGAGTGATATCTCGGAAAAGGAACGCTTTGGCGGGCTCTTTTTCTTCCATTAGAACAGGTATGCATCTGCAAATGAATCTATGCTTTCCCGTTTCCGTTCTTAGAGTCAGAGGGATATGCTCTTTAGGGTCTCTTTGGGAAAGGACATGATACCAAATATTATCCCTAACATTGTTCTTATGAGGAACCAGACCTAAATCATGAGCGGAAGGATTCGAATCGATCAATTTTCCCTTGGAATCCACGATTAATACCGCTTCATCCACGCTCTCTAAGAAGTTTGAACTCCGAATCCAATAGTTCTTTTGATTAGTCGATATCATTTTTTATATTAGAAGGAGTGAGCTATCGAAAACCAACCTTTTCCTTTTAGAAAAAAATCAATGCGTGAAGCTTTCGGATTTTGCAAAATCATTCCGTCGCGTCTCGGCATTAGTTTACATCATTAGGGCGAAAATATGTAAAAAATATCCGAATGGGTTCCGAGAAATCCTCCGACTATATCCTTTTGATTATTCCTCGTAGGCTTGCAGAATCGCCCTGGTTTTTTTCAGCACCGCATCTTTTAATTCCTGGGGTTCCAAGACCACTCCCGCTTCTCCTAGATAGAGCATCATTCCTAACGCCCATTCCTTGGCTTCCAGATCCAATTCATATATTACGAAACCTTTCCTAGGCGGAGATACGTTTTTGATTTTGGCGTAGGGTAGATTTTTGATCTTTACGGCATCTTCTTCTTTGATTCTTATCTTTGCGAGATACTGAGGGAGTCTGGAACGAAACTCCACGAGCCATTCTTCCCAATATTTGGCTAAATCGAATTTTTTCGGTCTCTCGAAGCGTTCTTCCGTTATCTTTGCCTCTATGATTCTGGAGATCCGATATACTCTCATCTCTCTACTTCTTCTTGCCACGAGATACCAGATCGTATCTTTTGCGACCAGTCCTAATGGTTCCAATAGTCTGGATTCCTGCTTGCCGTCTTTTTCATATACGATCTTGAGTTTTCTTTCCTCCCACACTGCGTCTTGTAGTACGGGAAGAAGAGGAAGGTCTCGGATGGCGCGATTCCAGCCGGCTCCATCGATATGGATTCTTTGTCTTGCGGTCTCCGCATCTTTCTTATAAGCGGGAGGAAGGGCCGCCAATAATTTAATAAAAGCGGAATCGAAATCCTTCTTCTTTCCCAGATCTTCCAACACCCGCGAAGATTGTAGTAGGAAAAGCGAGAGTACTTCCTCTTTCTTGAATCCTGTCAGATTCGTTCTGTATCCGTCGCTTAGGCTCCATCCACCGCCTATTCCTCGTTCGGCGAAAATGGGTACTCCTGCGGCGGATAATGCTTCCATGTCCCTATGTACGGTTCTTTCCGAAATCTCCAGTTTTTTGGAAAGTTCTTTGGCCGTTGTCTTTCCCTTTGCCTGTAGGTGAAGTAGAATATTGAGGAGGCGATCGGCTCTCATGCTTAGAAAGTATAGCGCCTTAATATGACGGAGAGTGTCATGTTTTTTATTCTACCGTCTTTTTAAATATGACATACATTGTCATCTATCCCGGTTTATGCTGGCTCCATGAACGGGAGAAAATTGAAAGGAAAAGCGGCTTTGGTCGCGGGGGGAACCCGGGGCGCCGGCCGTGGGATTTCCATCGCATTGGGAGAAGAAGGGGCCACAGTATTTGTGACAGGGCGTAGTAGCACCGGGAACTACTCCGAGATAGGAAGAAAAGAGACCATAGAGGAAACCGCGGAACTCGTGGAAAAAGCCGGTGGGGTCGGAATCCCGATAAGAACGGATCATACGGATCCGAATCAAGTCTGGGAACTTTTTGAAAAAGTCGCATCCCGGACCGACGGCAAACTGGATATTTTAGTCAACGACGTTTGGGGGGGAGAGCATCTCTCGGAATGGGGAAAGAAATTCTGGGAGCAAGATCTGGATAAAGCATTCAAAATGTTTAATAATTGCATCCGTTCCCATATGATCACCGCTTATTTCGGGGCGCCCCTTTTACTTAAGAACGGCTCGGGACTATTGGTGGAGGTTACGGACGGAATAGATTATAGGTATCGTGGAAATCTCCCCTATAGTCTTACAAAATCCGCAGTCATCAATCTTGCTCTTTGTCTTTCCGAAGAATTGAAGCAAGGTGGAGTCGCCGCGCTTTCGTTAACTCCCGGTTTTCTACGTTCCGAAGAGATGTTGGATTATTTCGGAGTAAGTGAGGAAAATTGGAAGGATGCAGTCGCCAAGGAAGCGCACTTCATCGCTTCGGAGACTCCGGCTTTCGTAGGAAGGGCTCTCGCCGGTCTCGCTTCCGATCCGAATATCATGCAAAAGACGGGAAAAGCCTGGAGCAGTTGGAAACTTTCCGACGAATACGGTTTTATAGACAAGGACGGGAATCGACCTCATTGGGGAAATTATTATCGGGAGAAATTCGGGGAAACTTTGGACTGAGATGAAAATACATATTAGGAGTTTTTATATTATGATTACATTAGCAACCTCTACTTTCGGCATTCTTCTTTGCAAGGGAGGAATCCTTCTTAGGTCCACGACTGGACCAGTGGGCAAGGTGGCCTTTACGGACGAAGGGCACGGAGGAATTCCCATCGTATTCGTACATTCCTTCGGAGGAGATTCTTCGCATTGGGAATATATAAAGGATCGATTCGTTTTGGATAGGAGAGTGATCCGTATAGAACTGAGAGGACACGGCGAATCGACTCCTCCCAAAGATGGAGATTATAGGATTTCGTCCTTAGCGAAAGATATCGGATCCGTAGTGGATTCCTTGGAATTGAAAAAATTCATCCTGGTAGGCCATAGCATGGGCGGAAGCGCAGCATTAGAATACGCGGGAACTAATCCAGGAAGAGTTGTCGGACTCGTTCTCTTGGATGCGGCGGGAGATCCGAAGAAGCTTCCGAAGCCGATGCGCAATCGGATCAAACAAGCTCTACTTTCGGATGCCTATGAGGAAACGACGAGAGGATATTGGGAGCGGATTTTGGAAGGCTCGAATCCCGTAGTGAAGGTCAGGGTCCTTTCCGATTTAGGAAAGATCCCCAAGGATACGGTGATCGGAGTCACTTCCGAATTATTGGATTATGATCCGAATCCTGCTCTTCGAAAATTCAAAGGAGCGAAATTGGCCGTAGTAGTTCCTTCAAACAACGATTCCTATTCTTTACATAGTCTCCAAGGCGGATTCCCGTTTAGAGTGGTGTCCGGTACCGGGCATTGGATCCAATTGGATAAACCTAAAGAGATTTATGAAATCCTGAAATCCTTTTCGGACGGATTATAGAAGGGCATAACGCCGAATCGGGCTTGTAGGAATTCCGACTAGCGGGCCCGTATTTTTACGTTCGAAATCCGGCTAAAAACTCGGATCTTATCTTCGTAGGCGTGAAAAATCGGATGATTCTTTCGTCGAATTCGGCATCGTTATCGCCTATGAATCGTCTTCTTATTCCCCTCGTTCTTTCGATTATATTCCTATCGTCTTGCGGTACCAGGACTTCTTCCAAGATTTCTCCCAGGGCTCAGGAGGGAGTCTTGGATCTCAGAGATTGGAATTTTGCGGAAGATGGAATCGTGAAATTGGACGGAGAATGGAAATTTCAATGGATGAAGCTTTCACAATCCAAACCGGATGCGGAAGCTACTGCAAACGACGGAATATTCACAACCGTTCCGGGGAACTGGAATCAGATACATGATCTTGCGGGCATGCGCCCGTTGCGAGCGTACGGTTACGGTACTTATACTTTAAAAATTCTTTTTGCCCCCGGGCAAGGACGTCTGACGCTTCATTTCCAGGATTCGGGCACCGCTTCCGCCATTTATTTGGACGGTAAGAAGATCGGCGGAAACGGAGTCGTGGGAACCGACTCGAACAGTTCTCGTCCTCAGTACCTTCCTCTTTATATTCCGGTAGGACAACCGGATAAAGAAACGGTTCTTCAGGTGGAGGTATCCAATTTTCATCATTATAAAGGCGGGCTTTGGGCTTCTCTTCAATTGGGAACGGAAAACGCTTTGGGAACTTATAGAGAGGATGCGAATTCCAGCGAGATGTTTCTGTTCGGAAGTATCATCATTATGGCGTTATACCATTTCGGTCTTTATTCTTTAAGAAGAAGGGATTTAACAGGTCTTTACTTCGGTATATTTTGTACTACCATTTGTCTTAGGATCTTCGTGACGGGGGAAAGGTATCTCATTTATAAATTTCCGAATCTTCCTTGGGAGTTCTTTAATAAACTGGAATATTTGTCCCTGTACGTGGCGGTTCCTTTTTTCGTATTGTACTTGGATGCATTGTTTCCGAACGCCTTCTCCGATAAAATCCGGAAATTCAGTCTTTGGTTTCACGGGATCTTGTCGCTTCTCGTCATAGTCACTCCTGCGAGTATTTACTCTCATAGCCTGATTCCTTTCCAGTTATCCATGCTTCTCCACATCGTATGGATGGTTTACGTTTTGATTCGTTTGGTAAGAACGGGCGCCGACGGTGCTCTCATGGCTTTGAGCGGAGTTTTGGCTCTTACGATCACCGCTATAAACGACATACTCTATTCGCAAGCGTTGCTCAACTTCGGATATTATCTTCCTTTGGGACTTTTCGTCTTCATATTCGCTCAGTCTTATCTACTATCTTTCCGGTTTTCCCAAGCCTTCCTTTATATCGAAAGACTTTCGGACAATCTTTTGGAAGTGAACAAGGCTTATAGTAGGTTCGTGCCTTTGGCTTTCTTGAAATTCTTAAATAAACAGAATATTACCGAGATCGGTTTGGGAGATCAGGTTCAGAGAGAGATGACGATTCTATTTTCGGATATTCGGTCCTTCACTCAGCTATCCGAGAAGATGACTCCCAAAGATAATTTCGATTTTCTGAATTCTTATATGAGAAGAATGGGACCTATTATCCGTAAGCACGGCGGCTTCATCGATAAATATCTAGGCGACGGAATCATGGCTCTGTTTCCGAGTATTCCAGACCAGGCTTTGGAAGCCGCCCTGGAAATGTTAGAGGAGCTTCGGGAATTGAATCGACTTAGGGTCGAGAGGCAATACGAACCGATCCGGATCGGAATAGGTTTGCATACTGGAACCCTGATGCTCGGAACCATAGGAGAAGAGGAGAGAATGGACGGGACGGTGATCTCCGATGCGGTGAATCTCGCTTCCCGCATAGAAGGACTCACAAAGGAGTTCGATACGGATCTGCTTCTAAGCGAAGAAACTTTCAAGAAATTGAAGAATGCATGGAAATATTCCCTGGAGAAATTGGGAACGGTCAAGGTGAAAGGGAAGTCGGAATCCAGCGAGGTGTATAAACTCGCCGGATAGATCATTCTACTTTTTCGGAAATTTTTCTTTATAGAAATCTAATGCTTTGACGATTAAATCTTTCGCGATTTCCGGACCTTCCGGTTCTTCGACACGCACTTCCTTTTTTTCCAATTGCTTATAAACGGAGAAAAAGTGAGTGATTTCCGCCCGAAAGGAGGCTGGGAGTTGGGATACGTGTTCGATTCCGTCGAAACTCCTATCTCCCGAGGCGACGGCTAAAATCTTTTCGTCACCTTCTCCTCTGTCGATCATACGCATAACTCCTACGACTCTAGCCGGAACTAGGCAGAGCGGAGGGACTTCTTCGGAACATAAGACTAAGATATCTAAAGGATCCTTATCGTCTCCCAGAGTTTGGGGAATAAATCCGTAATGTGCCGGGTAATGTGCGGATGCGAATAGGACACGATCCAACTTGATGAGGCCAGAATCCTTATCCACTTCAAACTTAGCCTTACTTCCGGACGGAATCTCCACTAGGGCGTGGACTTCGTGAGGTGGGTTCGGGCCGGGGCTCGCTTCGTGCCAGGGATGTAATATCATGCGAGTTATCTTTTTTCTTCGAGCAGCGGTAGCAAGGAGATTCCGGTCTATTTTTTGACTATAGATGCGAATCCATCATTCGGACTTGCGATCTCCGGAAAAAATCGACCCGATTTTCGATTCCGGGATGAAAAGTTGACAGAGCAGCAAACGGGATTGCAAAAAAGATATGCGACATATTCCAATCTTGCCGCAAATACGAATAATTTAGTAATTCTTCGGATGCCTTACTGCTTGCCTTACGGGTGAAAGGTGTATAAATATTAGTGCATTTCGTTATATTAAATTAATAAAATAATAAAATATAATGAAAACTAATCGTATCTTATATTATGAGAATGCGGGGAATGGGAAATGAATGCAAGTGAAGCCATACCCACGGGAGAGCAATATTCCGGGAAATATTTAAACTTTAGGCCTGCCTATCTTAAGATCAAGTCTAAGGATTCTTATCCTCACGGAGAGCGGCCTTACTTTAGCCCCGAGACGGAACGATTATTGGTGACCGCTGCGGAGAATTCCAGTCTCGTCGGTTTAGCCGGCGGAAAACTTCCCTCGATTCCGGCCATGTCTGCGTTGGATCCAAAATTTCTGGAGGAGCTTAGATCCTTGGTGCAGGAAGGTCTGATTCTTCTCATACCCAGGATATTCTTCAATAAGACCAACGGTAATCTAGAGTTAGCCTTTAACGTATTAGCATCCTTTTCTTCGAAAAAGACCAACCCGGAAAATATCAAAAGCGTATTCTTTGAAAGCATGAGAAAATCCGCCTGGGCCGTAAGGACTTACGAGATTATCTCCCAGAGAGGGGCGGACATATCCTTGCCTTTCCTATTGGCTTCGTTGGCGGAAGGGACTTCTCCGGGGGTGGATTCGGAAGCTCGGGATATACCGAAGGATTTATTACGGAAAATATATTATAAAAACATAATTCATACGGATGTGATTAAGGATAGTTTGGCGCTTATCCACTCGTTTATAGAGGAGGAGGGAATATTAACGCCCACTATCGGTTGCGGATATGTGCATATTCCCGACCAGGAGGTCGACGTCTTATTCGATCTGGTATCCGATTTATATGCTAAGAAAGTGATTCCGAAACTCGTGGAGAATAGTCCTAAGCTGGCTGAAAATCTGATTTCCCTCAGAGAAAACGTTTTAACCGAGGAATCCAATCTTCTTTCCTCGGATCCTATATTCGTGCGTAAAAGTATCTTCTCGGAAGAGTTCGCAAAACTAGGTCATCTTATGAAATCGAATTCGGCATACTGCGATTTCTTTCGTTTAGCTAAAGTAGTATCTCAAAAATCTTTGGAATCGGATACGTTTACAAGAGAAGCGAGAGAAAAGGCCGTCGAAAACGGTTTGAGAAAGGCGGTTCTAAACGGAAAAGGAGCGTTGGGAAAATTTCTTTCCTTAGGAATCGGACGGGACGTCGCCTGGGATTCGAAGATTGCCAAGTCCGTGCAGGAGGATCCCGCCTTATTGAGTTACGCGTTCTATTCCGAAGGAACTCCGGAATTATTCGTTTGTCCTTCGGAGGATGCTGCAATCAGGGAAATTTTACGGGCGCTCAATGAAAAATATTCCTTCAGAAATTCCTCCGTTTTGAATCTATTACTTCTTCTTTTTAAACATAAGCAGAAATTAATGGGACTACTTTCCGATTCTTCTACTAAGGATCATTTTTGCGAGTTAGGCTATCATTGTCTTTCGGATTCCTTTTCCTGGTTCCGACGATTATTATTTTCCTTGGGAATAAGAGGCTCTTTGTTGAATTCCGTTTTGGCCGAACTAGGAACGATTCAGTACCATCAGTTGAACGAAAAAATGCGATTCGAAGAGAAACTGAGCCAAATTAAGAATCAATTACGCCAGGAATTGATCACGGAAGTAAGGGACCTTTTGGAGACGATTCTTCATGGCGACGAGGACGATTCCAGAGATCGCAGGAATTGGTAGTCATCATATTTTATATAAAAAAGCTGCCTATAGGACTAGACTGCCGCGTTCTATTGTAGACCGAGTAAGGATCTATTTTTCCAAGCATTCCGAAAGCGCGGAAAGAAAAAGATTCGGATCTTCCAATTGAGGAATATGTCCTAGACCTTCTAAGACTTTCAATCGGGAACCCGGCAAGGCCTTTGCCAAGTTCTCACCTTGACTTATCGGAGTAACCGTATCTTGGTTTCCCCAAAGAATATGGATCGGCATCTTCATTCCGGAGACGTTAACCGGGAGATCTTCCGAGAGAGAAGGGTCGTTTTTCGTTACGAATTGTGCCATCCATTTCCCCATATACTCGGTGCTATTCTCTAGTCTCATCGGCACTCGTATCATCGCCGCTTTTTCGTCGGTGATCGCTTCTTTCTTATTCACGAAGGACCGGAATAATGTCTTAGTAAGAAAAGGGTTTGTCCCCGTTGCGGAAAAGATCGGATTGCGGATCCAGTCCTTATCGAGTGCGAATCGAACGTAAGCGGGGATTTCCGGGGCCGAGTAACTAGGTTCGATTTGAGCAGCTATGTCGACTAATACGAGTTTATCCACGATGCTCGGCTCTAAAAGGGCGGCGTGGAGAGTCGGGCCTCCTCCGAAAGAATGGCCCACCAGAATCGCTTTAGAAATTCCTAAACTATGCAATATTCCCAGGATTCGTTTTCCTTGGGTCCGAGTGCTGAAAGAAGAAATATCCGGTCTCTCCGAGAAGCCGAAAGGAGGTAGATCGATGGAAATAGTACGATATCCCTTGCTCGCGATGGAGTGTTGGATATCCTTCCAGATTTCGCTCCAGGCGCCCATTCCGTGTACGAATAATACGACCTTGCCGTCCTTAGGGCCGATTTCTTGGATAAAGATTTCGACATCTTCTCCTTTTACGAATTTCCCCGAATTCGGAGCGGATGAGATTCTATTTTCCTTTTCTCGGAGAGAGGCAGCGATCCGGAAAGAAAGAAGAATTAGGAAAATTAGAAGAATAAAACCGGAGAATAGGAGGGCCAGGAAGCGGGATATTTTTTTGATCATAGGTAGTTTCCTAATTTGGTTTTATCCTTTGGAAGAATTTTTCGGTCATAGAAAAACCGGGTTTTTTTAAATCTTATAATCCGATCTTTCTGTGTCGGAGGGCCGGGATTTTCTTTCTCGCTTTTTTCACTTCTTCTAAGTCTATATCCGCAAGGATCACTTTTTCCCCTTCCATCGCGTCGGCTAGGATCCTCCCCCAGGGATCGACAACCAAAGAATGTCCGTAAGTTTCTCTACCTCCTGAATGAGTTCCTGTTTGTGCGGGAGCGAGAATATAACATTGGTTTTCTATCGCCCTCGCTCTGAGTAGGACTTCCCAATGAGCTTCCCCGGTTAGCTTGGTAAAGGCCGCGGGGACGAATACGATATCGCTTTCCTGATCCGCCAATTTACGGAATAACTCGGGGAATCGCAAATCGTAACATACGACGGAGGAAATATTTCCCAATTCGGAGTTACGATATACGGGAGGGATTTCTTTGCCCGCCTCTACGCTCCGGGATTCCCTGTATTCCACTCCGTCTCCAGGGTCGGTATCGAATAAATGAATTTTATGATATTGGAATATTTCTTTCCCATCGGGACCGAAAAGAGCGGCGGTGTTATAAACTTTCCCGCCGGGCGCCGGGCTGGGAAAACCTCCCGCTAAAACGGTTATTTTATTCTTTTTTGATATGTTTTCCAGGAAGGAGCGGGTCTTCGTCTCGATTTCGGCTCCTCTTTCCAGCTTTTCTTTTTCCGATCCCAGAAATGGAAAATTCTCCGGAAGCCCTAGTAGTTTGGCTCCGCCTGAAACGGCTTCCTCCGCCAACTTCTCGCATTTTTGCAGATTGAAATCCAAATCCGCCCGACTATTCAACTGGATTAAGGCGGCTTTAAATCGGGACATACGGAAAGAATTCCTAGGAAGGGATGCAATTGCAAAGAATATTGCGTCCGCATTCTGCTTGTCTTCCCGTTTTCCGAAAGAAATTTTGTAGGAACATGTCCTTTTCTCTCAAAGAATTCAACTCCATCCAATCCTTCTATCTCCGAAAAGAACATAAGGAGAATGCTTGGGCCCTAGTATACCTTCTGCTTCGTTTTTTAAGTAGCGGAGAAGGCGCCATACAAGCCGTTCAAACCGCATGGTTGCAAGGCTTACCAGAGAATCTTTCCGAAGCCGATAAAAAAGAGGCGGGAGAAAGAGTGTTGGAATTAGCGGATCTCGTATTGGATGCTCTTCGAGGTTGGAGAGACCTCGCAGATGAGGAAGGTTCCGAGGCTGTCATGGAAGACGTTCTGGAATTGGGCCAGGCGGTTCTTATGGAAACCAAGGAGATGGGCGACTTATCCTCCTTAGTCAGAGAGGAATCTTTGGAAATTCTTTCCGATCTATGTTCCGTATGCGGGGTGGAAATTCCTTCTTCCGGGTATAAGAAGATAGACTTGGCCTCTTTCGAGGATTCTGAAATCGCCGAAGAAGTGGAGGAATGGATGATCGCTCTTTCTTCCTTCGACAAGGCGGAAGAAGCCTCCGACTTGGAGGACGGTTTCCTAGTCCTCTTCGTGAAGGTGTTTTTGTTTTATATATTCTTTAAGTAAAGACGGGATAGGTTTACAAGCCCGAAAAGATTTCTTTCACCGCTGTGACCACGTCCTCTACGTCCGCGTCCGTCATTCCGGCGAACAGAGGAAGAGAAAGGGTTCTCTTGTACATCGCATCCGCGTTCGGATAATTTCTTCTTTCATAACCGAACCTTTGGTAAAAAGGATGCTCGTATAAAGGAATGAAATGAAGGCTCGAGCCTATATTGCGTTTGTGTAATTCTGCGCAAAAAATGTCCCGGTTGATTTTTCCGGGAACCGTATCCACTTCCACACGGAATAGATGCCAGGAATGTTCTCCGTCCTTAGCGAGTAGAGGCATGTGTAGGAAAGGGAGTTGGGAGAATTCGGAGCGATAGATATCCGCGATTTGCGTTCTTCTCTTCCAGAGATCCTCCGCTTCGGATAATTGCACTAGACCGATCGCGGCGGCGATATCGCTCATATTATACTTGAATCCGGGTGACACGACCTCGTAGTACCAGCCGGGGCGCCCGTAGGTCTCTCGATTGATTCCGTGCAGTCGCATGAGCTTCATTCTCTCGGCAAAGTGAGCGTGACGGGTGGTGACCATTCCGCCTTCTCCGGTAGTGATTCCCTTGGTTGCATAAAAACTGAAAACGGTGAAATCCCCGTGAGTTCCCACTTTCTTGCCCTTATAGCTGGCCGGGAATGCGTGCGCGGAATCTTCGATTACATAAAGATGATATTCTCTTGCGAGAGAATTCAATACGTCCATATCGCAGACAACTCCCGCCAAATGCACCGGCATCATTGCCCGGACGGTCTTGCCGGTCTTCTTGTGGATCAGGTTTCCTTTGGAGAAGATACATTCTCTTTCTATGGTATGGCGAAAAGAATGCTCGGTCATGATATTATGGATCGGATCCACGTCGGTCAGAATGGGTTCTGCCCCGAAATAGCAAACCGTCTCGGCGGTCGCGGTAAACGTTACTGCAGGGACAAGAACCGCGTCCTCGGAGCAGAGTCCGATGGACTCTAGCGCAAGATGTAAACCCGCAGTAGCGGAATTCATGGCCAGAGCGAAATCGGCTCCTACGTATCTGGCGAATTCTTCTTCGAATTCCTTTACCTTGGGTCCGGAAGTGATCCAGCCGGAGCGTAGTACCGCAGCCACCTCTTCGATCGCTTTTTCGGAAATCGAGGGCAGGGCGAATGGTAGATACGTTTTCCTGGTTGTGATCATGCGACAAAATCCTCCGGCGCTTTTTCTAAGATCGGCGGAATTCCGGAAAAGATGAGGGGAAAACCACGAGAATCTTTTTCCGAATTGAAATCCGGAGGGGGCTCTCTTAGGCTGCTCTCGTGGGTTTGACCTTCGCGGAAATTTTAGACAGAATCAGAATCCTGGATCGGGACGTCTCGGAATTGAATCGTCTGAAGAGCCGACTCCCCGCGGATCGTCCTTATTCTTCTTCCTTACAGATTTCTTTCGACAAGCAGATCAATAATCTACTGAACGAGAGGGTCCGCCTCTTGGATCTGGAGATAGAAAATCCTCCTCGTTGGATTCTAGGTGACACCGAATCTTTCGAGGCGGGTAGATCCACAGCTTCTGCTCTTCTGGAGCCTACCGATCTTTCCTCCAAAAAACTCCAGGATCAGGACGTAATCAATTTCATACGAGAGTTGCCTAAGACCGAAATCCATCTTCACTTGGAAGCCTGCGTAAATAAGGAAACCATGAAGAAGCTTATGGCTAAGAATTCGATCCAGCTCAGCGACGAGGAATTCGAGGCAAAATTCAATTTCAAGGATCTGAACGGTTTTATTCAGGTATTCTTCTTTATACAGAGTCTCGTCAAAGAACCCGCGGACTTATATCATTTTGTAGGAAGTCTCGCCGAGTACATGAGGACCAATAATATCCTTTATACGGAAGTCTTCTTTGCTCCTTCCAAGTTCATCCAAAACGGTTTGGATTTCGAGGAAATGGTCCAGCAACTCGTGGACGGAATCCGTGAAGAAAAGACCAAAGACGGAATCGAAATCAGACTCTTGGTGGACGTTTCCCGTTCCTTCGGACCGGAGAATGCGATGAACAACCTGAATCGCGTTCTTAAATTAAAGCACAAGGAAGTGATCGGAATCGGACTCGGCGGAGCCGAATTGATGGGACCCGCCAGGGATTATGCCGAAGTATTCCGAAAAGCCAGAGAGGCAGGCTTGCGCGTGGTCGCGCATTCGGGAGAAGACGACGGCCCTTGGGCGATTTGGGAAGCGGTGGAATTATGCAAAGCGGAAAGAATAGGACACGGAACCTCCGCCATCCAAGACCCGGAACTCGTAAATTATTTGAGAGAACACAAGATCCCGATAGAAATATGTGTTACGTCTAATGTGTTTACCGGTAAATACGTTCGTAAGGAACAAAATCATCCGGTCCGCTATTATTACGACCAGGGAATTCCTCTCTGTATCAATACCGACGATCCTGAAATTTTCAACGTCAATCTGACTTACGAATATTTCAAGCTATGGAGATTTTTGGATTTCTCTTTGGAAGAAATCGTGGACCTAGTCCGCCAAGGCGTATTCGCCACTTTCCATCCCCAAAAGGAAAGTCTCTGGAAAGAGATGGATATCAAAATCAAAAAGGTGAAGGAAAAATACGGTCTTCTCGAATCTAGTTTGAAATAGAACTTCCTTTTTCTTTCCTCCTACAACCGAATTCCCGCTTGCTTTTCCGAGATTTTAGGAATCTTCTATTTCCTCGTTTATAGGGGCTTTTATGAAATTGAAAATTTCCATCTACGCTTTGTTGACATTAGTCATATTCGCGACGGGACTCTATTATTATCTGGGTGGATTCGATCCGATCCAAGTCCGAGAAGAAACTCTCGGACCTTTCTACGTCCTTACCCATCAAAGAACGGGCGATTATCGTAATGTAGGCGAAACATTCGAAGTGATCCAGAAAGAGTTTCCCGAAAAAGGACTCAAAGGATATAAACTTTTCGGAATGTATTTTGATAATCCGAATAAGGTTCCTAAGGAAAAATTGCGATCCGAAGTCGGAGCGGTATTCCTTTCTCCCGTGGACAATGTTCCGGAAGGTTTATCCCTTCCGTTGAAGCTAAGGACCATCGAGGCCCGTCGTTATCTCGTGGCCGATTTTCCTCTGAAGAATTTTCTTTCTATCTTTGTGGGAATCGTCCGGGTCTATCCGAAACTCATGGAAGCCTGCGAACAAAAAGGTTGCAATATGGAAGGAAAATACTCCATAGAAATCTACGATCCTTTGGAAGGAAGGACTAGCAGATATCTGATGCCTTTGGATTGATCCGTCTTAAAATTGGGCGGAGAGTCCTAGGTAAAATCCCTTTAAGGTCTCTTGGTAACGGCCTCTGTATACTGGAAACGCGTTCGGCCCCGTAGGAGAATTGCTAAAGGTGAACACAGTATCTTGGAACCCGTCGTAGTCGAACCAACTATTGATAAAATTACCGCCTATATATAGGACAAGATTCTTCCAAATCCTGTATCCGAAAGAAAGGTCGATTTCGTAACCTTGGAATCGACCTTTAGTATGCGGATTGGTAAGGTACGTCTGGTAATAAGTGTTTCCTCCGGAAGAATATAGAAGATCGTTTTTGTAGGATCTTTCTCCCTGTGTGGAAAAGAGATCCATGGATAAAGTCGCTCTAAAATCGCCGGAAGGATTTAGGATCGCCTTAAAAGACAGTTGAGGACCGAATGTCTGCATTTCTTCTTCGAAAACCGAAGAGGATCTACCTGCAGTTCTTCTCTTATAGATATTTCGTATCCCGCCTCCGATTTCCATTTGTAGGAACTGGGATTCTTTAAAGGAAAAAAAGGCGTTTAGTTTGGTGTCTCTCCTTTGGGTAGGTGTAAGATAGACCTTGTCGAAGTAGACTTGGGAAGAGGTATATATTATACTCTCATTATAATACGCGTCTCCGATTAGAATGGACTGGTTTGAGAATTCGAATTTGAGATTCTTGTCCGGAATCCAATAGTTGAAAGATAAGGCGGATATATTTTTCCGATTGTCTTTTAGATCCGAATAATCGGTGTCCATGCTATCACGTTGTTTTGCTCGGTAGAATTCAGCCGGAACATATTGCTCGGATAGGAATTTTAAGGTATATCCGAAACTCCAATCTTTGCGTTTCGGATCGGAAATCGTCTTATCCGGAGAATTCTTGGTATCGATTCCGTTATCCGGAAGAGTTTGAGCGGAAAGGGCGCTGAACGCAAAAAACGCTAACGTGAACAATATTTTTTTCAATTTGTTTTCCTTACTACATACGAGATCGGGCCTGGGTAAAGGAAAGTCCATTAAATTTTTATCATTTTCTAAGTATGTTAGTGCTTCTCGGGATCGAAATATTTTAAAATAAGATCTATTTTCCGGACTCTTTTTTTGGGAAAGCGGGATAAATGTGGCTTTCCAAGGCGGAAAATAGCCTAAGAATCTGGCCCTCATGACCCGTACTTGGTTGGATTATTGCAAGTTTCCTCATACGATCTGGAAACGATTATTGTCTTTAGGAGCCGGAGGTAGCCCGGATGCAAGATACATCGTCGCCACGAATGCGGTCGTTCTGATTTCCGGCCTTTTTACGGTGATCTATTATGTGATTTTCACGATTTTCGGAGTCTACTTCCCGCTTTGGTTGTATCTGCTTTGGATCGTGAACGTAGCCGGTTACGCCTGCGTTTTATTTTGCAATGTTAAACAAAGGCATAGGTCCGCGAGAGTCTTACTTGCGATCGCGGGCTGCATGCAGCTTTTCATGATTTCTAGTATTCTCCCGCCGGAAGCCGGGCTGGATTTGTATATTATAGCGAGTTTCGCTCTCCCTTTTTATATTTTTCCGCCCGAAGAGAAAATCTTCATCTACGCAATGGAAACGATTCTTGCGCTTCTTTTCGTTTTAGTTCATATTCTTCCCTATTTCTTCGAACCGATTCTGAAATTGGATCCCGGCTATCGGAGTTATTTTTACTTTACGAGTCTCGTCCTAGTGATCGCTTGGTTCTCCTTTATAGGAAAAGAATTGGCCCAGGCGGCATGGGATGCGGATCTTTCTCTCAAGGAGGAAAAGGAGAAAACAGAATTACTTTTACTGAATATTCTTCCCAAAGAAACTGCGGAAGAATTGAAGAGATCCGGAACTTCCGAGCCTAGGCTTATAACTCAAGCCACAGTGCTTTTTACTGATTTTTACGGATTCACATCTATTGCGGAAAAATTAACACCTCACGAACTGGTCAAGGAGTTGGACTTTTGCTTTCGTCATTTCGATTCGGTTACCGAGACGCACAGATTGGAAAAATTAAAGACCATAGGCGATGCTTATATGTGCGTAGCCGGAGTTCCTACGTATCGTTCTTCTCATGCAGTGGACAGCTTACTCGCGGCAATGGAAATGACGGAAAGATTGGAGGAATTAGCTGAGTTAAAGGCGGGACCGGGTTGGACGGCCAGAATCGGAGTGCATTCGGGACCTCTGGTTGCCGGAGTCATAGGAGCTAGAAAATTCTCTTACGACGTTTGGGGGGACACTGTAAATCTTGCCAGTCGCATGGAATCGAATAGCGAACCGGGTAAAGTGAATGTGTCTCAAGCGGTCGTAAATCTCACGAAGGACTTTTTTCAGTTTAAATCCAGAGGAAGGATACCTGTTAAGAATAAGGGAAGAACCGCCATGTTCTTTCTGACCGGTCTAAGGAAAGAGTATAGAGAGAAGAATGACCCAAGCATTCCTAACGCAAGGTTTTGGGAGGATTACGGTTATCGTTTCGGAAGAAGGTAAATCTATATTCGATTTATCTTCCGTAATAATTTGTCAGGAGCTACCAGCTTATAAGCTTCTCTTATCTGCTCTTTCATTTCGGTATCCGAGAATTTTTCCAGATGTAAGCCAATCCAGCCCCTCGCTCCCACATAAGCAGGCTTAAAAAAGCGATCAGGATCGAATTCCAATAGGATTTCCTGCCGATCGAAAGTCGATTTAAGCCATAATCCAAGGCGACCATCTCCATGGTGGTTTTCCGCATAGATGGCAAAACCTTTTCCTTTTATTTGAAATTTGATCGTTCCCATCGCTTTGAACTCTTCTACTTCGGGCAATGAGAGACAGAATTTTCGAACGCTTGCAAGATGATCCTTATTCTTCGACATACCAAGATGGGGAATTGCCGGATTCGAAAAGTCAAATCTTATCGCTTAAAAGAAGGGAGAGGATCGCCCGAACCGTTTCCGCGATCTTGTTGAAATTCAAAGTCGACATAGTGTCCGACTTTTGATGATAATTTTTATTTCTTAAGAAAGCGGTATCGGTGATCATCAGGGCCTTGTATCCGAACTTCCAATAATTCAGATGGTCCGAAAAGTCCACACCTTCCAAACTTTCTGGAGCGATTAAGGTCTCGCAGGGAAGGTCCGTCTCGTTCTGAAAAACATTCTTTAGGATCTTTAGATATTTGGATTCTTTCCTTCTTCCGACTGCGGCTATGAAATTACCTCGATTCGGATAGATCCATTTCAACGGAAAGATCGGGTATTCCTGGGATCCGTCTGCTTCGGAAAAATATCCTATCGTTTCCAGACTGATCATAAGTTCTATATTTTCATTTTTATCTTTCAAAGATTTGGCATGTACATAACTACCCATCTTGTCGGTTCGAAAAAAAGGAGGTTCTTCCAAGGAATAGGCGACTAAAATGATTTCAGAAGTAAGATTCTTTTCCCGGATTTTTACGATTCTCGCAATTTCCAATAAAGCCGAGACTCCCGATGCATTATCGTCCGCACCTTCCTGATCTCCCGCCACATCGTAATGAGCTCCGATCACTATCTTTTTGGATCCTACCGGTCCGATGCGAACTTCCAGATTCTGGTATTTTGATCCGTCTACTTGGAAATACTGCCTTTTGGGAGAATATCCGAAGTTTAAAAATGTTTGATGGATAAAATCGGCCGCTTTGTTCAAAGAAGATATATTGCGATAATTTCGAAAAGGACGGATAGAGGAAATATCGGAGGCATATTCTTTAATCTTAGCCGCATCCGGGGCGATCTGAGGAGAAGAATATGAATCGAATCCGATCGTAAGGAATAAAATACAGAAAGAATAAAACGATTTTCTAATCATCGGATCCTCCTAATAACGAACATTAGAACTCACCGTTTTAATTCTCATGTCCTTAGCGGATATCAGAACGCTGATGCTTTCCGCTCCGTGAAGAATTAAAACGTCCTCGGGAACATCGTCGTGCCGAAAGAATAAAACCAACCATTCTTCTCCGTCGCTTAGATATCTGATTTCGCAAGAAAGCTTAGTCCAAGTATTCATTCTCGGGTCCTTGCGTAAGGCTACACGGCGAGCGAGTTCCGCGATTTGTATATTGGAGGGGTCCTCACCTATACAACTGTAAAATCCTTGGTCCGGCGAATCCCGAACGATTTCGGAAACGCAATACAAAGAGAAGAACAGCGGAATAAAAAGGAGTTTTAAGAATCGAATTCGAGAATGCATTCTCTTCGCCTTCGACCGAAAGAGTGGATCGAAAGCGGAGAATGTAAAGAAAATTTTACGCCGGGACTCGTTCCGACTTTTTCCAGTAGAAATAGGAGAGCGAGTTGATCAAGAGGAATACTAAAGGTCCAGCAAAGTCCTGGTCGCCCGATAAGATATGCGATAGGAACGCTCCTATAAAATTAAAGGTAAAGCCTGCGTAAGCCCATTCTTTCAACTTCGGGAATTTAGGAAAGAGCAGGGCGGCCGCACCTAGTAATTTTGCGGTTCCTAGAATATTGATTAGATAAACCGGATATCCGAGTTTTCCGAAACCTTCCAGTATCTTATCCGCCTTACTTAAGTAAAGATAAGAGCTGAAAAGCATAGGAAGAGCGACTAGAAGTGTCAGACTCCAGTATAATATTTTGTTGATTCTTTCTTTGTTCATAAGAATTCCTTATTGTATGTTTGACGACCTAGTTACTAAAATATACTAAGTTGTAAATGTAATTTTAGTTGAATTTATTACGGTAATAAATAGATTAGTAACTTACTCGGAGGTAACCAATGGCAAAAAGTTCACAGGTCAGTCCTTTGACCTTATGTACTCAGCATGACGGATCCGCAGTTAGGGAACTTCTGACTAGAATCGCCGATAAATGGAGCATCTTCCTGATCGTAACTCTTGCGAAATCTCCTCAGAAGAAGGCCAGATTCTCCGAATTGAAGAATAATATCCCCGGAATATCCCAGAGGATGCTTACGACCACTCTACGAAATTTGGAAAGGGACGGGATGCTGACTCGGCAGATCTTTGCGGAGATTCCTCCCAGAGTAGAATACGAGCTTACGCCTCTCGGACTTAGCTTACTCTTACCCATGCAATCCTTGATCAATTGGGTGTCGGAAAATTGGTCCGAAGTGAATCGAGCCCGAGACAAGTACGATAAGAAAAAATAAACTCTTTCTATCGCTCGGAATTTGAATTCCGTTTCCGAATATGCCATTATGGCATCAATAAAGGTAAACTATTATGCATTAAAATAGTTTACTTATTCGGAGTGAATTCGTCCAACTGGTACAAAGAGGAAAATATGAAAGTAGCTGCGTGGGTTTGGAATGGTTGGGAGAGGACGAAAGGCTTTCCCAAATCGACGGCTGCGGTGGCCGTTATCCTTCTTGTCCTCTTGGTTTTTGCGATATTTAAGATACAAAGAGGACAAGTTCCTACTTCGGAAATTGTAAGAGGCTCGATTGTGGACGCGGTATATGGACTCGCCACGGTAAATTCTTCTAATGTATACCATCTGCGCGTCGCGATTCCTTCCGCTCTCCGTAAGATCTATGTGGAAGAAGGTGATACTGTTCAAGTAGGAGCTCCTCTGGTGGACTTCGACAGCTTCGGGACCATGAGGTCTCCTTTAGAAGGCATTGTTACGAATATCGCTTATGAAAATCGTGAAACCGTAGTTCCCCAAACTCCCGTGGTTACCGTTATGGATCTTAGAAAAAGATACCTTGCGGTTTCTTTAGAAGAGAAGGGGGCCGTAAAAGTGAAGAAGGGACAAGCGGTTAGGATAAGATTCGAGGCTTTGGGAGACAGGACCTTCGAAGGAGTCGTAAAATCCGTATATCCCATGGACGGCCAATTCGAGGTACATATAGAGCCTAAGAATATCCCAACGGAGATTCTGCCGGGGATGACGGCGGATGTGGCGATCGAAACTTCTATCAAGGAAAATGTGACTCTAATACCCATCCGAGGTATCAAATCCGGGAAAGTAAAAATATTAAGAAACGGTAAAGTATCTACAAAAGAAATCACCATAGGCTTAAGTAACGGAGAATATGCCGAGTTGCTTTCCGGAGAAGTAGATCCAGGGGACAAGGTATTCCTTACGGAGGGAAATTGAGATGTTCTTTATCGCTCTCCGGCAAATGTCGGCCCGAAAAAAGCAAACAATCTTGACCTTATTCGGAATCGTATTGGGTGCCGCGGCCTATATAGTGATTTCGGGAATTTTGCTGGGACTTCGGGAATATCTAGTGGACCAACTCGTGAACAACGACGCCCATGTGAAGATTTCGGCCCAAGTAAAAATCATCGGAGAGAAGGATATGGATTTCATTCTATTCGATAGAAAGGAAATCCCGCTTTGGTCCGTACCTCCTTCCGGGAGAAGGGATAGCGCCCAGATCGAAAATCAGGCAGGATGGCTCAAGAAAGTTTCGAAGGACGAGGAAGTGGAGGCGAGTTCCCCGCAACTTCAAGTAAAAGTAATTTATAGAAAAGGAAAGATATCCGAAGCGGGTCGGATCCTAGGAGTCAAGCCGGAACTACAGGCGAAGGTCGCGCGAATCCGAGAGAATATGATTTCGGGGGATTTTATCGAAATCAAGGAAAGCGGAAATAAGCTGATCATAGGGGAAGGGCTTCGGCTTTTGCTCGGAGCCAGGGTAAACGATACCGTATACGTATCTACGGGGAAGACCGAACCGATTCCTTTCAAAGTGGTCGGGGCCTTTCAGATGGGAAATAAGGCGGTGGACGATTCTTCCGCATACGCCAATCTTTCGGACGTTCAGAATTTGAATCAGACCCCTAATCGTATCAGCGATATCGCGGTTCGATTGAAGGACGTTTCTCGGGCGACCCCGAAAGCTAGAGAATGGGCCAAAGAAGGGGACGTAAAAATCCAAAGCTGGGAGGACGTTAATGCGACTTTTATCTCGCTTTTTAAGATGCAGGACGCGATTCGATACGCTCTGGTAGGTACCATTCTTCTCGTAGCAGGATTCGGAATTTATAATATATTAAATATAGTGATCAGTCAAAAGAGAAGGGAGATCGCCATTCTGAGGTCCATAGGCTTCGAAGCGGGAGACATACTTAAGATTTTTCTGATTCAAGGGCTGATTTTGGGAGTCGCTGGCGGAGTTATAGGAATGATTATGGGGAACCTGATTTGTCGTAGACTCGAACATGTGTCCTTCTCGAATCCGCTCATGCAGACTAAATCCGGAATGATGACGGTTTCCTTCGAGCCGGGAATTTATCTCCAGGCTTTTCTACTCGCATTCATCGCCACTCTGATTGCGAGTATTTTTCCCGCAAGATCCGCGAGCCGTCTTTCTCCGATCGAAATCATAAGGGGGGAATAATGAGCATTCGATTGGAAAACGTTCGAAAAAGTTTCGGCAAGCCTCCCACGGACATCATTAAGGATGTCAGTCTGGAAATCAAAGCGGGAGAATTCGTATCCTTAACCGGAAAATCGGGATCGGGTAAGAGTACGCTTCTATATTTGATCAGTAGCTTGGATGATCCGACTCAAGGGAAAGTGCATATAGACGAAAAGGATCTGGCATCTCTCCCGCCAAAAGAATTGCATATGTTCCGGAATCGACATATGGGTTTCGTATTCCAATTCCATTACCTTCTGCCCGAATTCACATCTTTGGAAAACGTGCTTATGCCCGCTATGAAGGCGGGAGTCAGAGAAGAAAAGAAAAAAGACGCAATTGAGCTTCTGGAAAGATTCGGCTTAGGGGATAAGCTCGATCATATTCCTTCCCAATTATCCGGGGGCCAGATGCAAAGGGTCTCCATCGCAAGGGCATTGGTTATGAGGCCAAGGTATCTTTTTGCGGACGAACCTACCGGGGCCTTGGATTCCGCAAACGCTAAGATCGTGATGGATATATTCAAAAATATCAATAAGCAAGACGGGACTACGGTGATCATGGTGACGCACGATCCCGATTTTGCCAAGTCGGCCAAGAGGCAGATCCATCTAATCGACGGGAAGATCTCTAAGGAAAAGGTATCCTAGTGATCGAAAGAATTTTAGAGAGGACGTTCTTGCTTTTTCTGTCCTCCGGATTCGCTAAAACGAATACGGATCAGATCGCAAAGCACGTAGGCATCAGTAAGAGAACCCTGTATAAATATTACGATACCAAAGACAGGCTCGTGGATGCGGTTTTCGAATTGATTCGGAAGAAAGTGCAGAGTAAGTTCGACGAGGTCCTGAACGACCATAAAAGAGATCCTTTGGATCGTCTTAAAGAGATACTTTTCTTCATTTCTGAATTGGGTTCCAAGATGTCCAAGACTTTCGCCAGGGATATTGAAACGGTTCGACCGGATCTGTTCGAAACCATGAAGGAGTTCAGAAGGCAAAGGCTCTTAAGCCTGGCCGATCTTCTGAGGGAAGGACAGAAACGGGGATTGATACGAAAAGATATAACTCCCGAGTTGACTATCGATATACTATTAGCCGCAGTGGACGGTATCCTGAATCCTTCTTATCTTTTTCAGAGCCCTTACTCCAATACCATGGCCTTCGAAGCGATCGTGATGATTTTTCTAGAAGGAATACAGGAGAAGAAGGGGTCGTCCGGTCGTTGAAAAATCAATATTCCGTAAAGTGTAAATGCTTGGAATATGTATTCCAAGCATTTGGGAAATTTAATTTACTTGAAAGAAAGATTGGTGCATGATAAAAATTGCGTGTGACGGATCTTTTTTCAGGCTCAACAAATTACGAAGATTTTAAGAGAGATTTAAAGAAAAGTGAGTTAGTCGGAATCGTTGTTCTTTTTGATATGACATCCTCAACGGACTTAAAAGTGCAACAAGGGTTTCCCGGTTGGGTGACGTATTTGGAGAAGTTTAGTCAAATCATTGAAACTTCTTTTCCTCGTGAAAAGTTTGTTTGGCGGAAGTTTTTAGGGGATGCATATCTCTTCTTCATTCCTTCCGCAAATGAAAACAGGCCGGAACGATTGGATAAGCTTAAGAATAATCACCAGATTGTTCCTATATCGGCGGAAGAAATTTTCATACTTTGTAAAAGAGTTATGGACTCGTATTGGGAATTCTATAGCCCTTTTAGTAAAAGAAAGAGAGGAGAGAGCAAAAGTTCTGAGTTTCGTGAAATGACTTGCGCTATCGATTATGGAGGTGAGATTATTAATTGGAGCGAATTTTTGGATGCCGATGGGGTATTCGACCCTGTCGGAAAAACCGTAGACCGTTGTTTTCGAATATCCTCCATAGCAGGCCCGGGACAATTGATATTCTCTAAAGATTTTAAGAATCTTTTAGAGAAGGGTAACACTGAGAGCTTGCTCCAAGACGAATACTGTAAGTTTTCCTTTCCTGCCGGAACGTTAAAAGGATTTCCAACGGATGATCATGTTTACTACAGGGTTCCGAACGAAGACCAGGTAGAGTATATTCTTTCGCCCGATCATGTAGAATTGGTAGAACGTGCGAGACACTTATCTATTAAAGCGAAAATTAAACTTTTGGAGAAACGAAGATGAAAACGATCGAATCTTTATCGTTCCTATTTTCCCAGGACGTAAAGGAGCTTTCCAAGACGAAATGGAATAAATTGATGTTCTTTATGGATGGAGCGTTCGCATCTCTGGAAGAATCTAACGAAGGAATTACAGGTTTAGATTATGTTAAGCTTCCTTACGGTCCGGTATTAGACGGATATAAGGTTTTGCTCCAGGAAATCGTAAGGGACGGAATTTTAAGGATAGATCAATTCCCATCCGTATCCGATTCTTCCGTATTTTTGCATTCAGGAACAAATTCTAAAGTGAAACAAGAGGCGGAAGATTGGCTGAATGAACAAAATCAAGAGGTTCAAACCATTTATAAAAAGATAGTATCTTACTTTGGGCCGCATAATGCCGTGCAACTCTCCAATTTTAGCCATAAATTGGATGCTTGGAGAAAGCCTGATTTATACGCTCGTATACGTTTGGATTCTTTAATGAATGATAGTTTTCTTAAAGACAATGTCGGTAATGCTAATTTTGGCCAATGGTTATTAACCGTTTAAGCCTTGAACGTAAAAAGGAAACCTCACATTTTTTAAAGAGTCTTCAAGTAAGCCATAATAAACGGCTCGATATCTCCGTCCATAACCGCTTGCACGTTTCCTGTTTCATGATCCGTGCGATGGTCCTTTACCATATTATAAGGATGGAATACGTAGGAACGGATTTGGTTTCCCCAAGCGATGTCCTTCTTCTCTCCTGATTTCTTTTCCAGATCGTCCTTTAATCGCTCTTGTTCCAATTCGTAGAGGCGAGCCTTTAACATCTTAAATGCGGTGTCTCGGTTCTTGATCTGAGATCTTTCGTTCTGGCAGGCGACCACGATTCCTGTAGGAATATGTGTGATCCGAACCGCCGAGTCTGTAGTGTTAACGTGCTGGCCGCCCGCTCCGGAGGAACGATAGACGTCCACTCTGATGTCCTTGTCCTCGATCTTGATATCGATATCGTCGTCCAATTCCGGACTCACGTGAACGGAAACGAAAGAAGTATGTCTGCGTTTATTCGCGTCGAAGGGAGAGATACGAACCAGGCGATGCACTCCATTCTCGCATTTGAGAAAACCGTAGGCGAAGTCTCCGATTACGTGGATGGTAGCGTTTTTGATTCCCGCTCCGTCTCCTTCTTGGAAGTCGACGACGCTGTATTGGTATCCTTTCTTATCGAAGTACTTCATGTACATCCGGAATAGCATCTCGGCCCAGTCCTGGCTTTCGGTTCCCCCGGCCCCGGGATGGATATTCAAGAACGCGGGCTTTAGATCTTCGGGTTCGTTCAAAGCTCCCAGGAGTTCCAGTCTTTCGAATTCTGTTTTCAAGCGGAGATACTCGGAGCTCAGTTCGTCGACCCCTTCTTCTCCTTTTTCTTCGAAGGTCATTTCGACTAGATCGGGAAAGTCCAGTATATCTCTACGAATGGAAATCCAGGGTTCCAACTTTCTCTCCAGTTCCGTCTTTCTTTGGCTGACGGATTTTGCTTGGTCCGGGTTGTCCCAAAAAGTCGGCTCGGCGATGCGATCGTTGAAGGATTTGAGTTGGTCCTGGTCCTTATCCAGGTTTAGAAGTTTCCAACGATTTAAAAAGTTTTCCTGCAATTCCTTGGATAAGCGTTTTAATTCCTTGGCGTTTCTAACTTCCATATGATCGGGATAATTCTAGAGAATTCCTTTTTTTAGATTCGAGATATCGGGAGGAACGGTTTTAGGGACACTATCCCTTATTTACCGTCGGATGGGGGAATGGACCGACGGAATTTATCGGAAAAGAAAATCTTCGCTTTCTTCCCGGACTTGTTCCCAGCTAAAAACCGTATCCCTAAGTTGAGGGGTATTTCCCTCTACTGTGGATACAAGCTGGTATTCTTCCCTTTTACCAAATTCCTCCGGTAGTCGTTTTAGGACAAGTTTTCCGGAGCGGATTAGGTCCAAAACATGGAGAAGAAACGGATCCCTTTCCACTCGTTGGAGTTCCTTCATGGAGGAATAGAATGGGAAAAGACCCTTATAAAACCAGTCGGCCACTTCGTTCTTACCCGGAGCCCAGAGTTGTTCCAATCGGATGGATTCCTCTTGGACCAGACTCTTTCCTTGGAAGGGTTTTTGCAGATGTCTGCACTGAAAGTAGAGTTCGTGGTTGATCTCTCTAGGAAAGGTTCTTCCATAACCGGCGCCTATCCATTCCAACCAGGCTTTCTTCTCCTTACTCGGTAGACTGGGGATGAGAGCGAATAGATAATTCTGATTTCGGAATACTCTAGATTGCGCCAGAAAATCCAGGATCTCGTAAGGAATCATGAAATGTCCGGCTTGCCATTCGATAACGACGGGAACGTTTTCCACATCCAAATATTCTCCCGGAGTCTCGCCTTGTACTACATCTCCGAATTGAGTGAGAATGTATATGAAGGAGAGCAACTCTTTACGACTCATTCTTCTAATCAGAGTGTCCGAATCCAATTTGGATTTTAGAGAACTTCGGATCAGATTGTACTGTTCCAAAGGATATTGATGCGGAGAAAGGATAATACCTAGATACTTCTCGAGCTTGCGGAGATTATTTCTCTCAATTAAATCTATATTTCCGGAAACAAGGAACGGCATACAATTATAAGGCTTTCTTTGCGATATCCTTGCGGAAAAAAGTTTTAGGAATATGAACACCGCGTAGATAGGCGTAAGCTTTATCCACCGAGTCCTTTAAGTCTTTTCCGTAGGAGGAGATTCCTAGAATTCTTCCCCCTGTGGATATCAAGTTTCCATCCTTTTTTGCCGTGCCCGCATGAAAAACTACGAGATCCGAGTCGCCAGATTGTGGGAGGTCCAACGGAATATTCTTTGCATAAGAATCGGGATAACCTTCTGCGGCCAAAACGACTACCGTGGAGGCTCCCGATCTAAGCCCGATTTTCACTCCTTCTAGTGCCCCTTTGGCAGATGCGAAGAAGATTTCGACTAGGTCGCCCTCTAACATAGGTAATACGCATTGGGTTTCCGGATCTCCGAAGCGACAATTGAACTCGACTACTTTGGGATTTCCTTCTGAGTCGATCATTAATCCGGCGTATAATAGTCCTTTATAAGGATGGCCCTTCTTTCGAAAAGCGGAGAATACGGGCTGGAAGACGAGAGAATTCACTTTTTCTAATACTTTTTCGGTTACGATCGGGGCCGGGCAATAGGCACCCATACCTCCCGTATTCGGTCCCTGATCTCCGTCATACGCTCTTTTATGGTCCTGGGCCGCCGGAAGAGTGAAGTAGATTTCTCCGTCGCTGATCGCAAAGATGGAAGCTTCTTGCCCTTCCATGAACTCTTCAATCACTACTTTGTTGCCGCTGGATCCGAATTTCTTATCCAGAAAGATTTCCTTTAGAGCGGACTCGGCTTGGAAAAGTTCCAAGGCCACGGTTACTCCTTTGCCGGCAGCGAGTCCGTCCGCCTTAATTACGATAGGCGCTCCTTCTTTTCGAACATAAGAAAGCGCGGATTCATAATCTACGAATGAGGCGTACTTAGCCGTAGGAACTCCCGCTTCCACCATCAATGCTTTGGCAAATTCTTTAGAACCTTCTATTTGAGCGCAGAATGCGGACGGTCCGAAGACCGGCACTCCGATCTCGGCCAACCAATCTCCGATTCCGTCTACGAGGGGATCTTCGGGACCGACGACGACTAAATCATATTTGTTTTTTTGAATGAAGTTTTGGACGGAAGCTTTGCTCTTAAGGTCGAAGGATCCCGGAGGAAGTAGTTCCGAATCCGGAAACCCGCCGTTACCCGGAAATACATGCAAAGATTGCAATTTGGGAGATTGTCGGAGTTTGTAAGCGAGTGCGCTCTCTCTACCTCCGGAGCCGATTAGAAGAATATTAGACATAATTTTTTAGTGCAAACCGGTAAAACAAGGGAATAGGCGATAATCTTTTTTGAGATCCGAAATTGGGAAGAAGAAAAGGAAGGAAGATATGGTTTTAGGGGAAATTCAAACCACTGAGTAAGGGACAAAGAAACTCCGATTTCCTTATTCGGAATTGTATATTCTTCTTGCGGATCGGATTTGTTTCTAATGAAAGTTTCCGAATTGAATGCAAGATGCCTTGTCCCCTCTTGCGGAAAAAATAAATTTTGTTAGCGTTCTGATTTGAAAAGTAGGTTCTTCGAAAGAACTCGTTCTCCGAAAAAGAATAAAATCTGAGTTAGTCCGAGGTTCCTCCTAAATGAAAAACGTTTCTCTTTCTGAACGGAAATTCCGTTCCTCCGTCGTAGAATCGATCGGCCCCCGCCCAAAATCGGGTGGAGGAGGCGGGCTTGCGGGAAAGTGTCGGGATTTACTTTACCAGAAAAGCTCTCTCTCCGCAACCCTCATTCAGGATTTACGCGGAATTCTCATTCAAGCTACGCAAAATCTCCAATTGCTGTAGATTCTGCGCTTTTGATTCGATCTAGGAAAGTTTTTCCAAACCCTTCCGAAGAACTTCCTTCTTCTCTTGTAAGAGTCTTAGTTTTTCCTTTTCTTTTTCCACTACATCCGGATTGGCTTTGGCTAAGAAGTTTTCATTCCCCAATTTCGAAGCTAATTTTTCCTCTTCTTGGCTTACTTTTTGGAGTTCCTTCTCTATTCTCGCCTTCTCTTTTTCGAAATCGATCATGCCCGCCAGAGGTAGAATGATTTCTCCGAATCGGAACGCACCTACTGAGTCCGTTTTTTCAACGGAATATTCCGGATCCACTTGGACACTCTCGAGTCGAGCCAATTGTAAAAGAGAGAACTCGAAATCTTTTACGGCCGAAGACACAAGAGCATTAGAGGACTTTAATATAGCTCTGCATTTCTTATCGAGAGGGACCCCGTTCTCCGCTCTCTGAACCCGGATTTGGGTGACTGCTTCCTGTAAAACGTTGGTCTTGAGGACTCCTTCGTCCTCCGGAGAAACGGAATAAGCATTAGGAAAAGGGGAATCGATCAGAAATTTTCCCTCGCTAAAAGCCTCGAAGATCTCTTCGGTAAGGAAAGGCATGAAAGGATGTAGTAAGCCTAACGCCTTCTGTAGGATGTCCACCAGCACCTGCTTGGCGACCGTTTGGGATTCTTCTCCGAGTTTACCGTAAATTCTAGGTTTGACTAATTCGATATACCAATCGCAGAAATCGCCCCATACGAAGTCGTAGATCTGAGATGCCATTTCAAAAAACAGAAATTTTGAATATGCTTTCTCGTAATTTGTCAGGGTTTCGTTGAATTTGTGCAGGATCCATTTATCCATCGGCTCCAATTTATCGCCGAATTTCTTCTCCGGATCCTCCGGTTTAAAATCTTCCTCCAGGTTCATGAGAATGAAGCGACTGGAATTCCAGATCTTATTACAGAAGGAGCGATAGCCGTCCAATCTGCTTTCATCGAATAAAACGTCTTTCGCTTCCGGTAGGGTAGCGGCTAAGAAGAATCGGAAAGAATCCGTTCCGTATTTGACCATCATGTCCAAAGGATCTATAACGTTACCTACGGATTTGGAGAATTTTTTACCCTCCTTATCCCGAACGAGACCGTGAATGATCACTTTCCGGAACGGAGCCTTGCCGGTGAACTTCTTGCCCATCATGATCATTCTGGCCACCCAGAAGAAGATGATGTCGAACCCGGTGACTAGAACGGAAGTAGGATAAAATTTTTGAAAGTCCGCGGTATTCTCCGGCCAGCCCAAAGTGGAAAAGGGCCAAAGCTGAGAAGAGAACCACGTGTCCAGAACGTCGGTATCTTGTTCCACTTCTTTGGATCCGCATTTAGGACAGGAGGAGACAGGAGTCTCAGATACTTCTATATGCTTGCAAGTCTTGCAATGGTAGGCGGGAATTCTATGTCCCCACCAGAGTTGGCGGGAGATACACCAATCCCGGATATTATTCATCCATTCGAAGAATGTTTTCTCCCAAAGCTTGGGAACGAATTCGGTCTCGCCGGATTGCACCGCTTCCACTGCAAGTTCCGCCAAAGGTTTCATCTTACAGAACCATTGGGTGGATAAATAAGGCTCTATGATCTCTCCGCCTCGGGAGTTATGACCGATGGAGTGAGTATGCTCTTCGATTTTTTCGACCAGGCCCTGGGCTTCCAAATCCTGTATGATTTTCTTACGAGCCACGAATCTTTCCAAGCCCGCATAACTTCCAGCGTTCTCGTTCAGAGTAGCGTTCGGATGCATTACGATCAGAGGTTTCAGGCCCAATCTTTGTCCCGCCTCGAAGTCGTTCGGGTCGTGTGCAGGAGTGATCTTGACTAGACCCGATCCGAATTCCTTATCCACGAAACTATCGAAAACGAGGGGAATCTCTTTACCGGTCAAAGGCAGCTCTAATTTCGCACCTTTCAATGAAGTATAACGTTCATCGTCCGGATGGGCCGCAACCGCGACGTCGCCGAACATGGTCTCGGGGCGAGTGGTGGCTACGACTACGTATTTTCCCGGCTGCCCTACGATAGGATACCGAAGATGATACAGTTTGCCTTTGACTTCCCTATGTTCCACTTCCAGATCGGAGATGGCGGTCAGGGTCTTGGGACACCAATTGATGATCCTTTCTCCCCTATATATTAAACCTTCGTCATATAATGTCTTGAATACTTTGAAGACCGCCTTAGAAAGGCCCTCGTCCATCGTGAATCTGGAACGGGACCAGTCTACGGATTCTCCCAACAATCTTTGTTGGTTCTGGATCATTCCCCCCGAATGTTCCTTCCACTCCCAGACTTTCTTCTCGAAACCTTCTCGGGTAAAATCGGTTCTCTTCTTTCCTTCCTTGGCAAGTTCCCTCTCCACCACCATCTGGGTTGCGATTCCCGCATGATCCGTTCCGGGAACCCAAAGGGCGGATTTCCCCTTCTTCCTTTCGATTCGGACGAGAATGTCCTGGATGGTATGATTGAGAGCGTGGCCTATATGAAGACTTCCCGTAACGTTGGGAGGAGGAAGTACGATCGTGAACGATTCGTTCGAATTAGGATTCGGTTCGAAGCTTTTATGTTTCTCCCATAGGGATATCCATTTGAGTTCGACACTCGTAGGTTCGTAGCGATCGCTGATTTGCTTCTTCATGGCCTTTGTTCGGATAGGATTTTCCCGTAAGGGAAGAGGTCAAGTCGTACTGACCGATGCAACTGGCTTCTATCCTATCCGAAATGTGGGAATTCCTACAAGAAGGAAGGGGAAGACATAAAAAAAGGCCACCCGCCGGAGAGGCGAGGTGGCCCAGAGCCATTTGTTTCAAATTCGTTGTTCTAACTTCGGATCCTTAGGAAACTCCCGAGGATCCTCTGCCTGTTATTGCAGTGCTTTTTTCAGGATCGATTTCAGATAGGTTCCTGGAAACCGATCCTTATCTTTTATATGGACGAACGTTTTACCCGTTTCCATTCCGGGATATTTGGCCCGAAAAGCTCTTATGAAGGATTCTTCGTAAAAATAAATGGATAGATGGTTCTTGTGGTTGGATAAAGCCACCCATTTGCCGTTTCTTTCGAAGGTAGGCATCCTATATTTTAGACTCTCTCGTAGATCCGAAAACTCGTCTCTCAAATAATCCACCAATTCCCGGACTTTTTCCATCCGGGATACGGGAGTGTTTTCTATATAATTTTCCACATCGGAATTGATTTCCAAATCCAATCGGGGAAGGGTCGGAACAAGCGCGTGAAGCAGCATAAGTTTATTCCTTGAGGCCTTGGCCCTTAATTAACGTTAACTTGCGTTCGCGACCAAAGGTAGAATTTCCTGAGTCCTAGGGGCGGAAGCATTCGCTTTGAAGAGCTGGGTCAGAGAACCCCATTCTTCTTTGCTGAAATAATCCAAACCGCCTTCGGGGCATCCCAGAAGTTCTTCTATGGTCCTGTGATAGGAAAGCATAAGCTCGTAGATTTCGTCCTGGGTTTCTTTTCCTCTACCCAAGAGATGAAATGCTACCTTTTCTCCCAAAGCGTCGCTAAGATCGAAGATGATGGAAGTGAGATGGTCCGGTCTCAATCTACTCTTGAGGGAACCGTCCGCCTGTCCTTCTACGATCAGAGAGTCGAAGAGAGGGAAGCTTAAATCCACGGATTTGCGACGAATCTTGTCTCTTAACTGCAAATTGCTGGGGGAAAAGAGGGATTGCAGAAGGAAACGGATTTCTTCCGATTTTCCTTTCTTCCAATTATAAGCTACGATGAGAGCTTGGCGGATTTTCTCCAAGCCGCTACCTTGACCCAGGTCTCCGATCTCCGCCTGCATAGCCGCATGCGCTTCTTTCGCGAATTGCACTGCGATCTCTTCTAGGAGTTCTTCTTTGGACTGGAAGTGGTGGTAAAACGTCCCTTTAGCGATATCCAGAGCGGATAGAATGTCCTGGATTGAGGTTGTCTCGTAACCTTTTTCGAAGAATAATTTTCGAGATTCGTTTAGGATTCTTTCTTTAGTCGATATTTTGGCTGGGATCATCAGATTCCTCCTCGCTGGACTCCGGCCCAAACTGGACCGACGGTCGGTTTGATCCTCGGCTCTAAGGAGCTCTGGTCAAACTAATTTCAAAAGAGATCTAAAAAAAATCAACAAAGGAAACAATATATATAAAAAATGTTTCCTGACTTTCTGGCGGGAAAATCGACGGAGGGTCGGTCGGGAAATTTTCCGAAAAAAGTCTCATTGTACCGTGTATATTATCTTCGAGTCTACACGTTAGACGAAACTCTTGAGAGAGTTTTGGGGGCCTCCTTCGACAAGCTCAGGACCGGGCTCTCGGCTTCGGTCCTATCGGACCCCGCCTCCATCCCTGGCCCGTTTTGAGAGAATATTTGACTGAAATCTAAGTACGAGTCGATATACCGTATAATCATGAAATCTAAGCTCTTTTGGCCGAGATCGATACTATTTACCGCACTTGGGACTTTCTGGAGTTGCGCAACACTCATAGCTAACGGATTAGAGCACTATCCTCACGGAGGAGGTCAGATAGGTTTAACGGGAATTTCTGTAGGTCTCCTAATCGATTCCGCGATTTCGTATCCGATCATCATCGGAGCGACAGCTCCCTCGTTCGGTTGGATCTACGGTGGATTTGCGGTCTTTATCTATCTCATCAATGTATTCGAAAAAATCTTTAAATGAGGATAAAAAGGGTCTTGTTATAATGCGTTTCTTACTTAAGAAATCTATTCCGTTTCTATCTGGGTTTTTAATTGTTTTACGACGACCGGATTTTTGGCCCCTGCCTTGGAGGGGCACACCCCACCGCGAGTCCGTCCGGTAGACGTTACGATCGGTTTCGGATTTGATACTTGGGTTTCTTGGGCCGCAATCGTAGGAACGAAAGCTCCTACATTCGGGTGGATTTACGGCGGGGTGATTATTTTGTTTATGTGATCGGTACAGCGATGTCCCTTTCTTGAGAACCTAAGGCTGTTAAGTTAGATTATTTTATAAAAACTTAATGCTCGAAAAGATGATCAGATTATGGGCCAGCATTCTGCGCCAATCGTCGTCCGAAAACGGTTGGTAGAAACTCAAGAATGCCTTAACTTGAACGTTCATTTTGCGTTTCGGGTCGTGATAGATTCCCGAAATCGAATTTCCCATTAATTGGCCGTCTCCGTAAAGGATGATCTTTTTATCCGCTCCGCTGGTATCCATGTCTACCCAGCCCTCCAATACCTTATAGGAGTTTTCCGCAAAATCGGTTTGGATCGATTTCTTTACTAGTTGTTCGAACGAATACAAACGGTCCGGAATAAAAGCGATCAGATACAGAACGGAAAGACAGGGGTTTTGCCCTCCGCAATCGTCCCTATAGGAGTAGATGGCATATTTATCTTTAACATGCGTCGTAATCTCCTTCTTAAAGAGCTTCGGCATTTTAATGGATAAGATATTGTTTACGTTCTCGACACCTTTGGGATTGAATTGGACACCGCGCATCGGAGGGTCGCTTTCGGATAGAACTGAACCTAGGATCCTGCTCGCTCTGTCCTCCGGACTTTCGACATTCGCTTTTTGCTGCACCGTTCCGGTGCATCCTAATTGAACCGAAAGCGCTATAACAATGGGTATATAAGGAATTCTGATCACGAGTTTGTCCTCTTTGCGACGGAGTCAATTTTCGGTTAACGAGCCTAGCCCGACAATCGGTGCGGGCACCCTATTCGGGAAGGAAATTCGATGCAATGCTAATATCTTTATTTCCGGAATTACGATCGATCCTTGTCTCTCTCCGATTCGAAATCAAAAAGAGATCGTTCGGATCTCTAAGAGTCTAAGCAATCTTCGATTTTTTCCAACAGAAGATCGTAACCGTCCGGACCCGGACTTCCGTTTCCTAGAGAAAATTCCGGCATGGATCGTAAATCGGATAAGGGGACGCCTCGTTTTTCTAAGAGTTTCGAAAGAGATTCATGCACAGGAGAAATGGAAAACGTAGCGGAAGGAATCTTTAGATATAAGGCTTCGAAGAGACTCTGTCCGAAATATCCTAAAAAGTTCCGGGAGGATGCAAGCGCGTTTAGATATTCCGGGCGGGAGAGACGGGAAGCGTACTCGATGTTCGCGTATTTTTCGGGAGTTTGTCCTCCGACCCTTAGAACCTTCTTACCGGAAAAATAGGTTCGAAAAAAAGAATCTAACCTTTTGGTTTCCGCCTTGCCCAAGGATCCGGAATAACAAAACAGATCGTATTTTTTGGATTCTTGACCGGTGTGAGACTCGGATGAGAAAAGTGCCGGAGGGAGTAGAATTCGATTCCAATCGAAATCGGATTCGTTTTCCGGATGGGGTAAAACGTCCCAATGGGGATAATTCTTTCTATCTTTTCCGAAATGATCCAAAAGTAGGACTTTGGTCTTCTTATACTCGAAAGGAATTTCGATATCCCTATAGTCTATTAGTAAAATTTCATATTCTCCGTCTTTCGGAAATTCATGCAACCAAACCGGTTCCCAGTTTCGAAAAGGCAATAGGGCGAATAAAATCGAGGATCTCGCGAAATGTCCGGAACCGTATTCTTTTGCGGGAGCGACCAAGAATGCGATTTTTCCCTTTTTAGGGGTTCTTTCCGGATCCGGGAGAGGGAATCGAACTTGGGGAATATCCAGATTCTTCCGGAATAAAACCGGATCTTCCTCTTCCATTCTCAGGAAATCGTAGACTCCAAGTTCGGAGAAAACTTCGGGATTCTTCTTTATCAATAGATCGGAGACTGTTTGGAAATCTTCCGGTGTATCCACTGTGAGCCTAAAATGTGGAATCCTTTCGGATTCTTTTTTAGTAAGGATTGCGGGAATCGGCACGATCCGAAATCGATTCGGATCCTCCTTGATATGTAGGCTTACATGTTCCTTATGCCTTTCTTCCCATCCGTTCTCAGAAAGACTGTCCAGCGCCGAAGTGCGAAACACTTCTCCTCCGGTTCCCAAGGGCAGTCCTTTGAAATAAGATAGGTCGCATTCTTCTTTTGAGAAGGCTTGTAATAATAGTTCTAAATGCAATGTATCGTAAAAAGGATTATCCCCTGTAAGCCGTAGGATCGCATCCGCTCCGAAATGTTCGGCAGCATTCGAGTATCTTCGGCGCACGTCCTCCAAGGGACCGACAAAGTATCGCATTTTTTTTTGCGAGAGAAAATCGACAAGTTCCGCGTCTCCTTCGGGTATCAGATAAACGATTTTGTCTTCCGGTAGGACCTTTCGAATTCTTGCATGTATATGTTCTAAAATCGTTTTGCCGGATTGGGGAGGGAGTTCCGCCAATACTTTTTTCGGGAAACGAGTGGATCCGGTTCTTGCCTGGATGAAGGCGTATAAGGAACGGATCTGTTTTTTAGGCGTTGAAGGTATACCATTCATCGCAGTTGAGGCAAGGGGCGGGAATTCTATCGTGCTGTCCTCTTACCGAGGCGGCAAAATGAGGATTTCCTTTTTCCCAGATTTCCTTTAAGGTATCGGTTTTGAGATTTCCCAAGGCGGGAGAGAAGGAGGCCGGGATCTGCTTGCATACGGAGACGCTTCCGTCGGCGTTCACATAAAGGTCTCGGGAAAGATGCCAACAGAAATCCCTTCCCAAAGGAGTCAGGTCCGAGGCTCTTCTCTGCGCGAGCTTGTCCGCGTAAGAATTATATTTTTGTAATATAACTTCGTAACCCGCTTTTTGAGTTTCCTCGTACCAGGAATCCAGTTCGGGATCCACGTCCTTGATTTTCAAAAACTGGAGATAAACGGAGGATTTGGGAAGAACCTGGGAGACTTCTTCCAGATGGCGAAGTACTTTTTCGAGATTGTCCTTACCGTACAATCGGGTGTAGGCTTGCTTATCTCTCGTAGTCAGATTTACGATCAGGCTGATTTTTTTTCTCTCTTCTTCTCCTACGGAAAGGATGCCCTGGATGAGTTTTTCCGGAGAAGCGTACAGTGCGGATTCTATGAATAATTCCTTTAGATGAGTAGATTGCAAGGCTCTCCGTATGAGTTCATCTAATTTCGGATGAAGTGTGGGTTCTCCCAATCCTCCGAAACAAAGGCTGTAACCGTATCCGAATTCCTCCGCTTGGTTTAGAATAGAATCCAATATCGCCGGTTCCAAGGCGATTCCGTCCTGGGAAGGATCCAGAGACTGCCTTGGACAAAATACGCATTCGGATTCGCAGCCTCGGAATACTTCTATTTCGTAATAGCTGGGAGCCGAGCGGAAAACTTCCGGATTCTCGGATAAGAAAGGTTGGATCTCCTCATACTTCCAATCCGATTTTCGGGAAAGAAAAGAAGAAACGAGTTTCTTGGATCGCGTATCCTTCAGAGAAAAATCCAATCTCCATTGTCTGAGATCCGGAGAAGAATAGAATATCTCCGTATCGTAATGATTGATATTCTTAGCCAGAAACTCCTGGGTTCCTCCCGTATATCCGGGAGGTAGGCTTCTTACGAATTCTCTGGAAAGGATTCTGGGAACGATTCCGGGAGGAAGATTTTCGGAATAGGAATACTGTGCCAGATACTTGTCGTGACGAATCGCGAGCTCCGATATCAATTTTGGATCCGATAAAGGTGCTAAACCGTCGAAGAGGAAAAAGCTGGTCTCGTCCCAATCCGGATCGCCTGATTCGGAGGCGGGCAACCTCTCCGCGACTTGGGAGACGAAATCCGCTTCCGAATCGGAGGATAATATTATAAATTCAGAATATCCTAATTTTTTTACGATCCCTTGGCTTTCCGCCTCGGATCCTCTCCATAGATTGGAATAAACGGGAAATCCTTTGGAATTGCGCGAGAGTTTTTCCAGGGTCTTTTCGAAGTAATCCGAGAATTCCGAGTCGGAGAGAATCTCTGAAACCGTTTTCGGAGACTCTTTGAAATAAAAGGCCGCTGCTCGGGGAGGGAATTTCATGAATTTTAAAAAGGTTCTCTTTTTATCTTCGGCAGAATCTAAGAAATTCAATCCAGAATCAGGGATTCCTGCTGGTCCGGAATCTTATTTTCTTTCTTATAGGACTCGTCGAAGATTTGGATGGGGACCACCGTTCTTTGTTCTCTAACCCATTTAGAGAAATTCTCGTCTTCCTTCTCTCTCATGAGCAGGTTTCCGATCCCTTGCCTTACGCTATCCAGAGGAGTAGGGCGTTTGCCTTCCACTTTCAACACGCAGTATCTTTTTCTTTCATCCCTAAATACTTCCGAAATGCTACCTACCGAAAGACTGGAAGCTGCGGTGGCCACGGAACGGCTGGTCTTATATAATTCGAAGGAGGAGATCCAATCCACCAGTCCTTTTCTCGCTCGAAGAACCGGATCCGTGTTTCTAGGGGATCCCGCCACTAAGCCGAAGGAAGCAGGATCCGCGTTCAGCGTTTTTTTGAGATCGGAGGCTTCCTTATGGATTCTGGATTCTTCCGAAATGGAATCATTATTGGGAGCGATCGCGATTTGTCTAAACTGGATTTCGAATCCCACCTTATCCCTGTTTTGGTTGTACCAATTTCGGATATCCTTTTCCGCAGGTGGATGATTGGGGACCTTATATTGCAACAATTGTCCCCTTTTGATCTGGTAAGGAAGTTCCGTATACCAAAGATCGAAAGACATTCCCGAAGTGGATTCGATCGCTTTCTCGAATTGTTTGCGGGAAGTGATTCCCATGAGTTCCATACGTTTGTCGATCTCGCTTTCGAGTCTCTTCTCGTTTACTTGTATGGATTCGTCTTCCGAGATGGAATCCACTACAGCGCGATCTATAAGAAAGTCTATAATCCGAGTTCGCAAAGATTTACGGGTATCCTCGTTTTTGAGAAATCTTTGTAGTTTCTGGTATTTTTCCTGAGCGTCGTCGAAATCCAGCTCGCTGATGGATTGGTTGCCCACCGTGGCGATGATACGGTTGATGGATTCGGCGGAGCGAACCCGATGAGAAGGGAATAAAACCCCCAAAAGACCCAAGGTAAGGATTAGATACGGCTTGGGCGTAGGTCTAAAGAAACCGGAAGACGAGAATATCCTAGGCACAGGGAAAACTTCCCCCGGGAGCTGCCTAGTTCAACCGTTTTTCGATAGTCCGAAGGTATCGTGGATTTGGTTTACCGCGATTTCAGAATGAGTTCTTGGGATCACACAGGAGATTTTGATCTCGGAAGTGGAGATCATCTCTATATTGATTCCTTTATCGGCCAGAGCCTTGAACATTTGCGCCGCAACTCCCACATGGGACTTCATACCGATTCCAACCGCGGAAACGATGGAAATCTCCTCGTTGATCTCGGGCTTCTTCGTTCCTTCGGAGGCGGAGAACGCTTCCAGAATCGGCAGAGCCTGGGCGATGTCCTTCTTGGGAATCGTGAAAGAAATGGTATTTCTTCCGTTATAAGGAGAGGATTGCACGATCACATCTACAAGGATGTCTTTGGAACTGAGTTGTCCGAATAGAACGGCAGCTAGTCCCGGCTTATCCGGAACGTCAGAAATGGTGATACGAGCCTGATCGTTTTTAGCGGTCACTCCGCTGACTGTGAGTTTTTCCATGATTTTGTCCTCGTTTACAACCAATGTCCCCGGGTTATCGTTAAAGCTGGATCTTACGTGAATGACTACGTCGTAGGTCATTCCTAATTCCACGCTTCTGGAATGCAGAACTCCAGCGCCTAGGCTGGCCAGTTCCAACATTTCTTCATAGGTGATCTGATTATGTTTGCTTGCCTTGGGAACCACTCGAGGGTCGGCGGTATAGACCCCGTCCACATCCGTATAAATCTCGCATTCTTTTGCACCTAGCACGGCGGCTAACGCGACGGCGGAAGTATCGGATCCGCCTCTACCCAGGGTAGTGATATTATCGTCTTCGTCTATCCCTTGGAAACCGGCGACTATCACTACGTTTCCTTGGCTCAGAGCGGAATCGATTCTGGATCGGTCCACGGTTTGGATTTTTGCGTTGGAATAATTTCCGTCCGTGATCATTCGGACCTGGGATCCGGTAAAGGATTTGGCGGGAACTCCCGCTTCCCATAGGGCCATGGCAAGAAGTGCTATCGATACCTGCTCTCCCGTAGAAAGCAACATGTCCATCTCTCTCTTGGGAGGATTTTTGGTGATCTTTTCGGCTAGATCCACCAACTCGTCGGTCGTATGACCCATAGCGGAAACGACTACGACTACGTGGTTTCCTTGATCGCGATAGCGTTTGATTCTTTTGGCTACGTTTTGGATCCGTTCGGGAGTTCCTACCGACGTGCCACCGAATTTTTGGACGATTATGTTTGCCATGCCTCGGGGCCATCTTTCCGGGGCTATATCGGGGATCAAGAGAAATCGATTCCATAGAAGGGAAAGAATCCTTGTTTTCATGGGAGATCCGCCGATCTTTATGGAAAGTTCTCCCGAAAGGAGAAGGGGGCCCGCTATTTTTTCCTCAATCGATTGGATTCTCATTATCGTTTATATCCTCTTCGCCTTTTCTGTCGGGATTCTGCTTTCCTCCAAAGCGGGAGAAAGCTTAAGTTCCTACTTCGTCGCGGACCGTAAGTTGCCTTGGTGGTGGCTCGGGACTTCCATGGTGGCTACCACATTCGCTGCGGATACTCCTCTAGTAATCACGGGAATGGTCGCCCAGGACGGGGTAAGTGGAAACTGGCTTTGGTGGAGTTGGGCGATCGGTTATTTGATCATCACAGTCTTCTTTGCCGCCTCCTGGAGAAAAGCGGAGGTTCTTACGGATGTGGAATTCGTGGAGTTGAGATATGCGGGAACCGGAGCGGCGATACTTCGGGCGAGCAAGGCATTCTTCTTAAGTATTCTTTTCAATTCCATTATCTTGGGTTGGGTGTTCAAGGCAATGTCCAAAATCACCGCACCCTTTTTGGATTGGCGTATTCTTCTCGGAGCGGGTATCTTCGATTCTCTTGTTTCCTCTTGGCCTGAGTTTCTTCTATTAGGAGATTTGAATACTACTCTCACCGTTCTCGTTCTTTTTTCCGTGGTCGTTTTTTATAGTAGTATGGGAGGAATCCAAGGCGTAATCCTAACGGATCTATTCCAGTTTGCTCTAGGAATTTCCGGGGCGATTGTTTTCGCGGTTCTTGCCGTCCAGTATGTGGGAGGATTAGAAGGATTGTATTCCAAATTGGGGAATTTGTATCCGGATCGCGCCGATGCCATTCTTTCTTTCTGGCCTAATTTCGGAGAAGGGGATCACGGTCTACCGATTCAAGTATTTTTAATATTCATCGGAGTGCAATGGTGGATCCAGTATCATTCCGACGGCTCGGGCTATTTGGCCCAAAGGATGCATACCGCAAAGACTCCAAAGGATGCGGAGCTAGGGTCTTTATGGTTCAATATCGCCAATTTTATTCTACGTACCTGGCCTTGGGTTCTCACCGGACTCGTATGTCTCGTAGTGTTTCCGCTTGATAAGGCGGATCTATTCCATCCGGAAGGTTTCGTGGTGCAGGGGGATCGAGAGAGCGCGTATCCGGTTCTCATGAAAGTGGTTCTTCCTTCCGGATTATTGGGACTCGTATTCGTGAGTCTTATGGCCGCGTTCATGTCCACCGCAGACACCCATATAAACTGGGGAGCCAGCTATCTCGTAAACGATCTTTATCTTAGATTCGTAAAACCGAATGCCGGAAATAAGGAAACGGTCCTTGCGGGTAGAATTGCGGTAGTGGTTATGGCTGCGATTGCAGTACTCGTGGCGGCCCAGATGAAATCCATAGAATCCGCTTGGAAATTCTTTTTGGCCATGGCCTCCGGTTTGGGACTCCCTCAGATACTCCGTTGGATTTGGTGGAGAGCCAACGCTTGGACCGAAATTTCGGGAATGGCTACGGCCTTGGTTTTATCTTTGATTCTGTATCCTCAATTTCCGGACGTTAGATCCGATTACTTACTATTCTGGACCGCTTTGGGGAGTGTGTTCGTTTCGATTCTGGTCACATTCCTTACTCCTCCCGTTTCCGATCCTGTTATAGAGAGCTTCGTAAAGCGACTGCATCCTTACGGCTTCTGGGGGAAATGGGGAGGGGAGAAGATCCGATCCGGATTTTATGCTAGGGTAAAGGTTTGGATCTTTTCTCTCATCTCTCTTTACGCGGGACTTTTCGGAATAGGATATATTCTTAGATTAGAATATACAAAAGGAATAATGGTGCTACTTCTCGGTGCGGTGACAGGAGTCGTCGCATGGAGGCTTTGGATAAGAAAGGACGGAGTTTCCTTACAGGGATAGGTCGGATTACCGTTTTCCCCCTCTAAAAAAAGCTTTTCAATAGAAACGCTTCGATCAGTAACATACGGTTTCGAAAAGAAAAAGAAGCTACGTATCCGGTAATCCGGTCGGTTGCTTCGGATAATAAAACGGCTGTTATGTTAAGGAGAGAAGAATGCAGTTTGGAGTAGTCGAAAAGACTCTATTGCCGGCTCTACTGGCGATCATCATGTTAGGAATGGGTTTCGGATTGGCTCCGGCGGATTTTAGAAGGATCCTCACGACGCCATTGCAGACCCTTGTGGGAACTATCGGTCATTTCGTGATCATGCCTCTCGCAGCCTATGCCGTGGTATTGATTTTGGGATTGGAATACGAATTGGCTTTGGGTGTGATTCTTGTAGGATCCTGTCCGAGCGGGACTACTTCGAATTTGATCAATTATCTGGCCAAAGGGGATGTAGCCTTGGCTGTGGTCATCACGTCTCTTTCTACTTTGCTCTGTCCGTTATTGACTCCGGTCATAGTTACATTCTTCGGATCCTTATTGGATTCTTCCGGGGGAAAGGTAATGGACATTTCCTTTATAGAGATGTTGAAGCTAGTCGTAGTCATCATAGTGATTCCGATCGGAATCGGAATGTGGGTGAAGCATAAATTCCCTAAGTTCGCAAAAGAGATCGAGTTGCCTTATAAGATATTCTCCATCGTCTTTTTGGTGGGTGTCATAATCATCGTGACCTATCGAAACAAGGACGAATTCTGGAATATGGTGGCTTTAGTGGGACTTGCGGTCGTTCTACATAATGCTTTCGGATTCCTAGCCGGATACTTCGTGCCTAAGATGTTGCGGATCGGAGAAAGACAATCCAGAACGATTTCCATAGAGGTCGCGATCCAAAACACTACGTTAGGAATGACTCTTGCCGTCCAATTCTTCGGGCCTAAGGTGGCTTTGCCTTCCGCAGTCTTCAGTATTTGGATGTATATTACGGGTGCGGCTATGGCTTTACTTTGGTCCAAGGTGTTTCCGTTACCTGAGGAAAAAGCCGCCTAACGGAAATCCAGAAAATCGATCCGAACGTCAGGCTAGGAGAGATTTCGAGAAGAATAAAGGGCGGCTTTCACCGCCCTTTATCGTTTATAGTAAGAGGTTCACTAACGCAAACCAGAAGTCCGTCACGTTCGCGTCGTTCGGATTCACATCTTCGAAGAAACTACGGAAGCCGGAACTGCCGAAGATGTAATCGTTGATAAAGGTTCCCAGAGTAATCCCCGTATTTCCTATCTCCGTACCTGTGAACTCCACAATGGAAGTGCAATGGCTTTCATTGATACTTCTATAGTAAGGAATGAAATACTCCAGGTTCGGATACCGATCATACTGGGCTTTCAGATTCTCGATGTCCTGTGCCCATAGAGTGGAGATGATATACTCCTTGTCCGCGGGAATATTCTCGTCTAGGCCGTAGAATCTTGCGTAGGAATACATTGAGTAGTTGGCGTCCCTTCTAAAAAGGGTGATCGCCAATTTATCGTTAGGATACTTCTGAGCCAACGCCTCGCTGATTTTACCGTAATCCGATCGGATATCCACGGAAGGAAAATCCGCCTGAGCCTTGTTTACGAAGTAGTCCGTATTCCATGCCTCTCTGATTTTTTGTTGCAAGGGCCACTGGTTTCCGTAACCGGGTGCCGGAAAGATCGGACCGGAATCGTTCAGTAGGTAGCTTTTGGAAGGACTTAACGCTTTTCTAATGAAATGATAATTGGTCAAGGATCCCGTTCCTCCAGCGCTACAACCCGACACGAAGAGTTCCTTGGGTTTGTTGAAATTGGACTTCAGCCAATCTATCACCAATTCCATATTCTTTGCGCCTACATGGCGATAAGTGATGGGAGGATTTTGGCCGGTGGGATCCGAATAGGTCGCTACCTTGTTTCCGGAATAAACGTCTCCGGTGCAGTAAGGGATAAACACCTTATTCCAGGAAGAAGTCTTCACGTTCTGTCCCGTAGGATGATTCTTCAGGATGATAGGCGAGATCGCTGCGTTCGGACTTCCCCCCGGTTTATTCGGATCTATGAAGTCCCCGAAATTCATATGATTGTCCGGAATTCCGTTCGGGTTCGCGGCACCTCGTATTCCGGTTTGTCCAGTGCAGCTTGCGTAATCCCAGCAGGCTCCTCCGGGTTCCAAGTAAACGAGCAGTCTACTGGAATTTCCCAAAATCCAATCCAGAAGTCCGTCGGCTCTATCCACGAAAATCTTATAAGGCGTTCCGTTTCCGCAGACCGCTCCCGGTATATAGATCACGTCGTAAGATCCGTAAACTACGCTTGTCAGATCGTCCAAAACGTTTTGAGCTTGCACATCCCCCGAGGAAGAGGACGGCAGATTTGCCGCTTCCGCCTGGGAAGGTTCCAATAACCCGGAAAGTAATGCCAGGTCCTGACCGTCCGCGGCTTTGCCCGACTGAGAACAGTTCCATGTTATTACGACTAACGTTATGAGCAGTTCTCGTAATCCGATTCTCTTCACTTGATTCATTTTATTTGCCTCCAGTTCTTAAAAATCCCTATTTCGCTTTTGATTTCGGGAATTCTAGAAGCACCTCGGCTCCTCTCGTTCGGGAAGAATTCCCCAAACGGATCCGGATTCCCATCCGGTCTAATAATCTTTTCGCAAGGGAAAGTCCTAAGCCGCTGGAAGGTTCGCTGGCCGTCGGTCTTGCGGAGAGTACTGAAAATTCGCGGAACATATTCTTCTCATCTTCGGGACGGAAGCCCGGGCCGGAGTCCTCGATTTTGATTACCAAGACGGACCCTTCTTCTTGGTCCCGTACGGAACTATAGAGTAGAATCTCGGATTCTCCCGGGGAGAATTTGGCGGCGTTACTGAGAATATTGTCGAATACGCGATACAATATCTGCGGATGAGCGTGATAAAAAAAGGGCCCTTCCGAGAGAAGGTTTCGGATTCGAATTCCTTTGGAAGAGAATAGGAAGTCCAGATTGTCCGCGACGGACTTGAGTAGAATCTGAGGATCCAAAGCCTGTTCCGATTTTCCCGAGAGTTCCATCTCGTCCGAATTGGAAAGATATAGTACTTCTTCTATAGATTCTAAAATTTTTCTCGCGGTCCTATCTATATGGTCCAATACCTCAGGCGGATCCGAAAGGATCTTGGTCCCGCACGGGATAGGATTGGTGTCTCTTGTATAGAGACCGACCAGGCTTAGGATTCCCGTAACGGGACTTTTTAAATCATGTATCGCTATTTTAAGAATTTCCGATTTCTTAATGGATTCCATGATCAATCTATGATTCAAATCCCGGATGGATTGTTCTTTATGAAAGGAATGAACCTTGGTGAGAAAGCTGATCTGATCGAACAAAATCGTCATGATCAACATAAAGGAAAGATTCTGGATCAGATAGGACGTATCCAGGCCGAGGGAAAAGATACACGCGAAGAATAGGGCGTAATTGCAGATATATATGAACGTTTTCTTATGATCCGGAAATCGTAATAGAATGGCTATACCCAATTGGGTGAAGGAAAATAAGGAAAGATCGGTGCCGAAGCGGAAGATGAGTAAGTTCATGCTGGTTCCGCAGAAAGTCAGGAATACTGTCGCGCAGATCACAGCCCATTTCTTATAAGCGAACTGATTTCGATGGATGGGAAAATTCAAGGCGATCGTAAACAAAAGACATCCCGGCAAGAGTACAGCGTTGAATATGAGTAAGGAGATATGTTCCGGATCCTTCATGTAATCCAAAAGATCCAAGGCGGCGAAAGGAATATACACGACGAACAGGAAGGGAAATAGATAACGTAAGATCAGATACACTTCCAGATAAGAGGAACGGATGAACTCCGGATCCGACCTGAGCTCCTTTAGAATATGAATATGTTTTCGGATAAAGAATACGAAACTTTTGGAACGGGCTTTGACGGTTGTGAGTAAAGTATTCACGGCAACCCCAGAATCTTTGCGTTGGAACTCTTGAAAATCGAGATGAGTTTGGATCCCTGGGACCTACTCACAGGAATATTATGATTTTCTTCTAAAAGAAGTCTATATCCGGAATTTCCGGTAAATAGTATCTTCCTTACCTCTTCCAGGCGGACTAAGTAACTTCGGTGGGCCCTGAAAAAGCCGTGGAGTTCCAGATCCTTTTGTAGCTGATCCAGGGTCCTTCTCACCTTTTCCACTTTTCCGTCTTTAGTGAATAGATGCGCGTAATTCCTATCCGATCTGGCAAATAGTATGTTCTTAGGTTCTATGAAATCGAACCCTTCTTCCTTTCTGAGTGCGATGCTTTTAGGAGAGAAGATGGGATAAGGGGAGGCTAGGAATTTGTCGATTGCCGTTCCGAATCTTTCTCTTGTGATCGGTTTAGGCAAGAAATCCAGCGCGGAGAATTCGAACGCTCGAACCGCATTGTCCCGCTCCGAAGATACTACTACGGTTTGGAATCGGATCTTATCTTCGGCTTCCAGAAGACGAAAGCCTGTCCGACCGTGTAGATTGATATCCAGGAAGAGTAGATCGATAGGATTTTCCTGTACGAACTTTTTCGCCGAATCCAGATCGGCAATAGTATCCATTCTTAGGATTCTTTTTCCTAGAAATTCCGCAGTTAAAATTTCCAAACAACGCGCGGTGAGGGGATCGTCTTCCACGATTAGGATTCGCATGCGGGAGAGTGTAACCTAATCCCGAAAACGAGTCAATTCTCTCGGGGACAAAGCGGGGAAGAGTCGGGACGAACGGATGATTTTATGTAAAACAATCGCTATATATAACGCGTGAAAGAGGGCTTTCAAAAAGAATTTCTATCATATTCTCCGGATCGTGTTTGGTGCGTTATGTGCAATTTGCAATATTTCGAAAATGAGAGTTTCTTTACTGAAAACATTTCAGGGCGATAATATTATATTACAATAATGTAATTCCATGTTCGAAGTTCGATCGAGCCGGAGACCTGCCGCTAAGGGGAAACCCCCGGCCGGAAGATAGGTCCGGAGATGCGGTTTCGAAACCGTCTTCCGGGCTCGTTCCCGGGTTCGGGACGTCCGGGAAAAAATTTGAGTGGAGACCTTGGATCGGTGAGAGTTCGGATCCCCCTAATAGCCTTATGCCGAATCGGGATCGAACCGGGCCGAGAAAGAGGGTCGCTCAAAAAGGATGGACAAGCGGGAAAATCGGGGTTTTGTTGAAAAAACGGGACAAGCGTCCCGGGTTTGTTTTCATTCATTCCAAGCAAACATTCTAGGTTAGAATTAAAGGGGAAAATTCCTATGTCCGGTCATAGTAAATGGGCTACGATTAAACGCAAAAAGGATGCGATCGACTCTAAGCGGGGGGCCGTTTTCACGAAAGTTGTGAAAGAAATCACGGTGGCGGCACGTATGGGCGGGGGCGATATTGAAGCCAACCCTCGATTGAGATTGGCCGTTCTAAAGGGCAAAGCGGCCAATATGCCTAAGGACAATATCGAAAGGGCGATCAAAAAAGGAACGGGAGAATTGGAGGGAGTCGTCTACGAAGAATGTCTCTACGAATGCTTCGGACCTGCCGGAATCGCAATCATGGTCGAGGCGCTTACCGATAAAAAATCCAGGACCACTCCCGAAATCAAAAGCATACTGACCAAGTTGGGCGGATCCCTAGCGACTACCGGTAGCGTTAGTCGTCTTTTTGAACGCAAAGGAGTCATAGTGATTCCTTCCGGACAAATTTCCGAGGAGGAATTGTTCGAGCTGGCCGTCGGAGCGGGAGCCGAGGACGTTCAGAACGAAGAGGATGTTTTCCGAGTGGTTACCGCTCCGGACGAATACGAAGCGGTTCAGACCGCATTGACGGATAAAGGAATCAAGACGGACGAGTCGGAAATCAAATTCGTTCCTTTGGTCACTACCGAGGTTTCGGACAAGGATGCCGCCGAAAAAATCATGAAGCTGATCGATAATTTGGAAGCACACGACGATGTCCAAAGCGTGAACTCCAATTTCGAACTCTCCGAAGCTTTAGAAAAGGAATTCTGACCGGATTCGAGTTCTAAATTTTCGCATAAAGCCGGCCCGCATGTTGGATCTCCAACATGCGGAATTCTCCTTTCGGGACTTGCTTCTCGTCGTTTCCGATTCTTCATTACAAATTGTGAAAATTCCGCTCACCGAAATCTTTGGGAGGTTCCCTATCCGATGCGAATTCTAGGAATAGATCCCGGTTCCCATCGTTTGGGATACGCGGTTCTCCATAAGGAAAAATCCCGGATCCAAGTGCTGACTTACGGTACGATCGAAGTCCCGCCCGGAACCAAGAGTCCCGTGAATCTGATCGCGATTCGTAGACAATTGGACGCGATTTTGGACGAATACAGACCGGAAATCGCGTCGGTGGAGGATTTATTCTTCTCTAAAAATAGGACGACCGCGGCCCAGGTATACGAGTCCAGGGGAGTCGTTCTGCTTACATTAGGAGAACATAATATACAAATATTGGAGCCGACCGCTTCCCAGATCAAAAAAGGAACCACAGGAAGCGGGACCGCGGATAAGAAAAACGTAAAATCCGCACTAAAGCTTCTGCTAAGTCTGGAAGAATTGACCGGGCACGACGATTCTTGGGATGCGATAGCCTCCGCATATGTGGGATTGGCTATGGTCGGTCCACTTGGAAAAAGATAAAAGTCCTGGACACTCGAAGAGACGCATTTCATATTCTCCGAATCTTAACTCGAGGCGTCTATGAAACCGAATACGATCCCTTTGCTCCTTATTGCGATTCTTTCCATATTCTTAACGGATTGCGCTAAACATCCTTCGACTGCTTTCGAGGAAAACGGTTTATACGGATATAAAGATAAGGAAGGAAAAGTCGCGATTTCTCCTCAGTATAGCGTAGCATACGATTTTCAAGAGACTGGAATCGCATTTGCATTCGGAAAAGGAGGTTGGATCTGTATCGATTCCAAGAACCGCGAACTATTGCATCCTTTTCCCTTCGATAACGGACCGGACGATTTTTCGGAGCATAAGGCCAGATTTGTGGAAAACGGAAAAATAGGATTCTTCGATCCATTTTGCAAGAAAGTGATTTCTGCGGATTTCGATTTCGCCTTCCCCTTTGAAAAAGGATATTCGGTTATATGCAGCGGTTGTAAATCCGTTCGGGAACCGGACGGAGAGCATTCTACATTGGAGGGAGGAAAATACGGACTGATCGATTCTAAGGGAAAGATCGTTGTAAACCCGGAATACGATTCCGTTTACGACGCGGATCCGGAGAAAAAGATCGTTACGGTTAAAAAAGACGGAACTAAGAAGGAACTCTCTCTGCCTTAATTTCTTATCGGGTTAAAAAGGCTCCTGCGGCGGTTGCGGCCACGCAGAGGCCTAAACTCGAAAGAATATATGAAAAAAACAGAATATAGGATTCGGATTCCAGAAACTTCATATTCTCCAGGGCAAAAGCGGAGAATGTGGTGAATCCTCCGCAAAAACCCACGGTGAGAAAAAGTCTGGTCTCGTCCGATATTTTTCCGTGAGTTGCTCCGTGCACAACTCCTATAAAAAAAGCTCCGATGATATTCACCGCAAGCGTGGCCCAGGGAAAGGATTTGGAAAATCCCTGCAAGGCCATATGTACGGAATAACGGCCTACCGATCCTAAGAATCCGCCGAGTCCTACGAGTAAGATATTCGTCAGATCCTTGATTTGCATCAGCGTGTATTCTCTTCGTATAAAATTTGCAAACCCCGCAAAGTGAGAAGAGGTTCTATCTTGTCGAAAATATTCGGATTGGCCGCGTGAATCGTAGTCACGAGTCCTCCCGTTCCGACCACTTGGTAATCCGCACCGTATTCTTTCCGGATCTCCCGGATAATTCCTTCTAAGAGTCCGATCCAACCGTAAAAGAATCCGGCCTGTATGGATTCGATCGTGGAATCTCCTAAAATCTTGGAAGGGGCTTGGAATACGATGGGAGGAAGCTGAGCGGTATTTCTTGTCAAAGCATCCATCGACCCTTTCAATCCGGGAGCTATGACTCCTCCCAAATAGTTCGGAACATCGTCTACCACGCAAAAGGTGGTCGCGGTTCCTAAATCGATAATGATGGATTTTCCGGGATGATCCTTGGCCACGGCCGCGGCATTCACCAAACGGTCCGCTCCTATCTCGAAGGGGCGAGGGTATTTGATCCCGAAGGGCAATTTCATTTGGTAATGAACCCGAATAGGGTCTATTCTAAACCAATCATGGATCATCCTTTCTATGATCGGATTGAGTTGAGGAACCACCGAGGCGTAGATTCCTCCCATAATTTGAGCGCTATCGATTTCGAATTCTCTTAAGAATCCTTTTAGATATAGACCTAGTTCATCCGAGGTTCTATCTCTACGAGTGACGGTACGTTTATGAAAGATAGGTTCTTGGGAACCCGGTTTATAAATTCCGAAAACGGTGTTCGTATTTCCGATATCGATTACGAGAATCATCTACTCCAGGGACCTGAAATCCTCGGGACTGTCAATGAATTCGACCGTTTTTCCGGTCTCGGAATTTTGGACAAGCAGCCTACCTTGTTCGTCGATTCCCAAAAGAATCCCGTTTTTAGGAGAAGAATTTTCCGTCCATCCGACCGCTTTCCCCTTCCATAAAAGTCTATCGTTGATATACGAAGTGCGATTTTCTCCCGAGGATAGCGCAAGGGCCGCGTCGTTCAGATTGGGAAGAAGGGTCTCTAGAAAAACGCTGCGCTTTCCCGCCTCATCCGGATCCGTCGTAACGAAGCCCGCCTCCGGTAAATCTTTGGGATTTTCCTTACCGTAAAGATTGATTCCGATTCCCACGATCCAATCCCAAGACTCGCCTTCCTTTTCCGTTTCGATCAGAATTCCGCAGACCTTTTTTCCGCTTAGATAGATATCGTTCGGCCATTTGATTTTCAAATCCTTACTGCTAGCGGAAGGATAGACAGCGAGAACGGTCTTTGCCACCGCGATTCCAGTATATAAGGAGAAGAGTCCCGGATGGGGAAGGTTTTCAGAGGACCTGAATTTTCCCGAGAAAATGAAGGGCTCTTCTCCTAAAACGGACCATGACTTGCCTTTTCTGCCTCGTCCGGAAGATTGGAAATCCGCCAAGATCCAGGTCCCGGGAGGAAATTCTTTCCCTTTTAGTAGGGAATTAGTGGAAGAAGTTTCGGAGAGAAGTATCCCGGAATCTGGTTCTAAGAGTCGAAAAGACATGGGGAAGTGTTAATTCTTCTGATTTCCTCTACAAGAAAAAATCGGCACCTGCGAGGAAAACCTAGGTCCTAATTTTCGTTACGAAAACGTTCTTCCTCGCATTATAATTTATAAAAATAAGAGGTTCCCTTGAATCTATCCGAGGTTTCAATTCGCAATCCGATCTTCGCATGGATGATGATGCTCGCTATCATGCTTCTCGGAGGCATCGGCTATTCCCGCATGGGTCTTTCTCAGATGCCCGATGTGGACTTTCCCGTAGTAAACGTCACGCTCAATCTGACTGGAGCCAACGCTCAGGTCATGGAAACCGATGTGGTCGACCCGATCGAAGAAGTTCTTATGACCGTACAAGGTGTTGCGGAAGTGAGATCCGTTTCCACCGACGGGTCCGCGACGATCACGGTAGAGTTGGAATTGAAGCGGGATGTGGATGTCGCTATCCAGGAAATACAGACTAAGATCGCTCAAGTAAGCAATAAGCTTCCGGATACGTTGGATCCTGCGATCATTATGAAATCGAATCCGGACGATCAACCCGTGGTATGGGTGGCACTCACCGCTCCGAACCGAAGCGACCAAGAAAAGATGGTCTACGTTAAGACCCATTTAAAGGATAAGTTTCAGGAGATACCCGGGGTAGGGGAAATCATATTAGGCGGTTATGTGGACCGCACGATCAACGTGTATCTGGATCCGAACCGTCTGTTTCGTTCGGAACTGACCGTTGCGGATATCATTAATACATTAACGGAGCAGAATATAGAAGTCCCTTCCGGTAGAGTGCAGAATAAAATGTCGGAAGTTTCCCTTCGCGCAGTGGGGGACGTTCCGACAGTAGAGCAGTTCTCCAATATCTATCTAAATTCTCGAAGCGGCGCCGCGATGTTTCGTCCGGTTCGATTGAGAGAAGTCGCAAAGGTAGAAGACGGACTCGACGAAATCCGGAGGATTTCCCGTTTTAACGGAGTCTCCGCCGTCGGATTGGGGATTAAAAAGCTGAAAGGCTCCAACGCGGTGGAAGTCGGCGACCTGGTGAAAAAGAAAGTCGAGGAACTCAAACCTTCACTTCCTGCCGGTTTCGAGCTAGGCATTTCGAACGACAATACCGTATTCATCAAAGACTCGGTCCACGAGTTGGTTTTTACTCTCATACTTTCCGCATTATTAACCGGATTCGTATGTAGGCTTTTTCTAGGAAACTGGAGTAGCACCTGGAACGTTCTACTCGCCATACCTACATCCGTCATGGGGACCTTCCTAATCCTGTATTTCGCCGGATTCACCCTGAATACTTTCACTCTTCTGGGATTATCCTTGGCGGTTGGGATCGTCGTAGACGATGCGATCATGGTCTTGGAGAATATCAGTCGACATAGGGAATCTGGTAAGACTTGGTTTCAGGCGGCTTTGGACGGAGCTTCGGAAATTCGCTTTGCCGCGTTAGCCGCGACTCTTGCTATCATAGCGATCTTTTTGCCCGTAGCTTTCATGTCCGGAATCATAGGGCGCTATTTCTTGGAATTCGGAGTAACGGTCTCTGTTGCGGTTGCACTTTCCCTTTTTGAGGCCTTGAGCTTTACTCCTATGCGGGCCTCCCGATATAGGGAGAAGGTCGCTTCTCAGAGTAAAAAGAAAGAAAAGCCGAAAGCGGTTCCTTTCTATTTGGAAAAGGACAACGGTATCATCACTAGATTCAAGGAGACTCTCGATCGTTTATCGTTCTTCAAGAGAATGGATCCGATCATCGAAGGCTTCCTTCAATTGTCAGAACGACTCTACGGAAAAATTCTGGAGTTCACGATCCGAAATCCGTGGAAGATACTAATTGCTTCGACCCTATTTTTCATTTTTTCTTTGGGTATTTTCCGCTTCTTCTTAAAGAAGGAATTTATTCCTCCCCAAGATATGGGTAGATTCGTGCTTCGTGCTAAAATGCCGATCGGTTCCTCCATTTACCGTACGGACGAAGCTATGAAGAAAGTGGAGAAATATCTGACCGCCAAGCCCGTAGTAGAGAAGTATATGTGTAACGTTGGAGGACTAGGTGGAACGGAGTCTAACGGAGCTATGTGCTTTATCACGATGAAGGATATGGGAAGTCGTCCTAAAAGCACTAAGACCGGAAGAGAAATCACCCAATTCGAACTTTTCGGAGAGATCCGTAAGGATCTAAAGGAATTGGTTCCCGAGGGGAAATTCTCCGTACAAGATCTTTCTCAAAGAGGATTTAGCGCCGGTCGAGGATATCCTGTGGAGCTCGTATTGACCGGACCGGATTGGGCTACACTTGCCCAACTTTCGGATAAGGTAAGGGAAAAACTGGATTCCACGCATACTCTTTTGGACATCGATACGGATTATGTGGCAGGCCAACCGGAGGTCCGGATTCTACCAAATCGGGAAGCTGCCGCGATTCGCGGCGTCAGTATGGCGAATATTGGAAATACCATAGGTCCTCTAATGGGGGGACGTTATGTGAGCCGCTTCACCGAAAACGGTCGTAGCTTCGATGTTCGCGTTAAGATAGATAAGGAACAGAGCGAAAACACGGACATCATTCCAAACATAGGAGTCAGGAATACTTACGGAGAGATCGTAAAACTGAAGGACGTTTTGGTCCTTCAGCCTACTAATACGCTTAAGAATATCACCCGTATCAATCGGGACCGATCCATAAAGATATTCGGTAATCCCCCTAAGCAAGGGCAAAATTGGGCCACGGACGAATCCTTGAGGATCGGAAAGGAACTCCTTCCCGAAGGATATAATATAGAGATCACCGGTTCGGCAAAGACCGCATCGGACTCCCAATCCAGTTTGGTTTGGGCTCTTTCCCTCGGGATCATAATGTCCTTTATGATTCTTGCAAGTCAGTTCAATAGCTTAAAGCAACCGTTCTATATTCTTCTTTCCATGCCGTTCAGCTTTTCGGGTGCGTTGATCGCTTTATACATAGCAGGGCAATCCTTCAATATGTATAGCTTCATCGGTTTGATCCTGCTTTTGGGATTGGTGAAAAAGAACTCCATTCTTCTGGTAGAGTTCGTAAACCACGTTCGGAAGGAAGGAAAGGATATCGTTTCGGCGATAAAGATCGGTTGTCCGGTCCGTTTGAGGCCGATACTTATGACCACATTCTCCTCGATTGCTGCGGCGATTCCTCCCGCTTTGGCTCTCGGCCCGGGAGCGGAGACTAGGGTTCCCATGGCGATCACGATTCTAGGCGGATTGATCGTATCCACTTTGATTACTTTAGTGGTCGTGCCTGCCGCGTATTATTTGATGGAAAAAGAGACGAATGATAAAGTTAAACGCGCATAATTTACATGCAAAGACGATAATATTCTTTTCCGCACTTGCCCTACTATTCTCCTGCGCATCCACCCCCGACGTTAAGGTCGCTGATGGGGTGGTGGAGGAAAGTTTGAAGAAAATCACAGGAGTTACCACGGAGGACGTGGAAAAGGCCGCTTCCAAGTCGTCCTTCACTCTCGACGACCTTTATATACTCGCGGTGGAAAGAACGGAACGAATAGCTCTCAAGAACGAGTCCACAGAGCAGGCTCTGGCTCAGAAGGATAAAGCCTTTGCGGGATTCATGCCGACTTTGTCCTACGTATTCAACAAATTCTATTCCGTGCCCGGGCATACCCAACAGCCGTCCATTGTGGACAATTACAAGACTTACCAGGCTATCCAGAGAGGAGACGCTTTATCCCTTCTCCCTTCCTCTTCTTCCAGTAGTCTTCCTCCAACGGTCGGTGCCGGTTCCCGTTTGCTCTTAACCATTCCGATTTCGGCGGGGCTTTCTTCCTACCAGGATTATCGAGCCGCGAAGAATCTTGCGGAGCAGAGGAGACTGGAGGCCAAGCACGAGGCGGGAAGAATGTATTTGGAAATCGCCCAGGGTTATTTCAATTTTCTGCAACTAGAAGAAAGTGTGAAATTCTCCCAAGAAACCTTCGATCTATACAAGGACGCATTACAGGAAAGAAGAAGAATGTACTCCGTGGGAAGAATCATGCGCTCCGACCTTTTGAACGCCGAGACCAGTCTTTCCAATGCGGAGGCGGTTTTAGCGGACGCCAAATTCCAGTTGGAACAAGTGAGAATCACCATCGCCACCATGGTAGGATATGATAAGCCGGTTTATGTGGCGGGATTCGCCTCGAGTCTTCCCGACATTCCGCAGGGCATAGAGCCTGAGGAATTTTTGGCCAGAAGATACGACGTATTGTCCGCCAACCAAAGCATCAAGGTTGCCGAGGCCCAAAAAGACAAGGCGTTAGTGGCTTTTGCTCCCGCGATTGCATTAAACAATTATTATTCTCTTCCTTATCCTGGACAGGCACATTCCAAGGATATAACCGCGCAGTTACAAATCACCATGCCGATCACCCCGTTCTCCCAAATGGCGGATCTAAAAGCCGCGGATTCCGCAAGAAAGCAGGCTAAACTGACCGCTTCGCAAACTAGGAGAACGGCCACCCAAGAGATTCGAAATGCGTTCGAGAGTTTCCGAAATTCGGAGAGAATATTAGGAATTTATGAAAAAGCTTTCCAATCCGCCAAGGAGACTTCGCAAAGCCAGGCCGCCGGATACAGATCGGGAAGAAATAGCAGGATAGAGGCGATTACCTCCAAAATCAGTATGCTAAATGCCGAGATGATTTACAGGAAGATGTTGCACCAGCATTCCTTGAATCGAATCGCACTTGCCGTATCCGTGGGAGAATTGCCTAGACTTCCGGAAGAAAAAAAGGAAAACTAAGAAGGGGAGGACGACGGATTCGCCGTCCTCCGTTTACGATTAAACCGCAGCGGCTTGTCGGTTCGCTCTTTCCAGTCGGAGAAGATTTCCTTCGGCGATTGCAAGAGAGTCCACATTATATGCCTCTGAATGGGCCCTTCGGGAAGCCTGTTGTTCGGAGCCAACCTTAGTCAGGGATTTTTCCAAGAGCATTCCCGCTACGAAACGAGTCGCGATTTCCACGGTTTCGAAAGCCAATTCGTCCTTGGTATTTCCATCCCCTATGGATTTGTAAAGGTGGACCGCCTTTTCCAGCTTTTCCCATAGATTCTTAAGATCGGAAGAAGCGGAAAATTTTTCCATCTCGGATTCCGCGTAAGCTCTTAAGTGTCCCGTCGGAGCCATTCCCGAAACCACTCCTCCAATCGCGGCTACTACCTGCAATTGTGTGGTTCCTTCGTAGATCGTCGTAATGCGACTATCGCGGTAGATTCGTGCCACGTCGTAATCTTCGGTATATCCGCTTCCACCATGGATTTGTAATGCATCCGAAGCGATGGACACGCAACCTTCCGATGCGTAGTACTTGCCCATGGGAGTAAGAAGGTCCGCAAGTTTCTCCCAGCGACGAATATTCTCGTCTTGGCTGACTTCTCTTTCGCTCTTTCCTTCCTCCTTGAGCATTCTTTCTTTTTTCCAATGGTAGAGATCGATGGCTCTTCCCGTTTCGGTCACCAGACAGCGAGTGGCGAGGATTTCTCTCTCCATTCTTTCCAGGATCTTTTTTACAGCGGGAATCTTTTCGATCGGTTTACCGAATTGGATCCTCTCCGCCGCGTATTTCTTCGCTTCGAAGAATGCGGCCGTTCCGATTCCCAAGGATTGGGTTGCGATCGTGAGTCGTGCGGCGTTCATCATTCCCATGGAATATTTCACGAGTCCGTATCCCGTCTTACCGATGAGAAGTCCCGGAGAATTTTCGAAGACCACTTCGCAGGTGGGGGAACAATGCAATCCCATCTTATGCTCCACTCCCGCGATTTGAACGTCCTTACCTTGTACAAGGAAGAAGGACAATCCTCTCGCTCCGCTTTCCGGACTTCCCGTCCGGGCTAATGTGAGAATTACGGAAGGAGAATCTACATAACCGCAGGCGTGGGTGATAAAGCGTTTGGCCCCGTTGATTTTCCAAGTACCGTCCGCGTCTTGCGTCGCTCTAGTCTGCACGTTAGGAAGATCGGAACCGTAATTCGGTTCGGTTAAGGCCATGGCTGCGCTGAAATTTCCGGCGGCGATTTGCGGTAGCCATTCTTCGCACATCTCGTCGGATGCGTAACGCTCCATAATTTCCACTATGTTGATATTTCCGTAGGCGAGGCAAAATGCCGCATCGGCTCTGGCGGCGATTTCGCACATCATGGATTGGACCGTAGCGGGAAGCCCTAATCCTCCGTATTTTCTGGAAATGGAGATGGGCATAAGCCCGGAGTCTTTCAGAGTTTTATAACATTCTTCCTGGGCCTTGGGAAAAGTCACCTTACCGTTCTCGTATTTGAGACCAGTGCGGTCCATTTCCTTACTCCGGGGAGCCACGAAGTCTCCCATGATCTCTCCCAAAGAGTCGGTGATAGACCTATAGTATTCTTTCGCCTCGGAGGTGTTAGATGGAGCGTATGCGTATTTTTCGTCCTTCGTTTTTTGGTATTTGGCTGCGTCCTCGAAGTTTCCTTCATATGCGCTTACCAATTCTTCCCAGTCGATCAGATGTTCGAAATGGGTCTGTAAATCTGAATTATCTTGGAAATAGTTGCCTTGGATCATCGGCTTCTCCCTATCGCTTAGACCTATAGATGTACTTCCTAATCAAGAGTATGTCAAGTCTTCCCCGTCGTTCGGGCGATCTAGTATGATTCGTAATCCAAACATACGAACGTACGTATTTTGTCTCCTATGCGAAGGAATGGAGTGGAAAAGAAGCGAACGTTTTAGAAAACCGTTTGTCAAATAAAACGAATACCGTTCGGATCGGAGAGGAAATGGAAGGCGAGGTCGTAACCTTTGGCCTTGCAGTTACGAATCTAAACCCGAGGATAAAAAGATGAGAAATTACGTATTTCTTTTCTGCGGAATCGGGTTCTTAACGGCCGGTTTATTCGGAAATTGTTCGGAGTACTTGAGTGCTCCCAAAGACGGGAAAGGAGGAAAAATGAAGTACGAAATCCAAAAGACCGAGGAAGAATGGAAAAAGATTCTAAATGCGGACCAATACAGGATTTTGAGAGAGAAAGGGACGGAAAGGGCCTTTACTGGCGAGTATTACTATAATAAGGAAAAAGGAAAATACCTTTGTGCCGCCTGCGGAGCCGAGCTTTTCGGGTCCGATACCAAATACGAATCGGGAAGCGGTTGGCCTTCTTTTTATAAACCGACTAACGAAAAGGGAATCGTTTCCGAGACGGACACAAGCCACGGTATGACTAGAACGGAAATCATGTGCGCAAGATGCGGGGGGCATTTGGGCCATGTGTTTCCTGACGGACCGGCTCCGACGGGATTACGTTATTGTATCAACTCGGCATCCTTGAAATTTAAGAAGGATTGATTCTTTTCTTAAAGCCGTTCGAAAATACGGATCGCATCGTTTTTTAGTTCGATCCCGAAGATCGGAAAGGGATAAAATTCTGTTTGCGCGTCGAAGCTACGAATGGATTCTACCTTAGGGCGGGATTTCCGCCCTCGGCAGAATCCGAATGAAGAAAGATCATCTCACCTACCTTCCAGAAAAAGGCGATATCCGCCCTGTTATCCTACAGCACTTGGTCGAAATCTATCACCACATCTATTATTTTTTCGCTCATATCCTTGGTATTTTCATAGAGCTTCCCCATCATACCGAAGGGGACAAGAGACCCGTAGTTTGCGTTTCCGGATTTTTGGGAAGAGGGCTTACCTGGTATGATATGCGTAAGCATCTGATTTCCCTGGGACATCCGGTTTATGTGGTGCCCTTGGGATTCCAAACCGGAAATATTCGCAAAAAGAGCAAAATACTTGAGAATTTTCTAATAGAGAACGATATCAAGGATTGCTATCTTCTCTGTCATTCCATGGGCGGTCTTATTGCCGCCGGTCTCAGCTATAAGGGAAGAGATCGGGTGCGTAAGATATTCACCATAGGATCGCCGATTCATGGCACATATATGGCCTATTTAGCTCCGATTTTTCCTTGCACTTGGCAGATGATGCCGGGTTCCAAATTGGTTAAGGAAGTCGTGGACACATATTCCAAATTTCATAATGTTCAGGCTGTATTCACCAAAGGAGAAGGAATCGTTCGTCCCTGGGAAAGCGCAAGACTCGGGAATTTCGACGATGTAGAAATCCCGGAATATGGACATTTGAATTTGTATTTGGGCGCTTTGGGGATAGAATGTATGGGGTCCCTGCTCACTTCGGAAGAAAAGAAAGATCCTCTTCCTGTAAAACCGAAAGCGAGTCCTAAAGTGGAGGCTCCTTCCAAGACGATTGCTTCCGGCGCCAAGCCTTCTGCTAAGAAAACATCCGGGAAGAAGGCGCCCGCACCTAAAAAGAAAGCCGCTCCCAAAAAGGCGAAACCAAAGAAAAAACGTTAAGTTTTCGTAATATTTTTTCTGGAATAGAATGAAAGGACGGGAGGAATTCGATGTTTCGTATTTTCCAAATCGTTTTTCTGATTTCCTTAAGTTTCCGTTGTAATTCTCCTCAAATCACGACTTACGAGGAACATAGCGATCATTCCGAATTCATCGGAAGTTGTTTGGACTTTCTCGCAGGCAGAAACGATTTGGTTTCCCTGTCCGATCCGGTTGCCCTGGAGGAATTGCAACATTCCGCCGAAGAACATTCTTCCAATACAGTGATCATAGGAGATCTTTTTTACGATCTAAACGCAAAGGAAGGAAGGCATTTCCGATTGGACTCTGCGAGTAGGATCTCCTATTACCAACCTAAATCCGTCGTCTTAGGAGGTTGGGAAACCATACAGCACCTTTGCGCCAGACATATCCGTTACGAATTGGAAAAGTCCTTCTTAGCTTACGGGGAAGAAGGAACGAAGAATCGAGCGGAGAAAAATCTGATTTTATATATGAAGTTCGCCGAAGCGGTTAAAGGCAAACCGAATCATATCCGAAACTTTCTTTTTATTCCCGCATTCCGATTCGCAGGCAACGAGGGCGCGTACTTTCCGTCTTGTAATCTTTTGGAGAAGATGAGGGAGCCGATTCTATCCGGATTACAAAGCGCCAAAAGAAATCCGGAAGCGATGACCGCTTGGACTCAGATGATGTTGGCGGTCACGAATTATTCGGCGGTTCGCAATCAAGATTGCAAGGTGACGGTCCATAGCGAGCTGAAGTTTGCGGAAAAGGAAACCGCGAATTTCAAAAACGAGGTGGAGCAGGTAGGTAAGGCCAAATCCGCTTCTAAGATCCGATTCGGCCAAGCCGCAGGTAAGAGTAAGTAGTTCCTACTTAATCGTATATTCCTCGAAGATTTCCCTGAGGCTGTCTTCCATTTCCCGAATATAGCGCAGATCCTTGGTCATTCTCCAAAGAGTGATGGAACCGTGATAAGCCATTAAAACCCTGCGAGCGATATAATGAATGTCCATGCTCCTGGAGAGTTGACCGGACGCTACGGCCCTGCTCAAATAATCCCGGATCATCTTGATCCATTTGTCGGCGATTCCCTTTAGAAATTCCGTATACTCCGGATCGGAATCCATAACTTGGCTTGCAAATCCGGCAAACGGATCTCCGAAAAATTCGAAATGTCGAATTTGCCTTTCTTTCAGGATTACCCAGGCTCTTAGGAACTCCTGGACTTCGGGGTATCTTTCCATGAGGGAAGCCAGGTCGGAAAGCGTCTTTTCTTCCTGCTTGGCGAGGTAGGCGATGCCTAACTCTTTTTTGGAAGGAAAATGATCGTAAAGACTGGCCGCTACCGAGCCGGATTCCTGGATAATCTGTCTCATCCCGGTATTGGAAAAGCCCTGTTTATAGAAAAGTTCCGTGGCTGTGTCTAAAATTCTTTCCCGGACGCTGGCTCCGGAGTCCCTTTTTTTTCTCTGAGCGGTCATGAACTTCTTACGTCGTTTTTCCAGTATGAGCCTTAAAACCCCGTTTCGTCAATAGAATTTGGGTTTAGCGTATAAAAAACCAGAACGAACGTTCTGTATTTTTTTATTGCTCCGATTTCCCAGGGGTCTAAGCTAGTGTCAGGACGGTTGAAAATGGCGGTTACGGAAAAAGACCAAGTACGAACCAGATTTTCGGATCTAGATACGCAAAGGCATACCACTAGTAGGACCTACGAGGACGCCTGCCTAGGGGATAGATACCGCGTTCTAGACGAGGCCGGTTATTCCTGGAAAAGAATGATCGATGAGTCCGTTCGATTGCGCACCCTCGGGGCCGATATCCGGTTCTTAGCCCAACAAATGGAGAATACTCCTCTCTCTGTTCGGACCGATTTTCAGATCGGAGAGGACGGAATCCTATCCTTTTCCCAGGAAGTCGTGGATCCCAGCGGAAAGACCGCGGCAGAAATTCGCACTCTGGCCAGGATCGAAAAAGAAGGAAATCCTTTACAACTAGTCCCGGCTAACGCCTCTACCCAAGAACTTATTTCCTCCTACGAAACGGTTCCCGATTTCTCCGGAACCTGCGATCGTGCTTCGGCTGAGAGAGACCTGTTTTATTGCGAAAGAAACCCGTTCGGAGAGTACAATCCTTCCCATTATTGGAGAATTTTGGAAGAAGGTCGTTGGAATTTTACGGCCGCCTGCGGATTGACCCTGGAAGATCTGGTCGCGATGGATACGACCCTCTTCTACATGGGCGGCAAGATCAGATATCACAAGCCTCTTGTGGCCGGAAGAAAGGCCAAAATACAGACTTGGATCCATAGCTTCGATAAGATTTGGAGTAGAATGAGACAAGAGATCAGCGACTCCGAATCGGGTGAGATCCTCGCGGAATCCATGGACGATCTACTGGTTGTGTCCGTAGGAAAAGCTCGGCCCAAGAAGCCGGGAGGGGAATTGTTAAAAGTGTTCTCCAAGGTCACGGAGTTTCCGGAAAAAGCGACCAAGGATGGGCAAAAATGAAATATTATAATATTTTGATGAACGAACCAAATAAAGGTCTGGAGAAAGACAATGAAACTCGATAAAAAATTGGCGATTTGTACGCCAAGAAGAACGCCCTTCGCTCAGATTGCGAAAGCTTTGGGACCCTATCCCGGCCACCACTTAGGTCGTATAGTTGCCGAAGATATCCTCGCAAAAAGCGGAGTTAAGAAGGACCAAATCGACGGAATCGTAGTTGGAGAAGGTTTCTCCAATGCACCTAATTCCGCGAGAGTAATCGCAAACCTGATCGGACTTCGCGACGAAGTTCCTTCGATCACCGTATCCAATAACTGCGTATCCGGTATCGAAGCGCTTTCAGAAGCCGCTCGTCGTATCATCCTGGGAGAAGGAGAACTTTACCTGGTGATCGGAGAAGAATCCCAAACTTCCATGCCTTTCGTCGTGAAAAACGCACGTTTGAACAAGAAAGCGGGATCTCTGGATAAACTGAAAAAACTTCTTCCAGACAATCTTCCCGAAGGAGTGGAATTGAGAGACACTCTGGAAGACGGACTCGGAGACGGAGAGACTTCCTACGGAATGCAGGTAACTGCGGAAATTCTAGCTCAGAACTACGAGCTTTCCCGCGAGATCACCGACAAACTGGCTTTCGAATCCTTCAAAAGAGCATTAGAAGCTTCTAAACAAGGTAGATATGCTCCTTTTATTATTCCAATGAAAGACGAGGACGGAACCGAACTGACCATCGATGAAGCGGTAGGACTTCGCGAAGGACTGGTCGAAAATCCAAGCCGCATGGGAAGAGCGATTTTGTTGTTCGACAACCCTCAAATGAAATTCGACGAGTTCAAAACCAAATACGCTAAGTATCTGGAAAAATCCCACGGTCCGACCGTTTCCATCTTTAATGCGAGCCCTCGTTCCGATGGAGCCGCAGGTGTGATTCTAACCACCGTAGAAAAAGCGAAAGCTCTCGGTTTGAAAATCGAAGCCGTTCTTTCCGGATGGAAAATGAAAGGTGTGGATCCTAACCTGATGGGAATCGGACAAGCTTACGCTACTGAAGGATTGCTTGCCGACACCGGAGTGAAAATCGAAGACGTGGATTACGTAGAAATTCACGAGGCTTTCGCGGCTACCGCAGTCGCGGCGCTAGTCCAAATCGAAAAAGATACCGGCTGGAAATGGGAGCAAAAGTTCGACGAGAAAAAAATCAATCCTAACGGAGGATCCATCGCAATCGGACACCCGTTCGGAGCAACCGGAATCCGCCTGGTCGAGAACGCGATCATGGATCTCCAAGAAGACTCCAAAGCTAAGAAAGTGGTTATCACCGCTTGTGCTCACGGCGGAATCGCCGGAGCGATGCTGATCGAGAGATTCGAAGGTTAATCCTTTTCGAATATTCGAAAAACGGCAACCCCGGAGAAGAAAACTTCTTCGGGGTCTTTTTATCCTTCCAGCGGATTCCAGACTTTTTCGAAGCCGTATATAGGGAATCTGTCCGTATGAACCGTGGCGAACCTTTTCACACCGTGATGTAAAAGGGTGAATACTAGTCTTGCATCCAAAACTCCCGTTACGGAAACTCCCGGTCTTCCCGCCTCTCTCCAAATCGAATCGTGCAATTCCTTACTTTTTTCGGGAAAACCGGCGATTCTCCATCTGGGATGCTTTCTGTAAGCGCCTATCAAATCCGCGGCGTCTTCCGAGGACAAAGGCTCCCTTAAGATTTCCGGATTTCTGAGTCCCGAATAAAATTCCATAAGCACCAATTCGGAAAGAACCACATCCGATCTAAGGGATAGGTCCTTGAGAAAGTCCGAAGCGGCTCGATTCCAAGGAGAGTCCTTTACGCTTGCGTAAAGTAGTAAATTTGCATCGAAGGAAATCATACGATTGCCGCCTCTTCCTGTCTCAGAGCCTCGTTCCGGATTTCCTCATGGGACAGGCCTTTCCAGCCCAAGGGTTTGGATTCGGGGATCTCCCAGTCGCGATGGACGGATGTAGCTTCCGGATAGGAATGAATAAGATATTCCAAACCTCTTCTCGTCAATTCCGCTAGGGATATTTCTTTCGCTTCCGCCAAACGCTTAGCCTTATCGTATAATTCGTCCGGTAATTGTATTTGTGTTCTTATCATAATATTCTCTTAATATATTTCCGTTCGGGTTTCTTATGAGGAGGGACTCGGGCGTTCCCCGTCTTTTTCAAAGACGGGTCGGGCTCTTCGGGGCTCGCGCATGCGCGCTCGTCCGCTTTTGCGGACTGACGCCCCTACGATCCCTAACGCTTGCGGATTCTACTCAACTCACCCCTTCTAACGAAGCTCGTTCTCTGCGTGAATTCCTACCCTTTAGAACGAATAGCCCGAAAATCAGCGCGGTAAGAAACATCAACAGACTATAAGTAATCGGAACGACCGTCATAGTGGGAGTCGCCAGTATCGTCCCGGTTACGAGTAAGGCCGTGGTTCCGTTTTGGATTCCCAGCTCGAATGCGATCGTGACGGCTTGGGTCTTACTTAAGCGTAAAAGCATTCCGAGTAGGAAGCCTAGGCTGATACAAATGCAGTTCATGGTAAGAGCCGCCGCTCCGCTTTGTGCGAAGAATCCCAACATCTTATCCCAGTTCTGGCGGACTAGGCCCGCGATGATGGCGAAAAGTATGATCATGGAAAATAGTTTTACGGGTTTCTCGCATTTTTCGGCGAAATTCGAAGCATAACGTTTCACGAGCATGCCGATTCCCACGGGCAATACCGTGATCACGAATAGTTGTACGATGGTTTTGAAAATGGGAAGTTCGATCGTTTTTCCTTCTCCCATGAAGTATACCATGGAGTAATAGGTGAGGAAGGGGAGTGTAAACGGTTTGATCACGCTGATGAGAGCGGTGAGAGTCACGGAGAGAGCCACGTCTCCCTTGAACAGATACGAATACATGTTCGAAGTGGGTCCCGAAGGACAGCAGGAAAGCACCATTAGGCCGACTGCCAATAAAGGTTCCAACCGAAACATAGTCGCGACTATAAAACCTAAAACCGGTAAGAGCAGAATCTGGGCCAGCAACCCCGCGATTACTGCCTTAGGGAACAGGGCCACTCTGGCAAAATCCTTTCCGGTAAGGGACAGGCCCATTCCGAACATGATGATAAATAGTGAAATCGGGAGAACCGTCTCCAAAAGAAATCCACTTTGCATTTTTCTCTCCTTGTTGTTTTTAATTCCTTTCATTTGCGGAATACTGAGGCTTTCTTCCGTTTACCGGGTCGGCTTGTGTTCTCGAAGAATATTCGATTTTCAGAATGGATATATCGTCCGTGAGATATTCCTCCAGATTGCGATAAATCCGATCAAGGTCCCCTTCTGCGGCTTCTATTCTGGATAAAAACGCTTCCTGGTTCTCGTTGATCTTCTTGGATCCGTCTTCCCATCGGCCGACGATGAGATCGTCTTTTCCATCCGAACCGAGGATAAGGCAATCCCCCGGTTTGAGTTGGAAGGATTGGATAGTAAAAGTTCCCACATGATCGAAAGGTAATCCTATCCGATTGAAATAATGCCTCGTGGGAATGAGGCTCGCTTTTCCGTTTCTATAAAGTATAGGGACCGGATGCTCCGCATTGATGAGAAAGGTTTTGCCCGTAGCCTCTTCGATGACGCCTAAGACCGCGGTGATGAGCATGCTTCCTTCGAACATCTCGAAGACTTTCGAAAGTTCCAAAAAGGCGGCTTTCAGCCATCTGTGAGGAGTGATTTCTCCCGCTTTTTCCTCGAATAGTTTGGTTCGATTCAGAATGGAACCGAATACGGACCCTAAAACGATGGCACCTCCTGCGCCTTGAATGGACTTACCCATCGCATCGGCATTGATGAATACAGTGCAGTCGGCTCCGCCGATTTTCACGCTAGTCGCCATCGAGATATCCCCTCCGATCTCATGGCTTTGCTCTTTAAAGACGAATCTCTTTTTCTGACGGATAAAGGATTCCACGAAAACGTTTCCGTTTCGTAGACGATCTATCCCGAATGGTTTGAGTAAAAGAGAGGTAAGAAAATAATCCCCTTGTTGCTGCTCCAAAAGCTTGGTCAACCGGGAGGTTCGATCCTTTACTTGGTCCTCCAAGGTATCAGCATATACCGAGAGAGCGGTTCTCGCCTCGCGAATTGAGCTTACCATCCCGTTGAACGAATCCGTAAGGAATCCTATCTCATCCCGGATCCTTACCTGGATTTGTGTGCCTAAGTCCCCTTCGTTGACCCGATCGATTCCTTCCAAAAGATTCTTAAGAGGATTCCATATCGTTCCTTTGAAGAATAAACGGAATCCCAAAAGTACCACGAAAACGGTGATTGTTAGTATAAGGAAATGAGGTAGAATCGCTTCGTGTAGAAACTTTCTATATTCTCCATAAGGATATCCTAATTCATATTCCTTATCCCCTAGAAAGAAACGGTAGGAAACCGCAAGGGAAGAATCCGATTCCGAAGAAACGAAAAATCTCTCTACGTTCTCCGGAAAAAAGGTTTGAGAACTAATGAGAGTTTGCCTAGGAAATTCCTTATTTCCGTCGTTTCGTATTCTAGATCCGATAGGTGTCTTATTCTTTTCCTCTTTATGAAACTCGGAGACGTATAAAACGTCTTTTGAGATCGAATGAGTTCGAATCGAATTCTCGGCTTCCCGTAATTTAGCCAGATCGAAAGTTTCTTCCTGTCTTCCTATCGTCGCTAAAGCGATCCAGTAAAGGATCAATAGAAAAGTCCCGAGACAGATTCCCGTGATTCGATTCAGAAACCGGGTCTTATCCAGAGTCGTATTGATATAAAGGACGAGTACGATGAAACTACCGGGTATCAGAAAGAAGGTGTAGGTGGTCAGGAATGCGGCTCTGGAAATGAGTCCTGCCCTGCTCATCGCATTTGCAACGACAGGCGGAAAAATTAGCAGAATGAAAAAGATCACAAAGAGTGCCGTTACGTAATTCCTCTCTTTTCTTACCTTCCAGGCTCTCCACACTCCGGAAAAAATCATAAGAGAGGAATAAAGGACGACGATGACCCCTAATATTTTATTCTCTTTCGCAACGGGAAACGTCCAGATCTGTTCCGAGAAGTCGAAGATCGGTCTTTGTCCTAGAGTCGAACCCACGTAATAAAGAGAGAAGGTAAGCCAGACAAGGATCTGGAAGAAAAAGTAAAATTGAGGAAATCTTCCTTCCGTTTCTTGCGGATAATAAAAGAAGAATTGCCCCATGCATGTGAAAGCCGGCACTACGAAAAGAATCAACCATCGATGATAAGCGGCTAATGGACTTACGACGCTATACGCGACTACGAATGCGAAAGCGTGTAAGGATAAGAATAGAAAGGCCGAGGCGAGATAGGTACTGGAACGGGAACGATTCTTGATCCAGAATAAAAACGCGGATAGGACCGCCGTAAAAATACAAACGATCCAAGACCCGTAAGAAAAGAAAGTCAGCTGCAAGCTCATAAAGTTCCCCGAAGGTATATAGCAGGAAACGTGCCAAAGGAAATTTTATGGAATGAGCCCGAGTATCCTTCCGAATCTCCGAGGATTCGCCGTTTTCTCTTAGGGAGGAGTCGGAAGACTTTCTAAAACTGATTGGTTTCAGTCAGTATGTCGAAGAACGGTCGATTGATTTCAATCGATCGATAAGAAATCTTTCCTCTTCTCCTTTTCTAAGCGGTTCTTCCGCATTTCCGATCCGAAATTCTCCTGGCACGGAACCTGCTTAATAGGAAAAGAACCCCGGGAGCCGAATTCGATTCTCGGAAAAAATTTCGTAAAGAAAAGCGAGGAGAATTTCAATGCGATACGGATGGAAAAGGAATCTGAGTGGATTAGTAACGATCTTACTCGTGCTTTCCGCGTCGACGCTACCCATATACGCGGACGACGATGGACAGTCCGCCGACCGAAAACCCAAGGATAAATGGAGAGTGATGTTGGGAGCCTTCGCGGGTCAGTTCGATCTGCAATTGCAAACCAAACTTCCCTTCAGTTACACGAATCCAAACACCGGCCAAAAAGAGATGCCTTCCTTAGGAAGAGTGAGCGGACTCACTCAGAACGGATCCATGGACTTGGGACTGGAGGGCATCGGACCCCAAAAAGGTTTTCAGTTCATGTTACTTAGCGACTCTCTGGTCTTCCAGGCCACTTACGCTAGAGTGGATGTCAATTTCGGTCCCCTTAGGAATCCTCCTATCGGAGTGAATACCGCCGAAGGTAACGCGGGAGGAAACGTCTACTCGACTAACCTGGACTACTATATGAATATCAGTAAGTACGTTCAGCCCATGATCGGAGTCGGATACGCGGCCTTCGGTGCATACTATAAGGCTCGTAACGTTGTGGGAACTACTGTAGGGAATGGATTGTACGAATCTTTTGCGACTATCGATGCCGACGACGGTTATAGCTCGGACGTGGGAAAGGCGGGGCTCCGTATTAAGCTTCCGATCCAGAGTTGGTACGTCACTCCCTATTTCCAATACGCGGGGAACGAATATCATATCAACGTTCGCACCACTGCGGGAACCGTGCAGAATAATGTGAACGGATACCCCGCCGATCCGAACGGGATTCTGGACGCTTGGTACTATCAGGGAGTAGGTTCCGTAAGCAACGTGGATTCTATGACCCAGGTTTCCAGACAGGCAAGGAGTGTCGGAGCGGTCTTCTTCATGGATTACAAGAAATTCATCAGTCTGACCGTGAATGCGCGTAGGAACTTTAGCCAGGGGGCTTGGAACGTCTCCGCGACCTTGTTGGTGTTCCTACATCCGAATATGGGTATCATGGCGAATTACTCCTATGCGGAGCCTGAGATCCTATTCAGCTTCAACCGTTCTTGGGCTATAGGACCGGTGTTTACCGCCACATTCTAGAGAAGTTCATTTGGATTTGAAAAGTAAAAAGGTCGACCGTCGGTCGACCTGAAAAGCTTAAGAGAAATTATTTTTTTTGGGACTCTTGCGACAGAACTTGGATCGAATGATCTAAGGATTGCAATTCGGATAGGAACTCCTTTCTTCGTTCCACAGTAAGTTCGTCCTTAAACTTTTCGTACGTGCCGCTGAGGATCTCTTTGAGATCCTTTTTTTTTCGCAACTGCAATCGGACGAGTTCTTCCCTTTCGAAGGGGTCCAGGCCTAAGAGGCTTTCTTTTCCCTCCAAGTATTCTATAGTCTCATGAAAGGCCTTTGCTTGAAGTGCGGAATCTTCTTCCGCAAAGAATACATTCTGTCTTAGGTCGGAAAGTAAAGTTGCTGCCGAAGTGAATAAGCCGAAATTAGTAGATTCGCCTTCACTCGGGGCGCTTGAAGTCGGAAGCGAATCGGAACTTTCTTCTCGGAAGATTTGCGGGAAGTTCGAAAAGGATTTGGATTCTTCTCCGCTTTCCATTCCGACTCTTGGATCTTGAAATAGCAAGATTGTGCAGATTAAAAATAGGCCGATCGAGAGAGAGATAAGGACGGAGAGACTTCTTTTTGGAAATGTGTTCATGTGATACTTCCGAAGTAAAAAGTCCCGACGATCGCTCGTCGGGAAATAGAGAATGTGAACTAACGGTATTGGTTGAACCAGGCGTAGATTTTTCCGGCCGAAGCGGAGACCCATTCATGTCCGGCAAGATAATCCGTATATCGATCCGTCGGAATTCCCTGGGATCTTAGCTTATCGTAATATAAGTCCATCGTCCACCAAGGAACCACGGCGTCCAAAAACCCATGCATAAAAAACGTCGGCGGGTGATTGGAAGGAAGAGTCGGAACGATACATAAAGGTCCGCTGCAGGTGGCATAGGAACCGGATTGTATCGCCAAAGCTTTGAATTCTCCCTGGAAGGATACCGCCATGCGACTCGTATTGTAACCTCCGCTGGAAATTCCAGTCGCGAATTTCTTATTCGGATTGATGGGGCCGAAAGCTCCGTTACGTATCGCGGCAAAGAGATTATTCAGAAAGATATAATCCGCAGTCAGCTCGTAGATTGTCGGTAGATTCGTTTCCCAGAAAAGATCCAGGCCCGCGTCCGGAGCGATAACCGCGAATCCATTATCCAGCATTTTCTCGATGACCTTAACCTCGTAGTATCCTCCGAAAGGTTCTCCTTGGGTTCTAGAGAACTGAACCGTAAAGAAGGACCCTTGGTACATAATCACTACGGGCCATCCTCCGGCCGGGGGAGTTCCTTCCGGTACCTGGTATCTAACGTCTCTAAAGATCCCGGTTCTTGCTTCTATCTTTTTGCTCGAGTAAGAGCAACTGGTCGTCTTGATTAAGAGTCCCGTCGTTTTACAGCGAGCCGCTTCCGCTTCTCCCGCTCCCACGAATAGGAACCCGGCGATCAAAAGAGGCGCGAGCATTATGATTCTCTTCAACATTTTTTCCTCCCCGATTCGATGGTTTCGAATCGGTATGGGGTTTCTAAAGCAAATCCCGTGCCGAAGAGAATTTCGATTTTATGTAACGATTGTTTTATGAATAGGATGCAAAATTCGGTATGGATTCGAAGAACGGAGTTTTATCGATGTCGCATCGCTCGATTTCAATCGATCAATTCCGGTATGTGATTGAAATCAATCGATTTCATTCGCATGAAATCGCGGTTTACGGGCATTCCGAGGCGATTCTACATCGATTTGAAATTTCGAGAACGGCACGGTTATTGCTCTTAGTATTGCGAACTTTCCCGGCGCAAACGCGTAATTTTTCGGGAAAAGGAGATACGAATCGCATGAGACTTTCTTTATATTCCTTTTTACTATTCTTCGGATTTGCGTTTTCTGAATGCACGACCTTGTTTCTGTATTGGATTCGCCCCGCCGGAGATTTCCAAGAGGAAACGCTTCCGACCGCTCCCGATTATTCCAAGCCGGAATATTGGGCGGCCCTTCCGAATTCGAAGGACGAACCGGACGAAATTCCTAATCTTCCCGAATTCCAAGACGAACAGAGTCGAGCCAAGGCGGACGTATTCTTCGTACATCCGACCACGTTCATAAAGGCTGAGACTTGGAACGCCGACGCTAAAAATAGCTTAATCGTTTACGGCCTTTCTCCTTTAAAAATGCAAGCCTCGGTTTTCAACGGGTCTGCGAGGGTTTACGCGCCTAGATATAGACAAGCGGCGTTGTATTCTTTTATCGACGATTCGGGAAACGGGGATAAGGCTTTCGAGATCGCTAGAAAGGACGTTCTTCACGCCTTCGATTATTATATAAAACATTATAATCAGGGACGACCCTTCTTCGTCGCAGGCCATAGCCAAGGTTCGATGATGCTCGTTTCCGTTTTGAAGGAGCATTTAGATAAAAAGAAGGTACCGAATTTCGTAGCCGCTTATCTTCCGGGTTGGGCGATTCACCCTTCCGATTTCGTTCGACTTAAAGTTTGTAAGGACTCCAAGGACACGGGATGCTATATCAGTTGGAATTCGAAAAAATGGGGTTCTCAATTGACCGACTTTGCGCTTCCACCGGAAAGATATGCGGGCGGTGTCTGCGTAAGTCCGGTGAGTTGGACTCCCGGTAGCGGCGAAACCGAAAAAAAATCCCATAAGGGCGGGGTAGGTATCGGATTTTCACAGATCGATCGAAACTATGTCAAAACGAAATGCGAAGGTGAAATGCTTTGGGTGGACCTTCCTTCCAATCCCGATTACGAGTCGAAAAGAGGGAATAAGAAGAATTATCATATCTCCGATTACGGTTTATTCTACTTGGATATAAGGGAGAATATCAAAGAAAGACTGGATTCCTACTTTGGCGGGAAAGCAAGACTTTGATTCTCGGATATGGGAGAGCGGCAAGGCACTGCCGCTCTCGAAAGCGAAATGCTGCTTGACCTTCTTTCCTAGAATGGTCTTTTAAACTCCTCTTTTCCTGCATGTACTTACAGTTTCTGACCCTTTCGTTTTTGATCGCAGTCCTCTTATGTTTGCTCGGAGTCGTTTATTGTCTGGGAGTTAGAAATAGAATCTCAGGAGTAAGGGAGCTCATGTTCTCTTTCGTATGCTTGGTATTTCTATATTTGGGTTGCGTTTACGCTTCGGTCGAACTGGGATCTACGGGAGCCTTGCATAGATGGATAACGGTGACTGCGGCTGTTGTGGCGGCTGTTTTCTTCTTAGGTTTTTTCTTAAAATTTCCTTCCGAATTAGTGCCTAAATTTTCCGGAAAGATTTTTCGAATTCTACTCGGGATTAGTTGCCTAATATCGGTTTGGTTCGTTTGGGAGACGAGAGATGCCGTTCGAACGTTCCGATTCAACGGACAATATTGGGATCTTACCTCGGTCCTTCCCGGAAGAGTAGTAGCGGTTTATTCCCTTCTTCTCGCGTTAAGCATATTCGGGGTCGCGATTATCCAGATTCTGAGAAATAAGGGGCAGAAGAGAATCGCACTCGTAGGGATACTAGGATCTTTCTTCCTGAATTTTCTGGTTCCTATCGTTTATTTGAATCTATTCCGACTCGGACAGGTAAGCGCGGAAGTCTTCGTTAACGCGCTCGCACTTTCCGTGATCACAGGATTTTTCGTTTTTCATATTTTCTTCGTGAGTTATGGAGGACATGAGACTTCCCTCACGGTTCGTATTCTCACGATCATCCTCGCTATGGCTCTTTCGGTAACTCAGGTTATGTCAGAGGGTTTAAGTCGAGCCATAGAAAACGAATACGATAGCTCGAGTATTTCCCTTTTGGCGGGATACGAAAGAGGGAATATTCTTCCTGCGGGAGTGCGGATATTCGAGGGAAAGGAGAATCGGAATATCATAATGCATCCCGATTCTCCGTCTTTGGCGGTAGGAGAACGGATCTACGCTATAGATCCGACCGGAAAACCGATACTTATCTACAAGAATGCGGATCGGAATCGGGAGGCGGTATTCGCTTACGAGTCCTATAGGAGTTTCGTGCATTCCTACGCCCGGGATTGGGCCTTGAGACTTCTACTAGGGCTTTTCGTATTGGTTGCAGGATTTCTAATCTTTATGAGGATCTCTATTCTCGGTCCCTTATCCGATCTTTTACTGGGCTTGGATCGTGTAGAAGGAGGAGAATTGGCCGTGCAGATCGACGTCCGCAATAAGGACGAGATCGGACTTCTCACCCAAGCCTTTAATGCGATGGTCCGCTCCATCCGAGAAGCGAGGCAGGAACTCCAACAATACACTTCCAATCTGGAAAGGACGATACTGGAAAGGGATTCCATTTACGACGCTGTCCCACAGGAGAAGATTCTATCCAATAAAACCTTAATATATGCGAGTAGAAGCATGCAGGCGGTAGTGGATAGAGTGGAGAGGATCGCCTCTAGGGAGCAACCGGTATTGGTTACGGGAGAGACCGGAACGGGAAAGGAAATCATCGCGGCATTGCTTCATGAACTGGGTAGAGGACAAGATTCCCCGTTCGTTCCCATCAATTGCGCCGCCGTTCCTTCTAATCTTTGGGAAAGCCAGATCTTCGGACACGTAAGGGGGGCCTTTACGGATGCGAAATCCGATTATGCGGGGCTCGTAGCGGAAGCTAAAGGAGGAACCCTATTTTTCGACGAGGTCGGAGAGATGCCTTTGGAGATCCAACCCAAGATATTGCGTCTTTTGCAGGAGAGAAAATACAAGCAAGTCGGGGGCAGAACGGAATTAAGCGCCGAGTGTAGGACCATATTCGCCACTCATAGAAATCTTAGGGAGATGGTCGCAAAGGGAACTTTCAGAGAGGACTTATATTATCGGATCAACGTTTTCGAGATAAGCATTCCTCCGCTTAGGGAAAGACGGTCCGATATTCCGTTCTTGGCGAATCGATTCGTGGAACATTATGCCAAACAGATGGAGATCCCTAAGCCGACGATCGGCGAGGACGTTATGGATCTCTTTCTGGATTTCGCTTGGTCCGGAAATATTCGAGAATTGGAAAATTGTATCATTCGAACCCTGGCCGACTTAAAAGGAGAGACGATCGGGATTTCCGACCTACCTGCGGAAATGTCGGAGGCCAGGAATTCCAGGGCGGTTTCGGAGCTTTCGGTTTCGAACGGGTCTTATGTGGCAGGCTTCGAACCTTTAGTTTCCATGTATTCCAGAAGACTCATAGAAACGGCGCTCCAGCAATGCAAGGGAAACAAATCGGAAGCGGCCAGGCTACTGAAAATCTCCCGGGGAAAACTCCAATATCAAATGCGCCAACTCGGTATGGAATAATCGATCAGTAGAATTTTCTTAGGTTACGGTTCCGATTCGTCTCTTCTTCGGTATCTTCCGCTTCTTGGCCTTCTTTAGGATCCGCCTTTTTGAGATAGACCTTTTCGCCTGCGATCAGCTTTCCGTTTCCGTTCAGGATTCCTTCCACATACGTATGAGAAGAAGTTAATATTTTGATCCCTCTGTTTTCGTCCCGGTTCGGATATACGATTAAGCCCGGGCGTAATACCCTATTCTTAATATGTCGGATCTGGACTTTTCCGTTGGAAAGGGAGAATATCTCTCCGGTCTCGGTCCAAAGAGGCGTCTTGTCGGAAGAATTACCGAAAGTCGGCAGATAGAAATCGTCCTTGGAAAGAAAGGAATTCAATAGATGGAATCCGTCTTTTAGAGTCTTTTGGCGGGGACTGAATCCGGTTCCGAAAAGATGTAAAGGAAGAACAAGTGGGGAAAGTATCCGTCTTAGATCCGCGGCATGGGTTTGCATTCTTTCCTTCGTATCGGATTCATAGATGTAAGTGACTATGAATCTGGCATAGTCCCGCGTGTAGGGAATGATCCCTGCGGAGGCGACGGAAAAAGGGAGTATGAGCGAGGAATTATCCGTTCTCGCGCCGTATTCTTGCAGCCCCAGTATGATGATATCGTAATTCTTGATATCGCCTTTAAGGGAAAGAAAAGACTGTTCTTGTTCTTTCCTGAATTTTTCGTATTTTTTCCAGGAATCCAACAGGTCCCGGATATCCCTACCGATAGAGGAGTCGCTACATTTCAGATTCAGGATCTCGTCGAAGCTGAAATCCTTTTGGAGAACCTTGCATTCTCTGCGAACGTCGGAGGCGTTCGGACTTCCTAATTCCGGAGAAGAATTGAAGAATCTTTCCAAGGGAAGGCGAAGAGGCCCCGATTCGATATAAGAAAGGCTACTGTCGAAGGTAAGTTTTGCCTTAGGAGGAAGAGCGCTTATATCCATTCCTTCCATAAGAAAAACGGTTTGAACGGATTCGTATCCTGCGTTTTTGCGCGTATCTTCGGACAACGATTCCGCATTTACAGATTGGAAGTACGAAAATTGTTCTTCGAGCGCCGTAGCGTAAGGATACAAGAGAGGGTTCTTGGATTCGGTGCCTTCGAAGCTCTTCGCTTTTTGGATTTCTCGATTCTGGTATCCAATTAGAATAATCGCCTTAGGATGTTTTCTCGAAATCGGATAGAAGGATTTTGCGATCCGAGGCGGGTCGTTTAATCGGATCATTAGGCAATCCGAAAGAAAGAAAAGCGATAGAAAAATTAGGACGGAGGTTTGGATCGTATATCTTTTTTGTAATAGGTTCATGGTGCATCCGGAGAAAAGGCGGGTTTTTCTTCCAATGGGAGAATATTCCCCGAGCGGGACCGAAGTCAATGTCTCTTTAGGGTGATAAAAGAAGGTTTCCGGTGTCGTTCCCTATATTCTTCTTATCCATCTTGCGTCGAAGGAGAGACATCCAAAAGTTCGTTTTGCCAACGAACAGGACAAGAATTCCTGGAAGCGAAGCTTTTTCATTTGAAACCAAAGGAATAGATTTCGCATGTGGGAGGTATGACAGATAAATTCGACGTTCTATCCATTCCTTTTAACGTGCATCTCCAGATTTCCAGGCCTAAGCAGGGAGAAGACGCTCTCTTGGTCTTGGAAGATCGTCCGATCTATAAGAACCATCTAGGTTCGGGGCACGCCGGAGCGTTATTTGCATTGGCTGAAGGAAGCGGAGGAGAATTCTTGCTAAGCAAAATTTCCTCCTTGCCTTTCGAAATTCTTCCGGTAGTGCGCAAATCGGAAGTGAAATACAAGAAGCCGGCTCAGGGTAGAGTGATCTCCAGAGGTGTGATCGACGAAGAAGAATGGAAATTATTCCTCGCTCAATTGGAAAAAAAAGGAAGAGCAGGGCTTACCGTGGGAGTGGAACTTTTCGATGAAACGGAAGCGAATGTAGCAAGTTTTAGTTTCGATTGGTTCATCGCGAAGAAGTAACCGAATTTATTCCAAGAATGGCAGAGTTTTATACCCGTATTCTTATATCGAATATCTTCCACTTATATTCCCATTATATAAGTGGAATCGCTCTTTAGAACTCCGTTCGAAATAAATTCAAAACTTATAATGTTTTTCTCGAACGGGATCGGAGTTTGGAACACATTTCGGAATTGTGTTTGACCTTCCTAAAATTTCGGATAACCCATTCGGGGTAGTCGAGGGGGACGAGATGGATAGTTTCCGATTCAAAGTTTTATTTTCGCTGACGACGATATGTTTTGCCGTTGCGAGTTGTAATGATCAAGCCGGTTCGAATGCAGAGGCCTTGGCGCTTGTGAACGGAGCAACCGCGAATTCGGAGACGGCACCTCTTGTCAGTAGCCAGGCATTGCCCACTTCTACGCCTCCAGACGTATTCTTGGTCGGCGCGGGAAAGGCGGATATAACCGGACCGTTTGTGCAGTCGAGCACCGGATACAATAGTCCGGGAGACGAGATGTCCGGTCTGGCCATGAGGCTATTCTCCCGAGCGTTTGTGATCGAAAGACCCGGAGGTTCCAGGGTCGCTATCGTAACCAACGATATGATCCATATGTATCAGGGCGTAAAAATGGGAGTCATCAGGAAGTTGCAGGCCGACGGATACGGATCCGCTTTCAATAACGACAACGTGGTGATTTTCGCCACTCATACACATTCCGCTCCTTCGAACATATCCTGGTATACCCTCTTCAACCTTTTTAACGGCGTGGTTGGATTCGATAAGGTGCATTATAATATCGTGGTGAATGGAACGGCCGAAGCGATTAAGTCCGCCTATAACGCAAGAAAGCAGGCCAGAATCAAATTCGCTTCCGGAAATCTTGTGGGCTTGGCTCATAACCGTTCCTCTGCAGCTTACGAATGGAACCTGGACAAAGCGAATTATTCCAAGAATATTGAGGAGACCATGTCCCTTCTGCGCTTCGAAGGAACGGACGGATCCCCGATCGGGCTCGTAAACTGGTTCGCCGTTCACGGTACTTCCTTGGGAATCACGAATCGTAGAGCTCATGGAGACAACAAGGGATACGCAGCGTATCTGGTGGAAAACGCAATCGGCGGAAATTTCGTGGCGGCCTTCCCTCAGGGACCGATGGGAGATTCCAGTCCCAATCAACCGGATCCCAGCGATATTACCAAAGCCTTTCTAAGACCGAACGATCTGGATCCGTCCTTGGATCCGCTGGAAAATCCGATCGTACACGGGACTTTACAAGGAGGTCGAGCATTAGAATTATATAATTCTGCAAGTTCGATTCTGACGGGAGACGTGGGATATAGACACAGTCATGTGACTTGGAATAACAAGGTGGCGGTCAATCCGAATTATATAGGATCCTTTACCATGCCCTGGGATACGGTCTCCGGAGCGACGACTTGCGTAGCCACCATCGGAGGCGGGTTCCTTGCGGGGGACGAAGAAGGCGCTCCCGTGGATTTCGCTAAGGAAGGAGATATCAGAAACGATTATGTCTTCGAAAATGGGGCCTGGGTCAAAAAGAATTATAGCTTAACGAATCTGAGCGGGGCGGCCCAAATCCTGGGATATCTTTGGCCTCTGGCACAATTGGCTCTGGGCTCGACGAAATACGAAGCTTGTGATAAGGAAAAATTCACGCTTCTTCCCGTCGGAGAGGTGGACAGTTTCTGGTTTCCGAATCCTCAGGTTCCTTTCGTTCCAGTGGTGCTTCCTTTGCAAGTGATTACGATCGGAAACACGGCGATCTTCGCTTCTCCTTTCGAGGTAACGACTAATGCCGGAAGAAGGGTGAAAGCGAGGGTTAGTGCGACTCTCGCAAGCGCAGGCTATACCAATATAGTCATGGCGGCAATGGCGAACGCTTATGCCCAGTACCTTGCGACCAGGGAAGAATACTCCGCTCAGAATTTCGAGGGGGGATTTACAGTATACGGACCTTGGGCGAGTGCGGCACTCCAACAGGAATTCGATCGGATCGCTCAGGATATCGTAGCGGGAAGAGCTACTACTCCCGGTCCGAATCCTCCCGATTTATCCAACCAACAGTTCATCCAGACCTGGTTGTCACAGAATGGGATCGTGAACGACGGAGGAGATTTCGGGAAGGTGCTGACCGATGTCAACACTTCCTACAGCAAAACTAAGGATACTGTGGTTACCAAATTCCAAGGAGCTCATCCGCGAGTGGTACAGGATAAGAAGTTGGACGGATCCCTGTCCTCCTACTACGATCCGAATTCTTATACCTATCTCGAAGTACAGAAGAAAAACGGAAGTTCATGGACTACGATCGCCACGGATAATAATCCTTATACGGCCTACGATTGGGCGAGAACGGGAGGAGATCTTTCCGCCACATCGGAAGTTACGATTACCTGGCTTGTGAGAAATCAACAACCGGGAACGTATAGGGTCGTATACAACGGCTTGGCGAAGCAGTTCTGGGGGTTCTTCTGGACTTACAAAAAATTCACGGGAACTTCCCGGGAGTTTGTCCTACAATAAGATTGAAAAAGATCGATCCGTCCGATTTTGGAAGTCGGACGGACTCTTATCTTAAAAGAGGGCTTAAAACGGGTGGACCGAATGCCCTCTTTCCCGTATGATTTCCCTATCATGGTCCCTAAATCGATTTTATTATTTTTGCTTTTCTTTTCCTTCGCTTCCGTCTTCGGTGAGGCCAAGAGTATTTACGATTTCACCGTAAAAGACATCAAGGGAAAGGATGTGGTTCTTTCCAAGTATAAGGGTAAAACTCTTTTGGTGGTTAATGTGGCTTCCAAATGCGGATACACTTATCAGTACGAGAATTTGGAAAAAGTATACGGTAAGTATAAGGCCAAGGGCTTCGTAGTGATCGGATTCCCAGCGAATAATTTTTTATCCCAGGAGCCGGGCTCTAACGAGGAGATAGAGCAATTCTGTCGGTTAAAGAAGGGCGCTACTTTCGATATGATGTCCAAAATCTCCGTAAAAGGAGACGACCAGCATCCTTTGTATACATATCTTACCTCGACTTCTCCTGATCCGGGAGAAGTGAAATGGAATTTCGAAAAGTTCCTGATCTCTCCTTCCGGGAAGATACTCGCTCGTTATCGTTCCTCCGTGGAGCCGGATAGCCAAGAGGTCATGGACGCGATCGAGAAGAATCTGAAGTAAATCCTTATCCTACGCTTTCGATCCGAATCGGTTCCCCGAGTGCCTCGCGATGCGCAGGTATATCGGGGACTAAACGTATTCTTTCAAAAAAGCTAATGTAAGGCTCCAGGCTTGCCTGGCAGAAGGAGCGTCGTATGCGGCTCGTGCATCGCAGAAGAATCCGTGTTGCGCGTTCGAGAAGAGAATTTCCGTAAAATTCTTCTCCGAAGACTTTAATAAATCCGCAACCGATCGCCGATGCTCCGCTTTTACGCTCCTGTCTTTTCCTCCCCAAACGAGAAGAAGCGGGGATTTTTGGAGAGGAGAATATTTTTCCGCAGTAGGAGCTATCGCGCTTCCGTAAAAAGAGACAGCGGCTCTGACGGGGATCACCGCATTTGCCACGAAGGAAGCCCATCCCCCCAAACAATATCCGATGCTCCCAATTCTTTCGGAAATCACGTTCGGGTTGGAGGAGAGCCATTCGTACGAAACTTTTAGATCCGATTCCAAATTTTCCGGAGTCAGCACGCTGAAATGAGGACGCAAAGAAGTAAAATCCTCGTAGGGACCGGAAAAACCGGGAGGAGCCGTTCTGTAATACAATTCGGGAGCCGCTACGGAGTATCCTTCTTTCGCAAATCGTGAAGCAACATCCTTGATATGATCGTTCACTCCGAAGGCTTCTTGTAGGAGGAGTAGACCCGGGCCGGGAGAATTTTCCGGATAGGCCGCGTATATCGGCATGGTCCCGTGAGGAGTTTGGATCTGGACGGTCTCGGTTCGAATCGACATACAAATTTCCTAATGCGGTCTAAAGGCTTTCGCCTAAGAAATACAATTTGATTTCCCGATTTGTCGAGTCCTTTCCAAGAATAGGAAGGGATTAATTCTTTTCTTTTTTCGGGTAGGATCCATGCTCGTAACATGTACTTTCGTAAGATTCTTCTCGTGCTTGTTCTTCCCTCCTTGGTTTTTGCGGAAGAAGCTCCTATATCGTCTCCTGAAATCTACGATACTAAGACCAAGACTCGTACTTCCTGGGCTTCGATCGAAGAAAGAGTCAAGGATGCGGACGTAATCGTGTTCGGAGAGGAGCATAACGACTCTAAAGGTCATGCATGGAAATTGGAAGCCTTAAAAAGACTCTCTGCGAAGTATCCGATTTCACTTTCTCTCGAAATGTTGGAACGGGACCAACAAAGATCCGTGGACGAGTTCGCTCGGGACGAGATCACGGAGAAAGGGTTTCTGAATTCTGGGAAATTCTGGCCGAACTACCAAACGGATTATCATCCTTTGGTAATGTTCGCCAAAGAAAACCGGATCCCGATTCTAGCGGCAAACGCTCCGAAAAAATACGTGAATCTGGTATCCTCCAAGGGGATAGGTGCTTTGTATAAGATTCGTTCTCCATATTTGCCTCCTCGCTATCTTTACAAGATGCATAGACAGAAGGAATACGAGGAATTGGTATTATCCGCGATGAGCGGTCATTCGGTCGGGATGAATTTCGATCCGGAAAAGTTTTTGGATTCCCAGTATGTATGGGACGCAAGCATGTCGGATGCGATCGCAAACGCTTTCTATGCGAACGGGAGAAAGGTCTTCCAGGTAAACGGGAGATTTCATACGGATTCCGGGCTTGGTTTGACGCATAGACTCCGCCAATACGGATTGAAGGTTTTAGTTCTAAGTATTTTTCCCGGTTTCGAGGGGGAGAATCTAACCGATAAGGATTGGGCTCTCGGAGATTTCGTGATTCTTAGCGAAAGAAAACCTCTTCCGTAACACTTTCTTGCTTGTAGGAGGAGACATTTCCTCCGAAATTTACTAGGGATGTTGGAAACTAAGGTACGCAATCTTACTGATCCTAGGTTCGAATGCCTTTCTTGCGGAACAGTCTCCCGTCTGCCTGAAGGAGTTCCTACAGGTACCGTATTCAAACTCACCTGCTACCGATGCGGAAACAAGGCCTTAGTCCAACTACAGCCGAAGGCTCCCGAACCAGTAACGGATCGACCTTTTCCTAAGGCGGATCCTCCCATTTTTTCCCGCAATCCTGAGTTCCAAAATTCGGAAAACAAGAAGCCTTCTAAAGAGAAAGAGGAAAGCTTCGGGGAGAAAATCAGCGGCTTAATTTCTTCCTGGAAAAAGAAGCTTTCTCCCGAGTCCGGCGAGGAGAGGCCTTGGTTTCAAAGAGTGAAAACGGGGGTCGAGTACGGCTCCCCGACGGAATTCCATCGTCCGATCAAGACCCTTGCGGAAAGGCTCGTGGAAAGAGGAAAGAAATTCAGTTTTCCTCGATTTCGACTTAACTTTTGGCTAATAGTTTTACCGGTTCCTTTCGCTCTCGCTTTTCTGATTTTCTTCTGGATGGGGGTCATACAGAGAGAAGGAGAAATCCAGGGTTTATTAAATATTTTTTATATTCATCAGCCTACCGTAATTTACGATAGGGACGGCAAGAAAGTTTCTGAGATATTCGGTAAGAAGACAAGTAATCTGGAATGGGACGCCTATCCGGAAAATCTGAAGAAGATGGTCCTTCTCGTGGAGGATAGGAGCTTTTTCTCCCACGGCGGGATCCATTATTCCTCCGTATTGCGTGCCTTCTTCGTAAACGTCACTAGTTTTAGATTCAAGCAAGGCGCGTCCACCATTACCCAGCAGTTGGCAAGGATCCTATTGAACGATCGGGAAAAAAGCCTCGGTCGTAAACTCAAGGAAGCTCAACTTGCTTACGCCTTGGAGTCTTCTTTGAACAAAGAGCAGATTCTATTACATTATATGAATAATGTTTATTTAGGACACGGAGCTTTCGGGTTTGCAAGCGCATCCGATTTCTATTTTGGAAAGAAACCGAAGGATCTGAATGTTTCCGAAATGATCGTTCTCGCCTCCCTTGCTTCCGCTCCGAATCGTTTTTCTCCCTTAAAAAACCCGGATCTTTCTCTGGGAAGAGTGGAAGCTATCCTAAAATCTTTGGAGAATGACGGCGCCCTTAAGGAAGACTTAAGGCCTTCCATGAGGGAATTATACCAGGCGTTCAATACTCGTTCTCCCGGAGAGACTGTTTACGGAAACCGTAAGGACGATTCTCCTTATGTGACCGAACATGTACGAAAGTTCCTGCAGACGCTGTATCCTGATACGAATATCTACGAGAGCGGAGGATTTTCCGTTTACACTACGATTTCCCAGCCGGTGCAGGCGGAGTTGCAGAAGATCGTCAAAGCGCATGTGGAAAGGATCACCAAATCCGGACAAGTTAGACGAAATAGGCTCACCGACCCGGGGAAGGATTCCGAAGCCAATCCCTTCCGGAATTTGGTCGCGGATATTTCTCCCGCATTGGAATTATTCATAGATACGGATAGATTCGCTTCTACAAACGGAGACAGCGGATTGCAGGCGGCCGTGGTAGCCGTGGATCCTCAGACCGGAGACATCTTGCTGATGCACGGAGGGACGGAATTCAAATCGGATAACCAATTCTCCCGAGCCACCGGGATGTATAGACAGACCGGATCCACGATCAAGCCCATTCTTTACGCTGAGGCCATCGATTCCGGGATGGCGAATCCGGCGACACGTATTTTGGATGCTCCTTTGATCTATAGAAATTCCGTGTCCAATTGGATGCCGGAGAATATAGGAAATCAATATGACGGGGATATTTCTCTTCGGGTAGCTTTGGCAAAATCCAAAAATACAGCCGCGGTTCAGATCGCCGAAAAACTCGGATTAGGCGAGATCTCGGAAACTTTCGAACGCTTTTTCTTTCCGGAGGAGAAGGTTCTAAAAAATCGTTTTCGTAGGGATTTGTCTTTGGCCTTGGGTTCCTTGGAACTTTCTCCTTTGGAGATGGCCTCCGCCTATTCCGCTTTTGCGAACGATGGAAATATCGTGAGGCCGCATCTGATCGAGAAGGTGGTCGATAGATCGGGTAACGTGGTTTTCCAAAGAAAGGACCAGGACGAATTTAACTTGAAATGGCCTCAGATTCGGAAAGCGATCTCCCCTCCGACTGCGGAGATCATGGTGGACTTATTGCACGGAAGTGCGAACCATGCCGGAGTTAGAAATACCGGCTATAAAGGAGAAGTGGCGGGTAAAACCGGGACTACCAACGAATATAGGGACGCTTGGTTCGTGGGAGTGAGACCCGGAATCTCCATGGCGGTGTGGTTGGGATACGACTCTCCGAGTTTCGGAATGGGGCAATCTGCGTTAGGCGGAACTATCGCTGCTCCTTTATGGGGAACGATCGCGAAATTATTCGATTCCGCGGAATCGGGAGATAAGGAAGAGAGAAGAAAATACCAATTCTCCCAAAGGGCCGTTACTGTGGCGATTTGTCCGGAATCCGGAAAGTTGCCCGGTCCGGATTGCCCGAAGAAGACGAACGAAATATTTCATCCTTCTTATGTTCCTTCCGAGATTTGTCCTTTGACCCATAAGTCGGATGCAAAACAGGAGATCATTAAGAATGTCTTTTAACAAAAAGGCATGGAGGTCGTTCCTAATTCTTCTTCTGATCGCGCTGCCCAAGACCTTTTATGCGGTTTCCTACGAGGACGCATATGCTTTGGAAAAAGAGGCGCCCATATTTGCGATTCCTTTGTACGAAGATGTGGTTCGAACCGCGGGCGCTAACGATGTGAGAAAGACCGCTTCCACTCGTCTTTACTTTCTATACGAAAAATTTAATAAATATATGCCGGCGTTCCAGTTCCAGAGCAGGGCCGGAACTTTGAAGAATAAAAAAGGAGAATGGTCCTCCCTGGTTCAGACTTTGACCCAAGGACTGGGAGTCAGTCCTTTCGCGTTGATCGGAGTCGTGAATTCCTGTTCCAAAGAAACTCTCGCTTGGATCCCACCGGAGCCTACGGTTCATCCCGAGACCGGAGAATTGATCCAGCCCGTTCCACCGGAGCCTTATAAGAGTCTTTCTAAAAAAGAGAACCAGGCTTTAATTCGACTCTGCTATTCTTTGAAAATGAAGAACAGAGATTACGAGGGATGGGATAATATTTTTGTATTTTTATTTGATAAGGAAATTCTATCCAGAGATTCGGCTCTTCCTTTATGGGTCGGTTCCGCTTTGCAATCCGGCAAAGGAACTCCTTATAGAAGAATTTTTCTTTCGGGTCGTTTTAAGGATTTAAGTAACGAATCCAAATCGGATATCTTATTCTTATATGCAAAATTCTTAAGGCAGCAAGGAAAGTTAGAGGCAAGTACGAGATACTTTCTTATGAGCGGGAATTATTCCTCTCCTAAACGGGGAAAATGGGAGAGCGCGAAGAACCTTCTTCTTATGGACAGAAAGAAGGAAGCCTGCCTTTCTTACGGAGACTCTTTCTATTCCGGAGACGAGTCCGAGATTCTTTTCAAGAAAATCTGCCAGGAAAGCGATTGGGACTGGATCCAAACTTATTTACCTGCGATAAAAATTCTTCTGAAGGAAAATCCGGATCCCGTATTCGCCTACGCCCAAGAAGGGGGAGGCAAGGTAGGTTACGAAGTATTCTTGAAGCAGATCGGATCCAAGGCAAACGAGAAGGACGAAGACTCCGACGACGATTCGGAATCCGCAGAGATGCTTGCCAAACTTTTGCCGAACGAATTTAGGAACAAACTTCCTTTCTGGGATGCGAGAGATAGGGAAGCGGATCTGATCGTTCCCGATCGTGCTAAATATTTATGCAAAGTGTTTCGTAGACCTTTTTTCGGGCCTCCTTCCATCCAGCCTCAATTTTGTAAGGAAATTTCTCCGGGCAGTCTCGAAACATTATTATCCGTGGCTGGAGACGAGGATGAGGAAGGAAATTTCGTTTTTGCGGATCCGGCTTACCTTCCCCTTTCGGTGAAATTCTTTTGGAAAGAAGTTCCTACTTCAGAATCGACTCCTGCGATTAAAACCGTCGGACCTTTCGGTATCCTTGGGCCTTGGAATTTGGATTTTATCGTATATCGTAAAGTTCTAAATCGTGCATACGTGGAAATTAGGACAGGTAAGGACCAATATTACGTAATGTCGGTGAAGCCCTCTTTCGTGATCTGGAGTCGCAATTAGGGAGAAATTCGTGGGAAAACGATCGGTTTACGTTCTATTCTTCTCGGTACTACTATTCGGAGGATGTCGTTCTCAAGAAACCGGAGAATTGGTTTTAACCGGAGAATCAACGCTTCGGTTCCGACCGGACTTTTCTTCCAAGGGGAATGAGAAATTAGCGACCGGGGAAAAAGTCGTTATTCAAGAGAAGGGTGATTTGGTTTCGACTCGGTCCGGTAAATTTCAATGGTTCCGGGTTTTGACTAAGGATGGAAGCGAAGGTTGGATATTCGGCGCCAATGCCAAGTCCGTAGAGGACTATTTCGGAAAAAAATCCAGGGAATGGCGCCTCGTTAAATCTTTAAGATTATACGATAAAGAAGGTTCTTCGGATAAGGCCCAAGAAGCGGACGATGAGCTTGCTGCCGGAACTATATTACGGGAGCTTGATAGAAAAGAAAGATGGATCAAGGTTGAGAATCCGAGCGGCCGAGAACCGAAAGAAGGTTGGGTCCATACTTTGAATCTGACCACTCAAGAACATTGGGCAAAGTTGGACGAGGAATCCCAGCCTTGTTTCCAGTTAAAGAAATTTGCCGGTTTTTGGTATAATGCGGAAGAGGAACTATATATTTGTAGTCCAGGGGAAGGACTGGCCAATCAGTTCGAAGATGCGAGGTCGGAGATACACGGATTCGATAACCTAAAGCAAACAAAACGAGGCTTTGAGATGGACGGGATGATGTTTACCGACTATGACGAAGGCTCGAGTCCTCCTGAATATAAGATCCAATTAATATCGTTGGGCCCTTTAAAGTTACGATATATTCTGAATGGTCAGCCAAGGGAATATGTGAAGAATATTCCGACATCCGTAGTTTCAAATGATCTAAAGTTTAGATGGAAAGGATCGAACGATAGGTTTCCAGAGGTGGAATTAAATCTTTGCAAAAAGAATTTTGCGAAGGATGAGGATTCGAAAAATTCTCCTCGATCTTTTGATACACTGCATATTCTTCGCAATCGTAAGGATTACTACGATAAAAAGATCGATATCATTTTTATACCAGAGATCGCCGAGGCATTTCGGTATGATCCGGAATCGGACACGATAGAATGGAGTAAAGTCGTGGATGCTCCCAGGCTGGTGAAGTTGAGTTGCGATTAAGATACATTCGGAAAATAGAATGTGATTTTCGCTTATTGGTTTCGGACTTACTGCATGGCCTCTCTTTCGGAATGGTGCATGTAAGTTTGTGAAAAATCTTTCCAATTCTTCAGTGAACGGAAATTCGGTTCCTCCGTCTTTCGATTAAGCGCGCCCCCGCCCATCATCGGGAATAGGGGAGGAGGGCTTGCGGGAAGAAGCCGGGATTTGCTTTAACAGAAAAGTTTCGATCCTGCAACATGTATTCACTAGTTCAGCGGAATTTTTATTCCATTTACGTGAAATCCATATTGAGCGAAGGCTATGGATCATTGATTATGAATATAAGGGTGGGATGATAAGCATTCGCAGTAGTCTTCTTCGGAAGTCCGAATTGATCTCTCAGTTCGCTTCGGTATATTTCGCGAAGTTATCCAGTATGGCCTGCCAGCCCCCTCTTTGCATCTCGATAGGATTCTGGTTTTCCGGATCGAAGGTAACCGTTACATGGGTTTTATCGCCCTTATCCTCAAAGGTGACAGTTACCTGTCTTTCATCTCCCATCGTGTATGTGAAGTTTTTGTGATCGGCGATTGAATCATAGATTGCTCCAAACTCGAATCCAAAACTTCCGTCTTTGGCCTCCATTCTTGCGCTATACTTGCCGCCCGGTCTCATATCGTTCTTGGCCCAAGGACAATGCCAATCGTCGGTGGCAAAATTCCAGTTAACAATATGAGAAGGATTGGTGTAGTAGTCCCAAACCTTTTTGATCTCTGCAGCAATCGTAGCTTGAATTGTGATTTTCTCGGAATTCATTCTGAAGAATGTAACGGATCTTACTCCCGTGCGGAAAGCATTTTTACTTATCGGAATCTATCATTTTGGAAAAATGGAATGGCGGATCGTTGAGAATTGGGGATGGCTCTTTGGATTCAAACTGTTCAGGATTGCCGGGAAGCGAATGTTCGGGTTATGAGAATAGCTTTTGATTTGTCTGCGAAAGGAAATTTTATTCCACCGTCTGTGAGTCAAGATCGCCCCCGCCCGGTCGTCTTCTCGCTCTCTAATCGAATTGATTGCAGTGCAGTTTGTCCATTTGATATTTGCCTTCGCGATACTCAGGCACCCTTCGGGTTTTTCGCTCTCTATGGGTCGCTCAAAAGGTCCGCTGCAACGCTTTCGCTCACAAGCTTCGAATCCTTCCGGATGTTTTGATTGTTTGGGATTTTATTTTATGGAAAGGAGAATCTCTATTGGGCAGGGAAGGATTCGCCGTTACGCAGTCTCACCTCGTGTTCGACTTGGCTCCACGGCGTCTTGTTCGCGCCTTCGTCCATCCATGGACTCGGCACGCGTTTGCTTACGCTCTCTATGGATCGCTACAAACGCTTTCGCTCACAAGCTTCGAATCCTTCCGGATGTTTTGATTGTTTGGGATTTTATTTTATGGAAAGGAGAATCTCTATTGGGCAGGGAAGGATTCGCCGTTACGCAGTCTCACCTCGTGTTCGACTTGGCTCCACGGCGTCTTGTTCGCGCCTTCGTCCATCCATGGACTCGGCACGCGTTTGCTTACGCTCTCTATGGATCGCTGCAAACGCTTTCGCTCACAAGCTTCGAATCCTTCCGGATGTTTTTGATTGTTTAGGATTTTATTTTATGGAAAGGAGAATCTCTATTGGGCAGGGAAGGATTCGAACCTTCGAAGGCTTGGCCAGCAGATTTACAGTCTGCCCTCGTTGACCGCTTGAGTACCTACCCGTTATTGAATGCCATTATTTTTGGCAGGGTGGGTCGGTCAATCTTATTCGCGAAAGGAATGAGCTGCCTATAGGAATCGAACCCACAACCGGCTGATTACAAATCAGCTGCTCTACCAATTGAGCTAAGGCAGCATTCTAAGACAGTTTCGGATTCCGACTCGCCGGGTCAATCGATTTTAAAAAGGATTTTCTCCATCCGAGGCTTCGGGTCCACTGGACAGATGTCCTTGTTTCTCATCAATACCGGAATGACTTGCTCTATCCTATTGTTCTATTTGGGATATTGGTTTCGGTTTCGCAATAACCGCTTGCACCGAATCTTAAACGGATTCGGAATCCTATTCAATCTGGTAACGGCGGTTTATCTTCTTGGCTTGAAATATCTGGGTGGAGGGATGGAGCAGGCGGGACTTGTCGCCACTGTCCCTAGGGAATATGTGGACATTCATCGGGCGATCGCGGCCCTGACTCTCTTGATGATGTTATTGATGGGTTGGTCCGGATGGATGGGAAAAAAAGAATTCCATAGGAAGCTTCATTTTATTTTTCTACCATTATATACTCTCGTGTACCTCTCGGGGCTTTTTCTGTTCCGTTCGGGACATTAATTTTCGGAGTCGATGACCGACATGGAAGAAACCAAGGAAATCAAAGTATTCGCCAATAATATCCGTAAGAACGTAATCAAAATGGTTACCGCCGCTAAGTCGGGTCACCCCGGCGGTCCTCTGGGACTCGCGGATATCTACGCGGTTCTATACAAGAAAGTCCTGAATCATAAGCCCTCCGATCCGGATTGGGAAGATCGGGATCGTCTGATTCTTTCCAACGGTCACGTTTGCGCGGTTCGTTATGCCGCTATGGCTCAGGCGGGCTTTTTCCCGGAATCCGAACTTCTTACCTTCCGTAATATCAACTCCAAGCTCCAAGGACATCCATCCACTCGTTATCTCAAAGGAGTGGAGAGTTCTTCCGGGTCTTTGGGACAGGGACTTTCCGTTTCCGTCGGAATTGCTCTAGGCGCGAGACTCTCCAAGAAGAATTTCAAGGTATACGCTTGTATTTCCGACGGAGAATGTGGAGAAGGCATGACCTGGGAAGCAGCTCAATCGGCCGCTCATTATAAGACAGACAATCTTATCGCCTTCATGGATAAAAACGGAATCCAAATCGACGGATTCACCAAGGACGTGATGAATCTCGAACCTCTGAACAAGAAGTTCGCAGCATTCGGTTGGAACGTGATCGAAGCTAACGGTCATGACGTGGATGCGATCATTGCGGCCTTCGAAAAAGCTAAGTCGCATTCCGGTTCTCCTACCATTATTCTTTTTGAAACCGTTTTAGGAAAGGGAGTCTCTTTCATGGAAAATTCTCCCGCTTGGCACGGGACTCCTCCGAATGCGGAGCAAGAGAAGAAAGCTCTCGAGGAACTCGAACAAGTAATCTTTTAAAGATATAATCCAACTACGGAGGGACGCATGCACGAGAAACATGTGAAGCGTCTCGAAGTAGGGAAGACATAGTTAATTTATTCTGCACATCCTTTTTTGCAGAAATTCTCAAGTTCCGAATTGACTTTCGTTTTCCCGGTTGGACGTTATTGCTATGCGCCCCTCGGATTCTTCCTCCGGCACTCTTCCTTTCCCTCCCGATAAGATCGAGGACAAGTTCTACCAACTCGAATTCTCCTCCTTAGAGGAAAAATCCAGAATCATCAAGGAAATCGCTAGCATGATACCTTGGCAGGTTCGTATCCGCGAAGTTGCCGACGAGTTAAAGGATCCCACTCTCAGGGTTTTTGCCAGATCCGTAAGCGAGAGTATCCATACCGAAAGAATCAGTTCCCGTTATTCTCTCTTAGCAGAAAAGGGACATCCGAATCATTACGACGATTTGGAGGAGGGAGTGTTCCTACTTTCTTCCGTCATCGATCCGGAACTTTCTTATCCCGAATTCAGGACCTATCTGGATAAGATCGCTCTCCGAGTGGAGGAACTTGTGGATTTAAACGAGGACCTCGCCTCGGACGAGGTCAAGGTGCATTTTCTTACCAGAGTGCTTTCCCAGGAAGAAGGGTTCGGCGGAAACCACGATCAGTACGAAGACCCGAACAATTCTTATCTTCATAAAGTTTTCGAGACAAAGAGGGGAATTCCCATCTCACTTTCCGTGATCTATCTACTGGTCGCCCATAGGCTAAGACTCCCTCTCTACGGAGTCAATATGCCTCTGCACTTCCTTCTTCATTTCGAATCCTCCGAATTTCAGACGTATATCGACTCCTATCACGGCGGTGTCATGCTGGACCGATCCACCTGCATTCGTTTCTTAAAAGCCAACGGTTTTCAAGCGCATGACAGGTATTTCACTCATGCCAGCAGCTTGACCATTCTCAAGAGAATGTTCCGTAACCTGATCCATATCTACCGCAAGAGGGAGGACCGAGACATGGAAAAAATTCTCTCCCGTCACCTACTGGCCTTGGACAATAAGTGGAAGCCCTGAATTCTCCGTTATCCTGCGAAACCGCCCTTTCCTTTTCCTTTCCTGCTTGAGCGGTAAAATCCCTCCTAAATACTGTCGAAACAGGAAAACCGCGTGAAAACCAAAGGATTGAAGGATCTCCTAATCCGTAAGTTCGATAAGAAACTAAAGGAAATCATAGACGAGGATCTTCGTATTCTCGCCGAAATTAAAGACTATACGATTCGATCCGGCGGAAAAAGAATCCGTCCGATTCTTCATTACTGTCTTTGCCGCATCCTCGGTTATAAGGGCGAAAAATACGCCGACGTGGGAGCCATTGCGGAACTGATTCATGCCGCAAGTCTTCTTCATGACGATGTGGTCGACGAGGCTCAGACCAGGAGGGGGATTCCCAGTGTGGCCTCCAAATTCGGAAACAAGACCGCTATTCTTGCCGGGGATTATTTACTCGCCTGCGGAATCGACCATTTGAACGGGTTAGGTTCTCCGGATCTGATGGATTCCTTTACTACCGTCATAAAGGATTTATCCGTGAGCGAACTCATACAAATGGAATGGGAGAAGAATCCCAAAATCACTTTAGATATCTATAATAAGGTCGTATACGGAAAAACCGCTTCCTTGTTCGGTGCTGTGTCCGAGGCCGCCGGAATTCTAATCGAAGCCCCCAAAAAGACCAGAAAAAAGTTGCACGAGTTCGGGATCCGTTTGGGATTCCTGTTCCAAAAACAGGACGATGCCATCGATTATTTCCAAGCGGGAGACCAAACGGGAAAAATTCCCCTAAAGGATTTTAGGAACGGTCTTTATACCTATCCGATTCTAAGATTATTATCCGTTGCGGATAAAAACGATAAGAAACTCGCGCATTCCCTTTTTGCCAAAGAAGAAAGAAATTCCGGGGACGATCTGGTTATTCTTTCCCTATTGAATCGGTATAATATTCGTAAAAGCCTGAATGAAGAATTCGTCTCGGATGTGGACGAACTATTGGGTTTTCTAAAGAGTTATCCGGAATCCAACGAAGGAAATCTTGTCCAAGAGCAATTCCGTAAACTTACGGAAGTCTAAAATACATCGCACGCGACCCTCTATCGCCGTCCGCTAAAAGGGCCTGCCGTGAGTGTTTTTCGCGAAGCGAAAAATGTATCAAAGGGTTACTGCGAAGTAGTCGTGGAACCGGAAGGAATCGAGTTACTGGTGCAATTGATATCGCCCTTGATCGAAACAGTAGGACCGGTCGCAGTATTTGTATTATAGCAATTCACTCCGTCTTGCGTATAACACATACTGGAAGAAGTCGCCGACGTACAATTGATGAAGTTGGTAGTATAACACTGGGTCAACGCCAATCCTGCGGAACCGCTAGTGACCTGGTTTCCCACTAAATCTACGGTAACAGTTAAATAGGAAAGAGCCTGGGTGCTGGATGTTCCCGTATCTATAGGTACTCCGCTTCCTCCCCAAAAGATCTTTCCGTAGTTTGCCACTACCGCCGGGATTTGCATTGCAGGGAGTCCGGAATAAGAGAATCCTTGCTGCGCATCTATGGATCCTTGGTTTTGGGTCGCATCGTATAAGAATTTTATGGTTACGAAGGCTCCGGTAATGAAATACAATCGGGAGTTTACGGTGAATAAATTCGTAGAAGAACCGGTAGTAGTCGTGGTCGTAGTAGTTCCTGAAGTAGAACTACCGGAATAAGGGGTCGCAGTTCCGCAATTGGAGGTCTTACTCTTATCGATCTCTCCATTGATCGGGAAAGTGGAGCCGTCCGTACCTGTAACCGTCAGGTCTACCTTATTGACATCATTATGATTGCAGGAAACGAGGGTTAGGGTCAGGCTTACCCCTAAAAAAAATCTAAAAAAACGGGAACGAATCGTTCTGGAAATTGCCATAATTCTAATATCTATCTTCGGAAAGTCGTGGTCAAGAATGAAATTCGGCGATGGAAAAACCGAATCCGAGCGAATAAGACCCGGATTTCCTGCCTAAAAGTTCCATTGCTCTTGACTCCCGATAAATCGGGAATTCTGATCGTTCTTCCTTATGAATCGGGACCGAAACGTGAATTTAGAGTATAAGCCCGGCTTTCTGGAAAAATGGGGGATTCGTATCCTCGAAGATTATGTCCGTAAGCAGGGGAAAGCAAAGGTGGATGAGAAGATCTCTGCCGATTTCTTTCCGCGAAGTACCTGGATCATTCGATGGGTCACTTTCTTGGGACTTCAGGTAGGTTTCTGGACCACCTATCTGATCATTCTAGTGGAGAAGCTTTTCCCGGAGTCTCCCGAATTTCTTTCTTCCGAGTTCATTGAAAAATGGAGCTACGCAGGTTCCGCTTTGGCCATAGGTACTATTCTCGAATTTTATCTATTATACAAACTAGGACTTTGGGCGGCCTTTCGATTGTTCCGGCTCTCCGGTATGGAATTGGAAAAGGATCCGGATCTCGTCACGGGGAACGCAAATCTTCTCTCTAGGATGGCCTTGGAAATTCCAGATCCCGATTTAAGACTCTTAGATATCGATCCTCTTAGACTCACGGACAAAAGAAGTCTTCTTATCCGAACCTTTTTTTATAAGGCGAAAGTATTATTATCTAATCTGATCGCTAAAATCGTATTACGAAAAATTTTAGCTAGAAATTCTCTTCGGGTCTATGCGGATTATATCGCGGCGCCCATCACCGCTATTTGGGACGGAGTAGTGCTTTATTTGATTCTTATAGAACTCAGGATACGTTTGCTCTCCAGAGTGATCGCCAAGGAAATTGCGGATCAGATTTTGGAAAGAAAGAACACCTTGAGCGAGGACGCTAAAATCGCTTTTATCGCCGCGATCGGAAACTCAGTCGTTTTTACCCAGAGATTCCATCCGAATTTGGAATACATGCTGATCAAACTGTATAAAGGATTCGGGATGGAGGCCTTGGAGCATAGCTTCGACGATCTGGAGACCTTCGGAGGTTTGGTCTCCAAATTATCCGAACCGGAAAAGGAAGCGTGCCTTAGATTACTTTCCGTCGCCTGTTCTTTCGACGGAAAATTATCCTCCTTCGAGGCTAAACATATTAAACGGGTTCTGGGAGATTCGGCTCAGGAGAGATTGGATTCCATCCGAGTACTTTCCGCGCATATCCGAAACGGAAATTTAGAAGCTTGCCGGGAAAGGTGCCGATTGTTTTCCTAGAGGCAAGATCGTTCCGGAGATTCCGAATCTTGTTCGGTAAGGAATCGGAGACGAGGGAGGATGTATGAAGGTATATCGGTATGATTCGATTCCCGACGTCGTGGAAATCGGAGACGGAATCTTTAAGACCGAAATTCCCCAACCTTTTTACGCTCCCAATAATATCTATATTCTTCCGGAAGGCGAGCCTACTTTGATCGATTCCGGATACCTTGCCAATCTGGGAATGTTACAAAAGGCCCTGAAAAAAATAGGACTCTGCCTAAGTAAGATCAAGCATATCTTTTACACCCACAATCATTTGGATCATATGAGCGCGATGCTCACGATTCGTTATTACTCTGACGCCAAATTGTACGCAATGAAAGGAATGGCGACGGAAATCGGAAACTATCTGGAATATATAGAAACCTTCAATCGAGCCACGCGACGTCTCGTATACAAAGGCCACCGTCTTTCCGAGGACAGAAAAAAGGAACTCGCAAGAATTGAAGAAGGCAATATCAACTTAAGAAATACTTTAAGTAGGGGTTCTAGAATCCAGCCTGTTCTGAAATTCGACGTGGAATTGGTGGAGGGGGACGTGATTCATGCTGGAGGTCGGGATATAGGGTTTTTACATACTCCAGGGCATAATCTTTGGCACCTGACTCCTTATATCTTGGAGGAGAACGTATTCTTCACGGGAGATTTGGTTCTGCAGAATATATCTTCGATTTACGCGGAGATAGACGGGAACTTGGAGGACTACTACAAGTCCCTGGAAAGAATTTCTAAAATGAATATACGCAGGCTTTTGCCCGCTCACGGGCCCGAACCCGAATCTCCCCAAAAGGCGATTAAGCTCCTGCACAAGACTCTCCAAATTTTGGAACGGGGTATCATACGTAGACTGAAGGAAAAGGAATACGATCTTTCCACTCTAACTTTGGAGGCGATGGGAGAAAAAGTGGCTAATTCAGGATATTATAATACTGCAATGGCTATTCTTCATTCCATGGTCCGCAAGTTCATAGACAAGGGTTGGGTGGAGATTCTGGAAACGGAACCTCCTTACGAGACTTACAGATGGATCCAGGAAAATTCCGAGAGTTGATCAATTTTCGGGTACGATTTCTCCGAAAAATCTGGTTTCCTTGATTTTCAGATTATAGGCCTTGATAAACAATAGCTCCAGATGGATCACATCCTCCCGGTTATACTTGAGAAGAATGTCCAACGCATCCTGATCGTCGTATTGCACGTACTGCCACCAGAATCGGACCGCGTCCGCACCGTTGACTTCGAAAGGTAGATCTCGCTTGATTCCCAAGGCCTTTTCGCAACCTTTCAACCCGCCCTTTAGCCCTAAGCTGCGAAGAATATACATCAGATCTATATGACGATTTTTGAATTTACGTCCGAATTCCCTTTCTAAGAACGGAACGTCGAAGGCCGCCCCGTTATAGGTCACGAATACGTGGGAAGATTGCACGCTTTCCGGAAAATCGTCCATGTCCCGACCCCTTAGAAAGTTTCGGAATTCCTTGCCGTCGTAGATCCCTACTACTGTTACGAAATCGTCGCCCCCTAATCCGGAAGTCTCGATATCCAGATAGAGAAGATTCTCCCTTATAATCGGAAATAGTCTCCATTTTTGTTGGTTCGGGAGGGCAAAGAAGAAATAATCCCAGTTCTTTCGGTCCAACTCCTTACGGGAAAAATCCAAAGAATCTAGTAAGAGTCTGGAATGCATATCTCCCGGATCCTTTACCTTCTCTTTTAGTTCCTCTCGAAAATCGTCCCATTGAAGTATACCTCTATCCCAGAGTCTGATTTCCTCTAAGACGTCGATACCGGGTAGATGACAGAAAGTATGCTCTAACAAGCCGTTCTTCCTTCCTTATTTTCGGGTTTCGCGAACGAATCGGGAAGCGAAAAATGGAAACAGCGCCGTTATAAGTGCAGAATATAAGAAAAATGGAATATTTCCCCAGCGGGAGAAAAAAGTATTTCCTTTCTTGTCCAGCCTCGTAGCAGGAAGAAGGAACGATTCGGTCGCTTTTTCCCCGTAATTGGTCGGAGTATTCAGGATACGTCCGTAGGAATCCACCGCGAATGAAATTCCGCTTACTGCGGGGCGCACGAAGGTCAGCCCGAATTCTATCGCTCTGAATCTCACCGCTCCACCATGTTGCCAAGCCTCGACTCCGGAGGCAAACCACGCGTCATTCGTAGGATTGGTCAAAAAGGTGAAGGTATCGTTAGACGCGTTTTCTATAGACTCTCTTACTAATCCCGGGAACATCGCCTCATAACAGATCAAGGGTAGGGCCTGGTAAACTACTTTGTCGTCCGATCCTCCGTCTATAAAGCTTTTACTGAAGTTTTCAGGATCCTGTATCAGGGAAATTTCCTCTTCCGTGGGCGGAGAAGGAAAACGTTTTCTTTTAAGATATCTTTCTCCCGTTAACGGTTTAGGAGTGCCCCCGGTGACGTAACGGGAGGTCTCCCTAAATAGGCTTCTTAAGGAAGGAAAGATAGACTCGAAGGGGAGATATTCTCCGAAGGCCAAAAGCCTTCTCTTCTCATAGCGAGTCGATTCTCCCGTGTTGGAGGAAATTAGAGTAACTTGATTTTTCAATCCTTCGGGGGATTGATTCAGCTCGTTGTAAAGAATATCCGCGCCGGTCTTATAAGCCAGATACAATACCGTTCCGTGGAAAGTGGGAGAATAGGAACTTCCTGAAACGGATGCGTCCGTGGGATCCGTACCGTGAAATGGAACGGCCGATTCCGGAAAGAAAAGTATATCCGGAGGAGGAGAAGTCTCCAAGGAAGATCTAAGTCCCAGTTCCAGATTGGTGCTGATCGTCTGTCCCATGAACTCAGGATTTTCGGCCAGCTCTCTTTTGCCCGGAGAGCTATTGGGTTGGATGAGAGAGGCTGAGAGTTTGAGAACGTTTTCCTCCAATTTAGGAGTTTCCGCCGGGACGGAAAAGGAAGGTGCCAAATAGAGTCTAAACCCGCCTAAGGTCCAAGCGATTCCGAAGACTAGGATTCCGATCCGACCCGTTCTGCTGATTCTTTTTTCCAGGATGAGAGCGAGAGAGGATCCTCCGACCAAAAGAAAGAATCCGGTTCCATAGATACCTACGTAGGATGAAATCTGGGAAAAGGAAAGATTGCCTTCCGCCATATTCCCCCAAAACCAAGGGAATAGTTGGGGAACGGCCAAATCTCCTAGAACGGACCAAATAGGAAAAAGAAGCCAGCCTAGGGCCGAAGTCTCCTCCTCCGACTTTCCGTATTTGGAATATACATTAAGACTAATATACCATCCGAGATAGGAAGCGTAGAGCTTCGCATGGGAGAATAGTCCGTATACCAGAAATAAAGTCCAGGAAACCGCCCAGTTGGCTCCCGATATCGCGGATATGGAGGATGGAATCCAGAAGAATACGACCAAATTTACGGTTTGGGAGAGCGCAACAAGCCAATAAAGCGCGGATCTGATATTCCATTTTCTTAATTCTCGAAATAGCAGAAATCCGCAGAAAGCGGCCAGACCTCCCGCCGGGAAAAAGGCGAAAGGCTCCATTGCGAAAAGAATCCCGAAAGCGATTCCGAGTATAAATACTATGGGTCGGATCGGGCTTCTTGAAAAACGAATCATTTTCCCTGTAGACGTTTTTGGTCTTCTTCTAAGGCTTTTCTACGGCCGTATTGTTCGCCTTCTTCCGCGCCGAGGATACGAGTGCGTATCGCAGAAAGGGCCTTTTCTTTTTCGTCGGCTTTGGCGTTGGGATTCGCTTTTAACCAGGCCTGCTCTTCTCTGTCCGTCTCCGCTTCTTTGGCCTTGGTTGCCTCGATTTCCTTATATACTTTTTCGATACGATCCGCACCGTCCTTACCGAAGTATTTCTCCCGTATGGCTCGGACCTTAGGATCCCTATCGGAAGCGGATAATTTGTTCAGATCGCTTTCCTTAAAGAACATCTCCGTTTCGTATTTGTTGAACTTGGGCTCCCTTTTGTTGATCGTATTATAATAATTTCCGTATACTCCCTTTCTGTATTCCTCGTATCTTGCCAGTTTTTGATCGCCGGAAAGATTCTTGGTTTCGCTTAAGAATTGGTTGTATCCGAATTGGTATTCTTTTTCGGCTTCTTCCAATCCGAAGATCAATTTGGCGTCCTGCTCCGAAAAGAGTTCTCTTCTCTTCTTCTTGATCATCTCGTAGATTTCTTCCGGATCTTTTCCCCTAGGTTGTTCGAATTCTCTTAATACGGTTTCATAATCCAGATAACGACGGAAAAGTCCCAGAAGCCTTTCACCGTCCGGGCCGGGGTATTGTTCGTGGAGGAAGGCCTTAACTAAATCGTTGCATTGCTCGGGACTATAATCTTTAGGACACTTGCGTCGGAGTTCCCACAAGGAGGAGACCAAATCCAATTCTCCCGAGGCGGCGTATTTTAGAATCTCTTCGTAGGTTAGCCATTCTCCGTCCTTATACAATTCTCTAGATGTGGCAATGATCTCCGGATGGATGACCCATTCTCCCACTTCGTTTTGTGTGACGGTGAAGCCTAAGGAATCGTCTCCGTCGAATCCGAAATCTTTTCCGCTCGAGCCGGGTTCCCAGAGAAGAAAGACCACGAGGGATACGAGGACAAGGAGGCCGATGGAAAAAAGCCAGACTTTGGTAGGGATTTCTTTGATACGCTCTAACATTTGTGATATTTACCGGTTGGAAGCGTTGACGCTATCTTTTCGCTCCGGGAAGGCAAGATGTTTTTAAGTCAAAAAACAATAGCCTCCCTTTCCTGTTTGTTAAGAATGATTCCAATGGCTCGCCCTCTATTATTTTATCCTCAAGGTACTACGGGGGGATCCGAGATATTCTCTCATTTTCGGAAATTGGAAACGAGAGAATATCCGGCTAAATTTCCGGAAGAAACCGTAAGTTCGAGTCCGGAAATTTTGGTAGCAAATACCAGACTGAAGATAGACCGGGATACGATCCGTAAATTTCCTAGCGTAAGAGTATTCGCTACGGTAAGCTCCGGTGTGGATCATGTGAATTTCTCGGATTTAAAGAGAGAAGGGAAAGTGTTCCTGAATTCTCCGGGCTGTAACGCAGGGTCGGTGGCGGAATATTGCTGGGCGGCTTTGTCGGAATTCTTAGATCAGGAGGAAGCTAAGAAAAAGAAAATAGGTCTTATCGGTTTCGGAAATACAGGAAAGGCTTTTGCAAGCATCTTGTCGAACCGAGGGATTCCGTTCGTATATAACGATCCCTTTATAAAGGAAAAATCCGTTCCTTTCGAGGAAGCCTTGGATTCCGAGATCGTAAGTTTTCATGTGCCGCTTACCAAGGAAGGACCTTATCCGACATACGAGATGTTGGACCTCCTACATGCGGATAGACTTCGTCCCGGAACCCTCGTTTTAAATACAAGTAGAGGAGAAATCTGGAGTAAGGAAGCCTGGCAAAGAATTCTGGAAAGAAAGGATCTATTGCGAGTGTTGGACGTATTCCGTCCGGAGCCTCCTACGGGTTCGGATGCGGAAACAATGATCGATTTAGCCGATACGATTTTCACTCCTCATATAGCCGGATATAGCCAATTGGGCCGTTTGCTGGGCACTTATCGCTTGGCCAAGAAACTCAGCATCCTTTACGAGGACGGTCCTCTACCTCCTCTCGGCGATTTTCTGAAATCGGAGGCTCCGATCCGAACTTCTACCTTCTTAAGAAAAGAGGATTCCGATTTAAGGGATGCCTGGAGAAAAGGGGATTGGGATTATTTCGAGAGGAGAAGAAATACTTATCCGGTAAGGTTGGATATGGGACTATTCGATTCGGAAGAATAAGACCTCTATTTTACCAGAGTCTTTTCTCCCGGAAAAAGCAGATATTTCGGTCTAACCTTAGCTAAGATATCGTCGATCACGAAGACTTCTCTCGCTCCTCTTTTCATCTCGAAGGGCGCCACGTATAAAAATCCCAGAAAGACCAGCTCCGAATTCTTGTGGGTGACTAGGTCATCCTGCCGAACTTTCCGCGAGATATCTAAGGAAACTTTCTTCCAGCCGGAAAAATTGAAATGAGTGAGAAGCAATTTCTTCATGTCCAAAGTCGAATCTCTGACCAAAAGAAAAAGAGAACCTCCTCCTTCGTTCGCATACATATGAAAGGAAAATTCCTTAACGAACTCCTGAGAGGTCCAGGGTTTCTTGAATAGAATTTGGAAAGACTGATTTCTCTCCGCGCTTACTTCCACATATAAGGATTTTTCGGAGTCTCTTTCGGGAGTACGAAAGACGGTGGATATTCTCACTTCGGGATTGAGTTCCGGACCTAATTTGGCCTTTATATTCTCCTCTCCGAAGGAATCGGTTTCGAAATCCTGCACTATTACTTCTTTATAAATTCCGGATAGATCCTTTGCAAAGATAGAAGGAGATAATACGAATAAGAAGAATGCGACGATCCTAATTGCGATTAGGGAAGATTTACCTGCCGTCTTCACATTAAAGATTTCGGAAGGAATCTAGTAGAGCATGATACTTTCCGTTCGATTTAGAGCTAAGGAGGCGAATTAAATTCTCTTGCTGAGAGGGACCGGGAGTTTTATCCTAAGCAAATGGATTTGTCGGACGATTCTTCTCTTCCTACAAAATTGGAATTTGCGGAGGCGTTTCGAACCGCCTTCCGGGAATTCTTCGGCGACGAAAAGGAACTGCATTACGAGCTGTACGAACTCAAATCGGAAGAATCCGGTCCTAAGGGAAATTGGGCCACATTCACGATCCGCAATCCTTTGGGCGGGCGATCCCTAGTTTTTCGATTCGATCCTTCTACGGATAGCTTTTACGCAATGTTAAAGGTCCAGGTGATTCCGGGAGAGGAGGATTGGAGCCTGGATTCTTTCTTCGAGGAAAGGGGCTTTGCGAGCGCCGATTCTTGGGATGTGAGAAGGGCAGCCGGAGAGTGGATGTTTCATTCCTTGGCAAGGCATTACCTAGGGACGATCTTCAGTCATTGCCCGAGAATCTTGGAGCCAGACTATAAATTGGAGATTTGAGGGGTCATTTTTCTTTAGATATTTCCGCTCAAAATTCTTCCCACGGCCCGATTTTACTCGAAAAAAATTTCCTGATATTTGTGGTATAGAAGGGAAGAGAATGAAAAGATATATCGTACTATCGAATCTATTGCTAACCCTCTTTTGCAACCAAGCGAAAGAGGTCTCCTTAGACGCCTCCAAATCGCTTACCGGGCTTTCCTTGGACCTGATCGGCTCCAATTATGCTTCTCAAAATGACGACACCCCCGGACCGGAATTTTTGGCAGTCGGAATGGGTTGCACCGTTTGGACTAGTAACGACGGAGAAAATTGGAGCGCTCGGGGCGGATCCGCCGTGTTTCCGGGTTGTTCGGGCGGGAGTCTTTACTCCGTAGCCTACGGGAACGGTACATGGGTTGCCGTTGGAACATTAATCTATAGTTATGTTACTCGAGCTAATAATGCTGGCATTTGGACGAGTAAAGACGGAGAAACCTGGACCCAAGTGACTGCACCGGTCGACTCGGGATATGCGACCATTTCTCCTACCTTGCCATTGCGTTCCGTAAGTTACGGAAAAGTCGGAGGAGTAAATAAGTTCATCGCTGCGGGAACCAAATTAGGACAATATTCCGGGGCCGTGGATCGTCTTTATATTATTCAAAGCACCGACGGAGTGAATTGGACTACCTTCGAAAATTTACCCACATTCGGTTACGGTTCCTTTTACGGAAGTTGTTACGTAACCTTCTATAATGATAAGTTCTATTGTCCTTCGGAATACGGAGAATACGAAATGGCTCTGGAATACGATCCTGCGAATCCTCCCGCAGCAGGAAGTCCGATGACCAGTTTTCCGAACGGTACGGGACATTCTTTGGAAAGCTTATCTTATGCTCCTCCTCCTGCAGGAGTGTACGATCTATACGGTTTTCATTTGTATCCCGCTCGTTCCGGAGCGTTTTACGTATTCGGAAATCTATTGAGCAATGGAGATGCGATCGTATCAAAATTAGGATCGAACGGAAAATGGCCCGCTTCCACAAGCATAGGATTGGGAGCGAATAATTATCCGCACGGTTTCGTGGATTTCGGCGATCATGTATACGCTTTCGGAAACAATTGCAGATGGTCCTATTCCAATGACCAAGGCGCCAGTTGGTCTATGGTGAGTACTTTGGATCTATGCGGAGGCTCCGCGGGTTATAATGATTGGATAGACGCGACCTACAGTTCCAAGCTGAATCGGATGGTAGTCGTAGGAGACGGAGGGTCCATAGGAACTACGAATATAGCGCCTAGTTCTTCCTCCGATTGGAAATATGTGAAGGCCGCAGGAGTGAGCCTGGAAATCACTTCCGTAGTCAGTAAGCATAAATAATCGATTCGTTTAGAGGGGCACTCTAAACCTCATTTTTATTTAGGACCGGATCGTAGAGGATACTTGCCTCTTAAAAGCGACCGGAGATTCTAGCCTTATGGATCCGATCTTAATTACGGTCATCGTTTCCGGATTTTTCGTAGGAATTTTATACGGACTCTGGATCAAGAAGCGCTCCCTAAGGGGATAAACCGGACATAGCTGAGATAAAAAAAACGGAGTCCCATGTCCCTCTTCGTCTTTCTAACTGTTATCTATTAAGAGCAGTTATGAAGATCAGAAAAGGCAACAGACTGAAGCTTTGGAAAGTCTATCGAATCATAAGACCGGCATTGGCGATTTTGATCTGCCTGGCCTTCTTTTTAATGATCGCGTATTTCCCGATCCAGAGATAAAACTCCGGACCGGAAGATCGAAAGGAAGGGGTATTATTTTCTAGTCAGGGAATTTTCCTGAACCTTTTCCGCTCCATAATCCATCATCGGAGATTCCTTTAATAGGAAGGAGATTAGAAGATTCACTACTCCTAATCCGATGAAGATCTTGAGAAAAAGTCCCATACCAAGAGTGTCCATTCCTACGATGAAAGCGATTCCGGAGACCTGACCGATCAGTAGCAATAAGCCTTGGGATGAGGATTCCGGAGCGGGAGATGTGATTTCGGCGCAGTATTGGAATCCGATCGGAGCTCCGATTCCGAGTAGGAAGAATCCGATCAGAAACGCGCCCGTTAATACAAGAGCGTAATCCTGGGCGAACGCAAGCAATAGGATTCCCGGTAAAAAACCCGCCATGGCGGCCAATAGGAAAGGTTGTCTTTTACCGACTTTGTCGGAAATCAGAGGTACGAAGATCCCTCCGATAATACCGGACATAAGCATCATTCCCGCTATATCTCCGGATTGGGTCATATTCAATCCCTTTTGCTCGCAGATTTGATCGATGCAGGTGCTGATTGCATTAAAGATTCCTAATCCGATTAGAAATAGAAGCAATGCCTTTTGCATATCCTTTTGGTTGAGAATATGCTTTAAGCCTTCGAAAACCTTGATTTTGGAATCCTCTCCGTGAGTACTCGGAGAAGTGGGAGGTTTTTCGCGAAAGAACGCTAAAAATATCACGGCACCAGCCAAAGATACGATACCGTACTGTAGTAAAATACCGGGAATTTTGCTCGGATCCGGATTGGTATCTCCGATCAATCTAGGAGTGAGGATCATAACGATGATGATCCCTACGAATTGAGCTAAGGTACCCAATGCGACTGCCGTAGCCCTTTCCATAATAGGAAACCATTGCACGCTCACCTTGGTGACCGCGTTCAGAATGAACGGTTGCGCTATCGCTAAACCGATCTGGGATAATAATACGATATTGAAATCGGAAGCGTATAGTCCTTTTAGAAAACCGAAACCGCCAGTTAAGACGGCTCCGATACCTACGCCGATCCGGATGCCGTAGGTATCGATTACGTAGGATGCAGGAATCGCGATGAGAACGAAAACCGCTAAAAAGATCATGGAAAGAAGATCGATTTGGAAGCCGCTCACTCCGTAGAATAACTTCGCGTCTCTGGCGACAGAGGCTAAGGTTAGCCATTGTATTTGGATAATCGCCGTTATCAATGCGTATAGACCAAGGATCACCCATCTATAGCCGTATACTTTTACCTGGTTTTCGCGCATAAATGCCCCGTTTTCTATTTAAATGAAAAGAATTGGATTTCGCATAACCGAATTTCCGATCCGACACAGTTCCTGAAAGATACGGAAGTGACTTTGACAGTATAGGCCGCTGTGTGTTTGCTTCCAAGCAAATTATATTTTTCGAATAGGAACTCTTATCTTTCGCGGGAGTTAATTATAACAAACCTTATATTATATTCATAAATTCTTCTCCGAAATGTAAGGCTCATATAAGTGGAGGATAATTTCACGTTTTTAAGCATAGGGAAAGCTTACTTATACGAGAGTTCATTCTTCTCCAAGGAGGCGATTTTGAAATTTCATCTTCACGATAAAGGTTCCCCGGAAAAAACATCGTTAGACCGTTTTGTCAAATCCGGACGTAGGATTTAAGGAAGCCGGACGAAAAAATCCTACGTTTGCAATACCATTGGGTAAACAGCGGAGAGAAGAGTATGTTAGAAAAATGGATCGTACCCTTAGCGTTCATCTTGTTGATCCAAAATTGCGAAACGACCAATTTGGAAGATAGAACCACTTTGCCCAAGTATCCCGGTTCAGCCTTAGAAAAGGTGATACAGTTGGATAGGCCTCCCGGAAATATCAGCGCGTCCTCGGATGGAAGGATTTTCTTTTCGTTCTTTCCTCAGGGTTCGCCTCCTATAAAGGTTGCCGAGCTCAAGAACGGACATGCGATAGCTTTTCCGAACCAAGCCTTTCAGAAGAATTTTAATACAGTCCTCTCAGTCCGTGCGGATGATAAATCCAGACTTTGGACTCTGGATTACGGAAATTTAGGAATCGGTTCCGGGCCTAAGATCTATGCCTTCGATATAGCCACAGGGGCGGTGATTCACGAGTATAGCTTCCCGAGCGATATCGCTCCCAAGGATTCTTTATTTAACGATATGCAAGTGGATACCGTGACGGAGACGATTTATATTACGGATACTAGTCCTATTATTCCGGATCCAGGCTTGGTCGTATACGATATAGCCACGAAGAAAGCGAGAAGACTCTTGAAAGGACATGTTTCCGTTACGGGAGAAAGGAACGAAATCGTGGTGAACGGATCTTCTTTCGAGGTGGCCGGAGTTCCTATCATCTTTAATGCGGATTCCATCGCCTTGGATCAGAATTTGGAATGGCTATATTTCGCTCCTTTTACTTCGGGAGAATTGTACAGGGCCAAGACGGCCGATCTTAGAAACAAATCTCTGACCGCGGCTCAACTCGCGGAGAAGGTGGAACAATACTCCTTAAAGACGATGAGCGACGGGATCAGTTTGGATTTGAGTGGAAATATCTATGTGACCGATGCGGAGCATTCTGCCGTGAATCTTATAGATCCGAATACGAAGGCTCTTACGACTCTGTTCAAGGATCCTTCGTTCCGCTGGCCGGACGGATTTTCGTATGCTCCCGACGGGTACATGTACCTGACTTGCAGTGCCTTGAACGAGGTCTTCCTACAGACGGATGCCACGATCTTAAGTCGCGGGCCGTATTATATTTATAGATTCCATCCCGAGGCTTCGGGGATCGTAGGAAGATAATAGGATTTTTAAGATCTAAGCTTTCCTAAATCAGGAAAAACTAAGAATGCAAAAAGGATACGAAGTCGTGCTTTGCTTCGTATCCTTTTTTTTCGTCTCAGGCTAAAAAGACATAAAAAGATAGTATTCACTGGGCTACCTCTTTGGGAGTGAAAATGGATACGATTCTTTCCGGCCACAGAGCTGCTGGCAATGCAAAAGGCGGCCTTTCTTTTTTGAATTGAGATTCGGTTTCATATAACGCAGATGGACCATTATCAAGATTAGAAGGTTCTTATGCGGAATGGGAATTCATTTTCCGAATTTATATGAATTATGTATATTTAATCCTATTTTTTATAATATATTGATAAACGTCATTCGAATTTAATGAGTTATTTGAATATTTTAAATTTAAATTAAATTGACGTTACATGTTTTTTGCCGCAAATTTGGAGCCTAACCGTGGAATGAAATTTCTAAGGAGTTTTGTAGGCTCTGAGGCGGGGGTTGGAAATGAAAAAAGTGCGATGCGTAAATGGTTCGTTAAAGCGTAAATTTTGGAAAAGGTTAGGGGTATTTTTGCTTTTCTCCGTTTCTTTTCCCCTTATTTCAGGTTTTTCATTTCGTACTTTGATGTTAAGGCTTTCGGGGGAGGTTGTTCCTCAAAAACTGCCGAAGCTTGCTGCTGCGCCAAACGGTTCCTTATCGACTAACTTGGAATTCATTTTGCCCCCAGGCACGAAAGGTATCGTTCCAAATTTATCGTTTTCTTATACTTCCGGTGGGAGCAATGGAATCCTGGGAGTCGGCTGGGAGCTTTCCGGATTATACTCGATTCATAGAGATCCGAGTTTCGGCGTAAATTACGACGGTACGGATGATTTTGTATCTTCCTTGTCGGGGCAGCTTGTAGACGTATCGGGAAATCGAAGAGAGTATCATGCAAGAAAGGAATCCTGGGTGCGATATATTCCAAATGGGATATGTGGAGACGGACCTTGCTCTTGGACTGCGATAGATAAAGATGGAATTCAATATACGTTCGGGTCTACCGACGATTCTCGGATCGAATCTATAGGTCGGAACGGTTCCATAAGAACCTGGGCAGTCAGTCGGGTGCGAGATCCGTTTGGAAACGGATACGACGTAAATTATAGGAAAGATTCTTCGAACGGTGATTATTATCCCGATCGGATCAGTTACCAGAATCGAGTGATCGAATTCGTTTATGAGAATCGCGACGATACGGTTCCGGAATATTGGAGCGGAGGTTTAGTAAAAGTCGTAAGTCGTCTGTCTAAAATTCGGGTTTATACGGATAATTCTTTAACAAGGGAGTATAGGCTCAATTATTCAAACGGAAATGTTTCCGGGAGATCCACTCTAACCTCCGTCAGTCGTTCGGAAGATAACGCATTTGATTCCGTAGAATATGATGATTTAACATTCCAATATGGTAGCGATTCGTTCGGATTGGATTCGCTTGAGGACTCGAATCTCAATACCACTCTTTCTTCTTTAAATCTATTTGTTCCAAGCGGATTATTGCTGTATGCGAATTTACTTTTTATGAATCCGTTTCCTACGCAAGCTTCTGCGACTGAGGCGCGTTTGGCCGACTATTTGCAATATGCGATGCATATGCCGATTCCGGAAAGAGATAGCTGTAATACGGGCCCGGCCGCTTGCCTTTGTGCCGCATATGCACCTTGCTGGGGAGGCAACCCGCACTTTTTTGAAAATCTAGTTTCCGTCTGCTTAGATTATAATAACTGGGGTGGTCCTATGTACTGTGCGTCCGGGATCGACGCGAGTGATAGACATTATGCAAAGTGAGTATAGGCAGGGGAGTTGTAGAATTGCTTTGATTTTTATGATTTTTATTTTTTTGCTAAGTTGCTTTATCGCTCCTACAAACGAACGAACGGCCTGTGTCTATAATTTGAAAGAACAGGTTGGGCCATTTGGTGCATCTGACGATAGTTGTAATTTAATAGCTTTGGATTTACAGGCAACGCATTCCCCTGATTTTGAGGTTCAAGAAAGGGGATTTTTACTCTTGAACTTTCATTTGGCTAAATGTCTGGAGTATCATCAGAAGCTAAAGGAATGTAAGAGAGAGATTAACTATTATATTCCAACTCTCCATCCGGAATGATAGGCTTCTCGGTCAATGCGAGTGATAGACATTATGCAAAGTGAGTATAGGCAGGGGAGTTGTAGAATTGCTTTGATTTTTATTTTTTTGCCAAGTTGCTTTATCGCTCCTACAAATGAGAGAACTGCCTGTATCTATGATTTGAAAGAGAAAAGGGACGTTTTTGAGGCGAGCGATGATAGCTGCCAATCGATTGCTCTTGATTTGTATCAGAACGAGAGTATGACCCCAGAGCAAAAAGAAATTTCGATACAGTTTGCCAATTTTCATATCTTAAAATGTCTGGAATACCACCAGAAGTTAAAGGAATGTAAAAAGGAGATTAACTATTATATTCCTACGTTGCATCCGGAATGATAGGCTTCTCGGCCAATGCGAGTGATCGACATTATGCAAAGTGAGTATAAGCAGGGAAGTTGTAGAATTGCTTTGATTTTTATGATTTTTGCTTTTCTGCCAAGTTGCTTTATCGCTCCGACTAACGAAAGGACAGCCTGTGTCTATGATTTAAAGGAAAAAAGCACACTTGCAGGTAGTTGTAATTTTGCTGCATTTGCTTACGGATACTATTCGAATCCCAACCTCTCCCCCGCTGAGAAAGAGCAAGCCGGACTTCGATTGAATTTTGAAATATTGGAATGTTTGAAATACCAAGAAAAATTGCAAGATTGCCATAAGGAAATGAATTATTACATTCCAACTCTCCATCCGGAATGATGTCCCAAAAAGGATACGAAGTCGTGCTTTGCTTCGTATCCTTTTTTTTTCGGTTACTTGCAATCGGGAAGAAAACCGTTTCTATCATAAAGATTCCGGTGTTCTCCCTTCCAGGTGAATATAGAACCGTCTTTGCGGAGGTAGATCCGATTGAATTCCGCGGGGATCACGAAGTTCCCTTTCGGATCGATGACTCCGAATTTATCTTTCTTTCTAACGACTGCGCGCCGATTTTCAAATGAGTTTAAAGGACTCGGGTTGGAATCCAAATAGGGTTCGGAATAATCGAAATCCATCGGAATCACCAGTTCTCCGGTGGTGGAAACGAATCCTACCTTCTTGGATTTTACGACCGCGGCGCGTCCGTTTCTAAAAGGATATACTTTCTCATAAATGGGCGGAACCACTATATCTCCCTTCTCGTTTATGAATCCGTATTCTTTATATTTGTTGTCCTTGTTTAAAATGGAAAGACCGTCGGAGAAGGGCTCTCGCAGATATTGAGGTAGGTCCAAGCGTTTTCCGGTTTTATCTATAAAGTAGCCTTCATTCTTCCCGTTTATGGTATCCCAAACAAAGATCCTACCGTTTTGGAACGGCTTAGGTCGATCGTTAAGATAGCCTCTATGCAAATTATTAAAACGATTCGGGATAACTACTTTACCGTTAGCGTCGATAAATCCCCATCCTTTCTGCGTCTTGAATCCCGCGAGTCCCTCGTTGAAATCGGTTACCTCCTCGTAAATCGGTTCTAATAGATATTTTCCCTTTTTGTCGATCATTCCATATTTATAATTTAAGTATACGGGAGCGAATCCTTCGTTGAATTTATATCTATAAGAATCCGTATGAGGAGGAGTGTCGAATTGTATAGGAATTACTACTCGATTGGCGGAATCGAAGAATCCCCAGTGGTCCCGATAAGTGAAACTGGTCCATCCTTCCGCTGTCGGTCCTAAACTTTCGAACGGCGGTCTTTTACCGACCACCTTGCCGATTTTGTCTAGAAATAGATCTTGTCCTTTCCAAACCACGGGAGCTTGACCGTTCAAAAAATCCGCAGCATGATCGTATTTAATTTCCGCGATCAGATTGCCCTCTTCGTCGATATAACCGTATTTGCCGTTTACATTTACGAAGGCGAATCCATCCAAGAAGAGACCGATATTATCGATTTGCTTGCCCGGGAGAGGTTCTCTGCAATTCCGATCTACTAGCTTTTTATCGATTAAGAAAAACTTTTGCTCACGAATTTGCCGATTCTCGGAAGGAACTTTTTGGATCCCGTCCTGTTCTCCGCAAGAAAGAGTAAGGGATAGTAATAAGTAGATTCGTAGTCGCTTCATAAAGATTTTCAATCTCCAGTATGTATAGATGGACCCGTTCCGAGCGGTTAGAAAATCGTCTCTCTTTGGCAGAATTTTGCGCTTTTTCGCAGTTTCTGTAGGAAAGAGAAGGACGAAATCCTTTCCTTTCCTTAATTTGTGCCGGGACGAGGGATAGAACGTTTTCCAGTTACTCCGGAAAAATGATTGCCCTTTTCCCCTCCCATTCTCATTTTCGGATGAGTGAGCGCTCACTCATCCGGGGATTAGGATCCGGGAGCCAAATTCGGAGGTAAGAGAATCCATGAAATCCCTGGTATACGTTTTGGCTTACGATATCGGAACGACCGGAACCAAGACCTGCCTTTTCGAGATAGGCGATAAGCTCACTTTAGTAGAATCCGAATCCCAGGAATACGGTTTGACCTTGGTAGAAGGAGGGGGCGTAGAGCAGGACCCCCAGATTTGGTGGAATGCGATGCGGGACACCACACAGGTCGTTCTCAGGAGTAGCGGACTAAATCCTTCCGATATACGCGGTATTTCTTTTTGTTCCCAAATGCAAGGTCTCGTTCTCGTAGACAAAGACCTGAAACCGATTCGTCCTGCCATGAGTTATATGGACCAAAGAGCCCGCGAAGAGATGAAAAAAGGAATAGAGTACGGGATCAAGATCGAAGGTCTAAACGCATTCAAACTACTTCGCTCCTTGCAAATCACAGGTGCGGTCGCCGGCAGCGTTAAAGATCCATTATGGAAATATAAATGGGTGGAATCCAAGGAACCCGAGAAATTCTCCCGGGTTTATAAATGGTTGGATGTGAAGGATTATCTCACTACGAAATGCACGGGTCGTCCTACTATGACTCTGGATTCCGCGTTTGCGACCTTTTTATATGATTCTCGTCCGGGCAAAAGCCGTTGGCATAAGGGGCTCTGCAGAATGTTCGGTGTGCGCATCGAACATCTTCCCGAACTAGTTCAATCCACGGACCTGATCGGAGGACTTGCGAAAGAAGCCGCCGAGGATCTGGGTCTTAGAGAAGGCACCGCAGTTTTCGGAGGGGGAGGAGACGCATCCCTCATCGGAATCGGAGCCGGAGCCGTAGAAGAAGGAGACACTCATATTTACGCCGGTACTTCCGGTTGGGTCTCCACCGTTACCAAAAAAAGAACCGTGGATATCAACGCTCGCATCGCTTCCATCGTGGGAGCGAGACCCGGAATGTACAATTATTTCGGAGAGCAGGAGACTTCCGGAAAATGTCTGCAATGGGTTAAGGATCACTTGGCTCTGGACGAGATCGGAGTCTATTTAGAAAAGAAGAATGTAACGGAAGGCTCCGAAGCGGTTTACGATAGCTTATTCGCGTATTTGTTCGAATCCATAAAAGATACACCCGCGGGTAGCGACGGAGTCATCTTCACACCCTGGTTGCACGGGAACAGATGTCCCTTCGAGGATCCTTATGCAAAGGGAATCTTCTTCAACATAGGTTTGGATACCGGAAAGCGAAAACTGATCCGCGCGGTGATAGAAGGTATATCTTTTCATAAGCGTTGGATCCTGGAATTGTCCCAGGCAAAGGTTCCCGCTTCCTCCACCATACGATTCGTAGGAGGAGTGGCTCGCTCTCCTATCATTTGCCAGATACTTGCGGATATTACCGGAAGAACGATAGAAACGATAGATCATCCACAGAATGCAGGAGCTAGCGGCGCCGCGGCGATTACCGCTTTAGGTTTAGGTAAGATTCATTCCTTCGAAGAAATCAAAAAATGGATCCCGATAAAAGAAAGATGGATACCGAATCCGGCCAATAAGAAGGTCTACGATCGGAACTTCTCCGTCTTCAAGCGCTTATATGAAACGAATAAGAGTCATTTTGCGAAGCTGAATATGTCATAAAGGAAAATATAACCGCTGTTATAGCCCATAAGGGAGTCTTTCTTATCGCAGGTTCCTCATTTCCGTAAGGAAATCCAAAATGGAATTTACGAAAGGAAAAGATTCACATAGAAAAAGTCCCTCCAGGCTCGGCGGAAAGGTGTTTGGTTGATGAAGAGAGAAGAACAGTCGAATCGAGTGCGAGCAAGGATCTTGGAAGTATCCCGAAGATTATTCGTGAACGAAGGATACGAAAAGGCTACCATAAGAAGGATCATAGACGAAGCGGATATTACCACGGGTAGTCTCTACCATTTCTTTAAAAATAAGGAAGAGATCCTCCTGGCGATAGCCGGAGAAGTGTTCACGGAGGCGGGAGAAATCGCCGAACGTATCGTAGGCGAGATGGATCCTCCCTTGGTGTTCGCTATGGAGGTGGGGATACAATTCTATCTCTGCCAAAAGAAATTGTCCATTGCGGAGACCTATTTGGCCGCTTATCGGACCCAGGGCGTCACCGAAATGATCGGAAACAGGGGCGCCAAGCGCAGCCAGGTTTTGTTCGAAAAATATAATATAGATTTCGATCATCAGGATTATCTGATCCGTACTCTGGCCTTTCGGGGAGTGTTCCAAAGTTTGCTGGAGGAAATGGTTTATTCCGGGCAGATCGATCGGATTCGGATGATGTCCACCGTTATCGAGTTAGGATTATCCACTTTCGGAGTGCCTAAGGAAGAAGTGGAAATCGCCGTGGAAAAGACCTTTCGTTTGCTCCGAGAAAGATCCGGCGAAATAGAGGCTTTGGCCGAAGGTTTGATCGATATTTTTGTAAACGGGCACAGATGATTTTCTGGAAACTTCTCCGGATATTCTCCGGAGAAGTTCTCACGATCGTTTAATACCGATACTTATAGTAAAAGTTTTCCTGCTCTTTCCGGGAGATTTTTTCTAGGTCCAAGCAGTCCCTAAAAATCGAGGCGAACTCCGACTCTCCTTTTTCGTATTCTATGAATAGATTACAGGAGCAATGCTCCGTTCTTTCCTTTCTCCTAGTAAAGGAGGAGGGGAGTCGGACCGTTCCGGCTCGGTATACCTGTGGAGCAGGGCTCTTCTGGAGAATACAGGCGCTTGGAACTCTGGGATAGGTGAAGTCCGAGGCGGAGACACTAGTATTAGCAGGCAGACTCTCCACTGCGATTTTAGAAATCCCGTTCTCGCCCTTGAGAGTCCTGCATTGTTCCAGACAACTTTCTCCTTTGGAGGGGGTGGGAACGGTCGCTTTGATAAAGATCGTATTTGCGAATAAGCTCGCTTTGCAATTGCTCGGAGCGGTTTCGTTCTCCTTGGTCTTAGGACAAGTGGACCAGCCTTCTAAAAATTCCTTCTTACCATTCTGCACTTTCCTAAGAGGGAGTCGGTCGAACGTTTCGCAGGAAAGGAATATCAGGCAAAGAAAAACGAGTCCGTATTTCATGATTCATACTTGTGTCTCGATTCCGAAAGCGATCCTTAAGACCGCCTTATATCAAACCCTTGACAGTCTTTCTTCCATTCCTTCCGCGACCTTGCGAACGTCCTTCTTGTTGATGACTACTTCGTAAGCCGCATATAAAATCGGAACCTCGTTCGGATCTATCTTCATCAGATTCGGCATAACTTTCAAACCATAGAATCCGTTGGACATCTTTTCGGAAGGATGACCGTTTGCGATATCGTAACCCGTTTTTCTGTCCTTGGCGTCCGTTCCGAAACAGGAGAGCATGAAGTCGGTCAGTCCGGAAAGCCCTTGGAACGTCTCCGGCTTTCCTCCCATCTGCACTCCCACTCTCACCATTTCGTTAAAGAAGCGATTGGAAAGATGGAAAAGGGAATTGTCCACATTTCCGCCGAGAGTCTGCTCGAAATATCCTTCAACGATTCCCATTACGAGAGCGTAAATCGTTTTGAGAGCTCCTCCTAGTTGCACTCCTTTTACGTCCGTAGGAATGATCGCGGGACGAGGGAAAATATAACCGGTGGTCAGAAGCTTTTGAATGCGAGGTATAAGGCTTTCATTTACGGCGGCGATTTCGAATCCGGAGATCTTTCTTTCCATGATCTGGTCCGGATAAGAAGCTCCCGAAACGACTCCTATACGATCGTCCTCCAGACCCAGCCCGTGTTGCAGATCGTCCAGGATGAGTCCCGCACTAGTAAAGCCTTTTATAATATTAAAGAATGGTGCCTTATTCTTGGCCAAATAAGGTTGTAAGTCCGGATATACGGTATGTAATTCCCAAGGATTGGTTCCTTGGATGAACAGTGTGGCATTCTTAAGGTCTTCGGGATCGGATGTGAATGTTAGGTTGGGAGGCAGTTTGTAAAGGGAATAGGTTTTAATGTCCCTATGTTCCGCGTTGCTCTGGGAGGTGTATTCCTTATCCGGATGGTATACTTGAACGACCACATCCTTATTGGCGATCACTGTCGCGACTGCGATTCCCATGCTGCTGTTTCCGATAACGATCACCTTCTCTTTAGGTTCTTTAGGAACCTTGATGAGTTTGTTCTGATCCCTGGCGTCCGCGCTGTAGAGATTTCGATAGATTCCGTGTTGGTGTTTGTTCAGATTTTGTCCTACGAGTAGGGCCAGGTTATCTATTAGGAATTGCTTCTTATCCCCTTGTTCCGGAAAAGGAAGTTGTTCTACATTCTTAGGGAAACTTGCCATTTCCTTTTTGGTCAGCTCTCCGACTAACACAGGTTTACCGATTGTGAGCTTACCTGCCACCTGATTGAAAAGAAGGCTGGATGTCGGAAGAATCTTATCCGTTTTTTCCAGAGAGATGGGCAGAATCACCTTATTGGCTACGTAATGGTATACAGTGTCTACGAACGGCATGAGTCTTCCGTCTCTGGAACGGGTTCCTTCCGGAAATATGGCGGCGATCTTACCTTCGTGCTGCAGCTTTTGGGAATGGCGGAAGGCTCTCATGTTGATCTTGGTCATAAGATCGGAGAGGCTCGGGTTATCCGCCATGTCTCTCTTGGAGCAGACTAAAAGGGTTCCGAACATGTACAACCCGAGTCTGGTAAAGTCAGGTTCGTAGGCGAGTCGTCCTGCGATGAATACCAATTGCTCGGCGACTTCTCTTCCTTCGGGAGAAGCGTGGTAGAGAAGATGAAAAATAGCGGGCGCATCCAGGTGGCTTAGGTGATTGGAGATCAGAGTCACCGGGTATTTGCCGATCAACGGCTTTACCGCGGCCAGATTTTCGATCCCCTCCACCGTGAAGAATTTCATGATGGGAGATAGGAATTCGATCATGAATTCCCTGGCTTTTTTTTCGGGGGGAGTATAGACTCCCACTCTCTCCAAGGAACCCGGATCCTTGAACACATCCATCACAGGAGGCATGGGGGTCACGGAACAAAGGTAAAGAAATTTCTGGAGTATCTTTTTGGCTTCGTCTTCGGACATTCCCGATCTTTTGAATAAGTGGATATTTTCGAAGAATTCCTTCTGCCATCTTCCGACGGATTGTTCTTTTTCTGCCATGGTACGTCTCTGTTTTAGATCTAGCGGTGTTAGTTCCGAATGGATAGGGATCGAACGAAAAGGTTCGAATTATGCGATTTCCGGAGAATACTTTCTATCCTTGGAAGGCTTATTGTCATTCTATTTTTTGGGAAAAACGGTTTGAATTCTACCCTAGCCAAAACGAACTGTTCTTTGGGGCTTTCGAAAACAACAGATGTCACATAATCCTCCCGAGTTTAGCGAGAAGAAATGGATTCCGGACGGTTTTCATTTTCTCGGTCCGAATGAAAGTTCGGAAAGGCGGAAGCTTCTCGACTCCCTTAGCGGGGATTTTCGAAAATTCGGATATTCGGAAGTATTTCTACCTTCCTTCGATTATTCTTCCTCCTTTTTACTTACCGTTGCCAACGAGGACTCAGGTTCTCTCTATCGATTCAGAGATTCCGACGGAAACGAGATCTCGCCTAGCGCCGATTTAACCGTGCAAGCGGTCAAAGGTATGGCCGGTTTTGCGCACCGCAAAGAAAACCAACGTATTTTTTATCAGGGAAAAATTTTCCGAGACTACGGTAGGAAGAGCGGAACCAGAAAAGAGATCCTACAATTGGGCGCGGAGAATCTAGGCGGCTCCGGAACGAAGGCGATCCTTGGAATCTTAGGTGAGGTCTCCGAAATATTCTCCTCTTTGTCTTTGGATTCTACTCTTACAATCGTATTGGGAAATGTGAACTTGTTCCATTCTCTTATGGAGTCCTTAGGTCTCTCCCAAGCGGAGAAGCGCCAACTATCTTTTCTCTTATACAGAAAGAATCTACCCGAGATTCGAAGATTTTTAGAAAGCCGTAATGGTCTGGAAATCTTCCCCGTTTTGGAAGCCCTTTGCTTAGGTTTTTCCTCCGACGAGGATTTGGGATCCAGATTCGCAAGTCTTGGACTCTCGGATTCTTTCCGGACCGTTTTACGGGAGACGGGAGAGATTTTGAATTCTCTCCCCAAAAGGAATTCGGTGGAATTCTGCGCGGATTACACTCTGATTCCGGATCTGGAGTATTATACTGGCTTCGTTTTCCAAGGATATGTTTCCGGAAATTCCGAACCGGTTCTGACCGGAGGAGCTTACGACCATCTCTACGAGAGATTCTCCGGCTTGCAAAAAGACGCCTGTGGATTTGCGATCAATGTAGACGTCCTAGAGACAGTCTTAAAAACGGATTTAGATGCCGGATGAGAAGATTCTTCTTAGAATTCTCCCATGGAAGCCGGAAAGGCAAAAAGCGAATTCACCCTATAAACGATATCATACCAAAGATAGAAACTAAGGAAACCATCCTATGCCCGCAACATTAGTCGTCGGAACCCAATGGGGGGACGAAGGGAAAGCCAAGGTAATCGATTACCTCTCCAAAGACACGGATATCATTGTCCGATACCAAGGCGGAGCCAACGCCGGACACACCGTAGTGGTCCACGGAAAAAAATACGTATTCCATTTAGTTCCTTCCGGAGTCATCTACGACCAGACGATTTGCGTCATCGGAAACGGAGTGGTCTTGGACCCGACATTCTTCATAGAAGAATGTGATAAACTCCAAGCGGAGGGTTTTCCGGTTTATGAAAAACTTCTTATCAGCGACGCCTGCCATCTTCTCTTTCCTTTTCACGGGCTCATCGATTCCGCTAGGGAGAATTCTTGCGCTCCTGATCGTAAGATTGGGACCACCAAGAAAGGAATCGGTATCTGTTACGCGGACAAGATGATGCGTATTGGGCTTCGTGTGGGAGACCTTCTGGAGAACGATTTCGAAACCAGACTCAAGCATCTGGTAGACGAAAAGAATCGGGAACTCGTAAAACTTTACGACGGAGAGGAGATATCCACCAAGGAGATCCTCGACAATATTAAGAATTTCGTTTCCAAGATTCGTAAGAATATAATCAATACCCCTTATTATCTCGAATCCCAACTCAAAGCGGGAAAGAAAATCCTACTGGAAGGTGCCCAAGGAACCGGACTGGACGTGGATTTCGGAACCTATCCGTATGTGACCAGTTCCAATCCCACTACGGGAGGAGCCTTTATCGGGTCGGGAATCGCTTTCCATCATTTGAAGAATGTGATCGGAATCACCAAGGCCTACACTACCAGAGTGGGAGAAGGCCCATTCCCCACCGAATTAATGGGAGAAGAAGGAGAGAGACTCCGGACCCTAGGCGCGGAATACGGAGCCACCACCGGTCGTCCTAGACGTTGCGGTTGGTTCGATACGGAAGTGCTTCGTCACGCGGTTAGAATCAACGGACTCACTTCCATAGCGCTGACTAAAATAGACGTTCTTTCCGCTTACGACAAGATCCCAGTAGCGGTCGCATACGAAAGAAATGGTAAAAAACTGGATTGCTTCCCTTCTCAAGGATTGGAGCAAGTCAAAGTTATCTACGAAGAATTTCCCGGATGGAAAACGGATATCACCGGAATCGGCGAATTCGATAAGCTTCCCTCGGCTTGTAAGGATTATATCCGAGCCTTAGAAAAATTGATCGGAGTAAGAATCGATTTGATCTCTACCGGACCGGATAGAAAGGATACGATCGCTTCCGGATTCTAAGTTCGGAAGCCTAACCCCCTTCGGATAGTTTTTCGAAATATTCTTTGCGGAAAGGGCGAAAAACTCTCTGAAATTCGTTTGACCGGGGAGGTTCGAAAAATATCGTGTTCTTACGGTTCGAGTCGTTAGCTCAGTCGGTAGAGCATCTCACTTTTAATGAGAGGGTCTTGGGTTCGAGTCCCAAACGACTCAAACTAATTTAGCAAAATAAAACGCCGCCATCGTCTAGTGGTTAGGACACCAGGTTTTCATCCTGGTAACCGGAGTTCAATTCTCCGTGGCGGTACCACTTCTTCCCATCTTACTTTCAATCGTTCTTAAAAATCGGTCTCCTGCGTTCCAAAACGGCTTTCAGTCCTTCGTCGAAATTTCCGGTCACGAACGGTTTGAATTCTTGGATGAGTTCGTCCGTAGGAGCCTTCATCTCGTCGATTAGATTCTTTCGGATTCCTAATTTGATGGATTCCACGCTGGCTTGGGGGAGATCCAAATACGAAAGCATATGCGCTTCCGCCTTACGGTTCAAATCCTCGACGGGAAAAAAAGAATCCACTAAACCGATAGACGCCGCTTCTTCCGGTTTAAACGCCTTACCTTGCATGGCGACTTCTCTCAGATTGGGTCTTCCTACGACCGATTCTATGATTCGTAGAAGCATAGGAGGGATGGTGAGTCCGACCAAAACTTCCGAGAAACAATATCTGGATTTCCCCATTCCCATGAATCTAAAATCGGTGAGAATGCCTAGCACCGCTCCTCCAGCCATGGCATGTCCGTTGATAACGCAGGCCTCGGGTTTGGGGAAAGAATAAATGACGCGCATCATATCGAATAAAGTGGAGAATACTTTGATCCTGTCTTCGGGGCTTCTATCCAGCATGTATTTGGGATCGAGTCCGTTAGAGAAGAATTTCTCGAAACGCGAACCTATAAGTACTGCTCTTACGCTTTTCTTAGCCGCAAGAATACGATGCGCTTCGATCAATTCCTCCATAAGTTCGGAGGTCATTTCGTTCGCAGGTCCTCGATTCAACCAGATCCAAGCCAGAGAATCTTTTTCTTCGATTTCTATGTATTGCAGAGCCATTAGTTTTACTTCCAAATGAAATGAGATAAGAAGGTTTCTTATCGCCTGCAATCAAAGTAGGATCGGGAGATCCTTCAAGCAATTTCCGATTCTTCCGGACATTTAGTATTTCGGAAGATCTTATCCGATTTTTTCGGTCGGCTTAGAGCGACGTTTGGAAGAATAAACCGAACATACGGTGTTAAGCTCGCAGGTCTCGCAAAGTTCCCTCACGTAAGAGGATTTACATTTTCTTAAAATACCCAGTCTGCATAATGCGAAATCCATGCGGAGAGGATCCCGAGGGTAATAGTTTCGAAAGAAATCCGTGACTTCTTTGGCCTTTTTATAATCCGAAGTCTTTCTATTCGTGGCTCCCAAGATTTCCGCCAATCGGTTGATATGAGTGTCCAATGGAAAAATCAGTTCTTCCGGTAGTATGTTTTTGTAGAGCCCCAGATCGGGAGCTTCTGTGCGAACCATCCAACGTAGGAACATGCAATATCTTTTGTGTGCCGATTTTTCGTTTCCGATTCCGATCAGAAATCCGAGACCGTAGGTCTTCCAATTCGGATCCAAATTTCGCAGAACTTCGGAGAGTCTGGACTGGAAGCCCAGGATTCTTTTTTCCAAACCAGATTCCTTCGGATCCAAGGGAGAAAACCAATGCTCCAACAGTTTGTTTCCCTTACGATTGGATTCTCCATAAGCGAATCTTAATGCTTCCAGAAAAAGTAGGATGTCCTTCTCCTTTTGAAAACGATAGGGTCCGAGTTTGCCTCTCCAAATATCCGTTCCTTTAGTAAGCAAATATCTCTTAGGGTGCTTTCCCATGGGGGCGAGCAATCTGGAGAGAAAACCTCGGATGGCCGAGACGTTTCCGTAGGCGAATAGCGCCGATAGTAGGCCTACGAATTCCCTGTCTTCGGGAGAATCGTACAGATAGCAGAGAAAAAGAGGGTCCGAATCCAAAAAGTCGGGACGGGTATATTTATCGTACAATCGATCGAAACTTTTTTGAAAGGACTCGACGCTCCGGGAAGATTCGGATTTCCTCATTTCCTTTTTTCTCGGACGATTAGGAGGTCGCTTTCGCTCTAAGCGCTATATAGGATCTGGAGGAGAGTTTTCTTTGCAATAAACCCTCCATAAACGAGGACGCTTCCATGAGTTTGGAGAGATCTATGCCCGTTTGTATCCCGGATTTATGGAAATAATACACTAGATCTTCGGTGGCCAAGTTTCCCGAAGCTCCTTTGGCATAAGGGCATCCCCCCAGACCTCCGGAAGAAGAGTCGAAGGAACGTATTCCCATTTCGTAGGATTTTTGAACGTTGGAGATCGCCATTCCATATGTATCGTGAAAATGTCCGGCTAGTTTTTCTGCGGGAATTTCACGGAGTAGTAGATTCAAGAGGGTTTCCACTTCGGAAGGGACCGCGGTTCCGATCGTCTCTCCCAGAGATATCTCATAAGCACCTTGGTCCAAAAGTATTTTAGAAACTTCTAATACTTTTTCGGGGGCGATTTTTCCTTCGTAGGGACAGTCGATTACGGTGGACACATAGCCTCGAACTAGGACTCCATCCTTGCGGGCTTCTTTGAAAATTTCCGAAAATCCTTCTATGGATTCTCGGATGGTACGATTGATGTTCTTTTTCACGAACGATTCCGAAGCTGCGGTAAAAACGGCCACTTCTCGAAATCCCGCTTCTATCGCCGCCTGGTAACCCTTTAAATTCGGAGTGAGGGCGCTGAAATTGGTACCGCTATGGAAGTTCAGACCGGCAGAGAGCTCCTTGGCGTCGCCTAATTGCGGAATGGCTTCCTTCTTTACGAAGGAAGTAGCTTCTATATTCTTTAGGCCGGCCTGTACCAATTTTTGGATAAAGACGAGTTTGTCCTGGGTGGGAATAGCGAGTTTCTCGTTTTGGAGTCCGTCTCTAGGACCTACTTCCGTGATTTTCAAAGCCATGTTTTTAGGGGATTGGTTGTAAGAATTCCGGGCAAGCATTAAACCGGTATCGATGGTCGGGCAAGAAGAACCTGTATTGGTCTTGGAGAAGCTTTCCTTATTCTCCCCCGAAAGAATCTATCTATCCGATCTGAATCTCACCGTCTTTGCCGGAGAATTCCTGGGAATCCTGGGGCGAAGCGGATCCGGAAAATCCACAGTCCTCCGTTTCATTTTAGACTTACCTTTTCCTTCTTCCTGGACCAAAAAGGGGAGAATTCTTCTCTTCGGAAAAAATAAGAAGGAGATTCCTCCCAGATGGGTGCAGCCGGTATTCCAGGATCCGATCCTAGGCTTCAATCCCATCTGGACTCTTGAAAAGAGCTTAAGGGAACCGCTTCTTCTTTTCGGAGAGGAAGAATATTACGAATCTCTATTGGAGAAATGGATTCCTATCCTGGGCTTGCAGGATAAGGATCTGAAGCGTTTGCCTTCTCTTTTCTCCGGAGGAGAATTGCAGAGGCTGGCACTACTACGTGCCTTGATCTGTCGCCCTAAACTTTTGTTATTGGACGAAGCGACTTCCGCATTGGATCCTCTCCTGAATTTCCAAGTGCTCTCCGCCTTGAAGGAATACCAACAATCGGAAGGAGTCACCATTCTCTGGGTGACTCATAATGTGAAATCCGCTAGAAAATTCTGCTCCCGGATCCTGGAGATGGAAGAATGGAACCGGATACCTTCGGGCTCGCGATTTTAGCTATTCTATTCGAAAAAATAGCGATTTCCTTGTCGGGAACGGAAAAATTCGGACTTTATTGATATAGCTCGGCCGTATCGAACGGAAGGAAACGAATTTGCTTATGGATTTTGCATACCCTGAAAACCCGCTCCATGTCCCGAAGGATCTGACTCTTCCTACCAAAAATCATAAAAGAAATCTTTGGTTCGCCGTTACGGGTCTGATCGGATTCGCGATTATCTATATTCTTACCGCTGCTTGGTTTACCGGGGCCACGATTTACTTAGTATCGGCCGGATTAGAGTCTCCGAATTCCAATCTATTCACTTTCGTTTCGGCCTTGGCTTCCGGTATGATTGCCTTTTTCATGATTAAGGCCTTATTCTTCGTTAAGAAGGGAGAGATTTCCCAAGAATACGAGGTAACGAAAGAGAGCGAACCGAAACTATTTAAGTTCCTTTATCGATTGGCGGATGAAACGGGAGCGCCGAGACCTCATAGAGTGTTTCTTTCTTCCAGAGTCAATGCCTGCGTTTTCTACGATTTATCCATTCTGAATTTCTTCTTTCCTTCCAAAAAGAATCTGGAGATAGGCCTGGGTCTCGTGAACGTTTTGACGATCAGCGAACTCAAAGCGGTACTCGCACATGAGTTCGGTCATTTCGCACAAAGAAGTATGGCGGTCGGAAACTGGGTTTATATCGCGCAACAGATAGCCGCTCATATCATCGCTAAAAGGGACGCTTTGGATGATTTCCTAAAGAGTTGGTCCTACACGGATCTCAGACTTGCTTGGGTATTTTGGATATTACGTCTGGCGGTATGGTCCTTGCGAGCCACTCTGGAATCCATTTTTAATCTGGTACTTATGGCTCAGCATGCCCTATCGCGGGAGATGGAGTTCCAAGCGGATTTAGTCGCGGTTTCCGTAACCGGAAGCGACGCGTTGGTCCATGCTTTGCATAAATTGCAGGCAGCCGATTCCACTTGGGATAGCGCTCAAAATTTCTTTTATAGGCAAGCTCAGGAAAATAAGGTTACCGCTAACATATTCAACGTACATTTGCGTACGATCGATCATATGGGTCGAATATTGAATGATCCCGGTTATTGTAAAGTCGCCGTTCTTCCCGAAACCAATCCGAGCGAGCATAGGGTGTTCACCACGGAAATTGCTCAGCCTCCAAAGATGTGGGCGACTCACCCTTATAATCATGAAAGGGAGAATAACGCAAAAAAGGTATATATCCCCGCAGCGCTCGACGATAGGGAAAGCTGGGTGGTTTTCGACGATCCGGAAGGTCTCAAACGGAAATTTGTGAAGCAGCTTCTTTCTAATTTCCCGGAAGAAGTAAATACCGACGATCAGACGATCGGAAAATTGGACGAAGAATACAAACAGGAATACTTGGATAGCCGCTATCGAGGGGCTTATTTGGGACGTTCCTTCGTTCGATACGCCGAGAAACCGGAAGATTTCTTCGAGCATAAGATCGAATCTATTTCCAAGACCTTGGGAGAGTTGTATCCTCCCACCTTATCCGAAGATCTCGAGAAATTCAGGAATCTGGAAAGAGAATTGGATCTGCTTTCCGCATTGAGGGATGGATTTCTTGTCCCGCCGGATGGGATCATTCGATTCCGGGGAACGGAACTCAAGAAGAGAGAATTACCGAAAGCAATCGAAACGGTTCGCCAAGAATACGAGAGGGTCCTGCAGACTGTGTTTGAACACGACAGACTATGTCGTTCCGCTCATTTACAAGCCGCGAAAGAAATCGGTAAAGGATGGCCGGAATATCTCTCAGGTCTGTTGGAAGTCCTACACTACGCGGATCATTCTCGTGCCGACGTGCAGGATGCTCGCGGATTTTTGAACAATGTATACGCGGTCGTGACTGCGGATAGGAACGTTAGTTCGAGGGAATTGGACCGATTGGTGGCCGCGGGTACCGAACTCTTTAACGCTTTAGAAATCGTTTATAGACATGCGGAAAGAATAGAATTGGATAACGAACTATTAAAACGATTGGGTGTGGATTCCTGGACTGCAGGGCTCGGAAAATTCGAATTCGTTCCTCCTACGCGGGACAATATGAACGAATGGTTGAAAGTTGTGGATTCTTGGATAGACGCCACTTATAATTCCCTATCCCAATTGCGTTTTTCCGCATTGGAAGAGTTGCTTCTGACCGAGGCCAAGATTTTAAATTGGACTCTCGACAAGAAGTCCAAGCCGGAACCGGCTTCTGGTCGATCTTTTGTCGTTAAGGATTATCCTAAGATAACTCCGGGCAAAGAAAGACAATTGCAGAAACGACTCGGTCTATGGGATAGATTTCAAACCGCAGACGGGCTCGTTCCGGGAATTCTTCGATTTTCCATTTCTTCCGCAATCATCGGCGGAATCTTATATTCTACCATTTATTGGATTTTGATTTTGTAATCTTCCCAATAAAAAACCCCGAAGCGCTATTTTGCGCGACGGGGCCTCGAAAAGACTCGAATCCGAAAACCGGATTTAGAACTCGATATGATACAGGTTCTTGCGGTCTTTTTTGTCCTTATACAAAGCGAGGAGAACGTCGATCCGATAAATGGACGAACGTAAGCTGGCTTCCAGCAATCTCAAGGCCTTGATCTGGTTTTCGAGGGACATTTCGCTCAATCTGGTGACTTCGGTTTTTTCGAATACCTCGTGAGTGACTTCGCTCGTTTTTAAATCGGCGGGTTTGAAGACGATTTTTTTGTTCTCGAACATCACTTCGTAGTAAATCCTACGACTCTCCGAAGCTAGAGTGATATCCGAAACCTTTCCTCCGTTGAACTGGAAGGTGATGTATTTGAGTAAGTTACTCTCATAACCGTCCTGTACTTGGAAAGGGATGTCTTCCGTGACGATGGTTTGGCGTTTCTCGTACTTCGGCATCAGGACCACGAGAATATCGTGTTTGCGCTCCAAGTCTTTCAATCTCTCGTTGATGGTCGCTTCGAGACCGACGATGATTTTTTTCAGAGACTTGGTATACTCGCTCGTTTCGTCCTGAAACACGTCCGACTCGTTGACCTTTTGTTTTTGTTGGGCCAAAAGCGGGACGAAGAAGAAGAGGGTCGCCAAAGCGAAAAGCCTGGTTTGGTTTTTCATTGGATCCTCCGCCCTCAAGAATGGGGGTTTTCCCTTGGTTTGCCAAGTCTTTTTCGGATCCGGCTATTATTGCTGTTCCTTCTCCGCTTCTTCGTCGGCAGCCTTGATCTCCGCGAATCTCTTGGCCAGGTCCCTTCTTCTCTCTATGATTTTAATCGAGAATTCGGAGAAGAAGGGGTCGTTCGGGAATTTCAATAGTTCCTCATATTCTTTTGCAGCCGTGACATAATCGCCGATCTTACTCGCCGTCTCCGCGAAGAAGAAATGGAATTTTTTATTGTACGCTCTCTTTTTGCCTTGGTCGTCGAAAAGGTCCGTGTTCCGAAGGATCTTGTAAGCGTAATAATCCCGGCCGCTCATGATTTCCAACCTGGCTAGGCCTAACTTTGCATCTGGACTATTCTCGTCTATGGACAAGGCTTTTTTAATATAAATCTGTGCCCTATTCTTCAGATCCGTGCGAATATAATGCTCCGCTAATAGAACGAGCGCCTCTGTCTGGAACTGGTTTCTTTCCACCGCCTTTTTGTAATAGGCCACGGCTTGAATCTGTTCGTTCAGTAGTTCGTATAGTACTCCCAGATGGATATACGTCCTGTAATATTGAGGAACCTCTGCGGCAGCGTATTCGAATTGCAGTGCGGCCTTTTGGTATTTCTTCTCAATATGAAACGCTCTTCCTAGATTATAACGAAATGCGAAGAAGGAAGGGTCGTACCGAATGCCGGCCTCCAACATGGAAATCGCCTGGTTCCTTTTTTTGGGATCGGCGGTTTGCAGTAATCCTACCGCGTCGTTATTAAAGATCCCGCAATTTCCGATCTGCTTGCCTTCGAACTCGAAACTTCCTTTCGAGGGTGGGGGGGCCCCTTTCCAGTGCCTTCCGGCGGCGATAATGAAATCCTGCTCGGTCCGAGCCAGGCTTCCGTCTTGGTAGAACTCGGGAGATAAGAATTCATTTTCTCCCCAGAGGATTCCCGCGTATTCTCGGTCTCCGATCTTAAACTGAGCCTTTAGGGAAACGGAGATAAAAAGCAGTAGGAAGAAGGGAATACGGCGTAAATTAAAGCCTTGTAAATAGACTTTTACGGAAGAGATTGTCCTCATTGGTCCAGTTACAAACATCGATCCCCGTTTTGGAATGCTCCGGCCTATCCTATAGTATCGGACGAAAGTCCGTTTTGAAGAACGTCTCCTTTGCCGTTTTTCCGGGAGAAGTTCTGCTTGTGAGGGGACTCAACGGTTCCGGAAAGACCACCTTGCTTAAGGCAATCCTGCATCATGATAGATACAAGGACAAGATCCGGTTTCCGGAGAATTCTTCTCCTCGCGTTTCCTATCTAGGCCATGAGCTAGGATTGTATACCACATTAAGTCTGGAAGAAAATCTGGAATATTTCCGAGGGATTGCAGGGAATTGCAGATCCGAAGATCAGGTAAATTCCTGGCTCAAGGATTTCAGACTCTGGCAAAGGAGAAAGGATCCGGTCTCCTCCTTCTCCCGAGGAATGAAACAAAAAGCCGCGCTCGTTCGGGCTCTTTTGCCTAACGTGGATTTGTATCTTTTGGACGAACCCTTGACCGCCCTGGATACCGAAGGCGAGGAAAATGCCAAGAAGGTACTCGAATCCGTAGTTCGGGACTCCGCTTTAGTCATGGTCACCCACGATCCTTCTTTTTCCATCCAGGCGCCTACTCGGGTCTTGGAGTTGGGAGAGAATTCCAAATGAAGGAATTTCTGGCCTTAGTCAAAAAAGAACTGCGGCTGCTCGGTCGGGCGAGTAACGGGATTCTTTCTCTCATCGTAATCGTATCCGCAATGGTGTTTCTATTCCATTATGCGCTGGAAAGAAACGGAAACATGGACATGGTGGCGCTCGTCGGACTGAAATGGTCCATTTTGTTCGTCGCCTCTTTCGTATTAGTCGGTCAATTCACCTGGGAAGAGAGGGAATCCGGAGGAGGAACCGCCAGTAGGCTCTTCGTTTCTCCTTGGATCCTTTTTCTTTCCAAATCGATTCTCGTTTTTTTGGCATTGTCCGGAACCGCGTTTTATCTTCTGGGATTGTTCGCCTTATTTTTCAAGGCTTTCCCTTTCGAATGGGTCGCATTCGAAAAACATTTGGTGTTCTTTCTGCCCGGGCTACTTTGCATTTCCTTTTTGGGAGTCTGTCTTTCTCATATCAGTCTGTCTTCCCGATTGAAGGAGATCCTACTTCCTCTTTTACTCGTCCCGTTATCCATTCCGATTTTTCTGTACGGGATGGAGGCGGAGAGAAAATTTGCGAGCCAACCTTTCTCTTCCTTGGTCGGATCTTTCGGATTACTTTTGGCGTTCGCCTTTTTTTACGGATCCATGGGAGCCCTTCTCGTGGAAATGACTTCCGACGATTAGGATTTTTCTTGATCCATGGAAGCGATACGGACAGACTTCCTAGTGTATGAAGATTCCTATGTTAGCGGCAGCCTGGGATTGGGTTCTAGGTTTCGTATTTCTGCTCTTTTTTCCTTTTGCCGTTCTTCTCGGACTATACTATCCGAATGTGATCTTGGAGCAGGGGATTTCCCATAGGATTTTCTATTTTCATGTGCCTGTGGCCTGGGTCGCGTTGTACGGTCCCGGCATTTCCGCGGTATGTGCGATCGGATATCTGATCACCAAGGATCGTTTCTGGGATACTCTTTCTCTTTCCGCAAACAAGATCTCCCTTCTATTCGCGATCGGGGTGCTCTTCTCCGGGCCTATATGGGCCTATCTGGCTTGGGGGACTCCCTGGGATACGACGGACGCTCGTTTGAATTCCTTTTTCGTTTTGGTCCTGAGCCTTGTTGCTTATTTCTTACTACGGTTTCTGGTTTTGGATCAGAATAAGAAGTACATCTTCTCCGCTTTCTTGAGTTTGTTCTGCACCGTGAACGCGATCCTTACCTGGGGAGCCATTCGTTGGGTGGAAAATCCGGGCAACCATCCTTCTTCCGTTTTGGGCAAGAAGGGTATGGACCCCGACATGAGGATCTCCTTTTGGGCGGGAGTCTTGGCTTATCATCTTCTTTTTCTGATTCTGTATCGCCTCGTTTATAGATTGGATAAGATAAAGGCGATTCGAGAGGAATTGTTCGACTAGAAATCTTCCGATTTTTGGAATATTATAAAAATGGATAGAACCGGTGGATAGAGAAAAGCAGGAAAGTCTTTTGAATTATTCGGATTATTCGATTCTGGCCGTGGACGACTCCGATATCAACCTGAAGCTTCTGGTTCATACCTTAAAGCCTATGGGTTTCAACGTATTGACCGCGATGAATACGGACGACGCCCGTACCCTCCTCGCCACCAATCACGTGGATGTGCTTCTTCTGGACGTGAGCATGCCCGGCCAGGACGGATTTTCCTTTTGCAAAGAGTTGAGGGAGATCGATCGATTCAAACTTCTGCCTATACTTTTTATCACCGCGTATAATCGGGAATTAGGTTTTGACGAGGCCATTTCCAACGGAGGCGACGATTTTCTTCATAAGCCTTTTCAGCCCAAAGAATTGGTGGCAAAGATACGAGCCTTTATCCGCATCAAAAATCTTCAGGACGAAATCTTCCAACAAAAGAAGAAATACGAGAAAGAACTCGTCATGGCGAGAAGGGTACAGCAGGAACTCGTTCCCGAAAAACATTTGGACTGGAACGGTATCAAGGTCGGCTCCATTTTCCATCCTTTGATGCAGATCGGAGGGGATTTCATAGATGCCTGGGTGGAGGAGGACAAACTCCACGTTTTTATCGCCGACTGTTCCGGTCACGGACCTTCCGCGGCGCTTCTCTCTGCGATGGTGAAGATGCAGGTTTCCAATTTAGGAAGAAGTAATACTCTTGCGGAAAAGGTCAGGACTCTCCGTCAACAATTGGAGAAGATTCTTCCCGAGGATTTTTCCATCACATTCTTCTACGGAATCTTGGATAAGAATCGTAAATTCGAATACGCAAACGGAGGCCATCCTCCTCCCTTGATTTACAAGGACGGGATCGTGGAGGAGTTGCCCGGCATGGGACCTCTTATCATTCCGATAGAACTCGGAACCGAGGACGAATTCAGGAGCGTAGAGTTTAATCCGGGTGCTTCCCTATTGCTTTACACGGACGGCGCGACTGAAATAACGGACGAGAGCTATAATATTTTGGGCGAAGAAAGTCTGAAAAAGATCCTGAAAGAAGCGGTGGAGTTCCATGCGGACGATATACTGAATTTTTCCTTGGATAAGATTCTCGCTCATTCGGGCAAGATGACTCACGACGACGATATCGCACTCATGGTTATCCAAGGATGACGAAATTACCCGAGCCTTCTTATATAGGAAAAGTTAGAGACGTTTACGATTTGGGACAGAATCTGATTCTTTCCTCCACGGATCGAGTATCCGCCTTCGACGTGGTCTTCCGACAAATCGTTCCCGGTAAAGGAAAGGTTCTGAATCGGATCTCGGCGGAATGGTTTTCCTATTTCAAAGACATTCCCAATCATATCGTGGAGACGGATGTTTCCAAATTCCCCGAACCCTTTCGTAATAGCCCGGAATTGCAGGACCGTTCCGTTCTGGTGAAAAAATGCCGGCGCATCGATTTCGAATGCGTGGTGAGAGGATATCTTTCCGGTTCCGGTTGGAAAGAATACAAGCAGGATGGGACCCTTGCCTTTAAAAAGCTTCCGGTCGGTTTACGAGAATCCGAAAAATTGCCCGAGCCTGCCTTTACTCCCGCTATCAAAAACGATACGGGTCACGACGAAAACGTATCGGAAGAAAGGATGAAAAACGAGATCGGCGCAGAACTCTTCTCCATTCTGAAGGAAAAATCGATTTCCCTTTATACTAGGGCTTCTGAACTGGTAGCTGGGGCCGGGATTCTACTCTGCGATACCAAATTCGAGTTCGGAATTCTGGACGGACAGGTGATCCTGATCGACGAGATTCTGACTCCGGATTCTTCCCGGTACTGGGCTCAAGAGACCTATACGATAGGGACCACCCCTCCGAGCATGGACAAACAGATTCTTAGGAATTATCTGGAGAAGTCGGGTTGGAACAAACTGCCTCCTCCTCCGGATCTACCAGAGAGTCTCATTGTTCAACTCCAAGCGGCATATAAGGAAATACAGGACCGGCTATTAAAATGTTTATCGCGAGAATCAACGTAACCTTAAAAGAATCCGTACTAGACCCGCAAGGTAGTACGGTTAAATCCACTCTTCAGGAACTCGGAGAGAAATCCGTGCAGGACGTAAGAGTCGGAAAATACATAGAAGTCAAATTGGATACGCCGGATATCGCGACTGCCGAGCAAACTGTAAAGAGTCTTTGTGAGAAGCTCCTAGTGAACCACGTGATCGAAACCTATCGTTCGGAGATTATCCCCGCATGAAGGCCGCGGTCGTTACTTTTCCGGGATCCAATTGCGATAGCGATATCGCCAGAGTCTTGGCGGATTTTTATTCCGCAAAGGTGGACAAGGTATGGCACAAGGACCAATTCTCCGAAAAATACGATTTGGTCATTCTTCCCGGAGGATTCTCCTACGGAGATTATCTGAGATCCGGAGCCATGGCTCCTTTTTCTCCGGTGATGAAATCCGTTAAGGAACACACGGACAGAGGCGGCAAATTATTCGGAATTTGTAATGGATTCCAGATTCTCGCGGAGGCGGGATATCTTCCAGGCGCTCTTATACGTAATAGAAATCTAAAATATGTCTGCAAAACCGTAGGCTTAAAAAAGGCGTCCGATTCCAATAAGATCAGCGGAAAGCTGGAAAAGGATAGGATTTTACGGGTTCCTGTGGCGCACGGAGACGGATGTTATTTCGCTTCCGAAGATATTCGTAAGCAATTGAAGGACGAGGGAAGAATCCTGTTTCTTTACGCGGACGAGAATCCGAACGGAAGTCTGGACAATATCGCGGGTATCTGCTCCGCAGATTTTAAGATCGCGGGAATGATGCCTCACCCGGAAAGAGCCATGAATCGCATCACGGGAGAAATGGACGGCAAAACCGTTTTGGATCTGGTGATCGCTTCCTAATTCGTAGAATCGCAACTGCGATCCGGTTCCGGATCAGGTTTGTTGCGAAATCGGGACTTCCAGAATCGCAATCCCTCCGCTCACTTTTTCCTTTTTCTGTTTGGTCTTGATCCAGCCGCTTACGGTATATAAGCTTTTCCTGAAATGATCCTTGCCCCAGGTCTTGGGTCGGAGAAAGCTCGCTTCGAACTCCGGTTCCAGGGCCAATTCGAATTGAGCGTTTTTCACGGTTTTGGTTTTTCCGTTGGAAATCTCTTCGGTAGGATCCAGAAGTTTCGCTTCTCCGTCCTTCCAAAGGACGGGCGTTTCTCCCAGATAGATCTGTGCCTTTTTCTTTCCGATCGTTAGATAGATACGACTCTCCAATGGGAAAGCCTCGGAAGAGAATCCCTTGGAAACGGAATAAGCTATGGAATCGTTTTGTAAGTTCGTAGAGAGATCGTTCCAAGAAAGTTGTCCTTCCACTTCCAGTTGGGGAGAACGGTTCAAAAAGAACCAGTCCCCGCGAGAAGGATTGATCTGAGTGAGGGGCCTGGTCCGATTGGGATCTCCCGTATTGACTAGGGCGTCCAATTGGAAATTCAGATCCTTGGCCCAGATCGCCGAATGGGTATAACCTTGTCGGATCGTATCATCCAATCTAAAATTGAATCTCTTCTCGCCTTTACTGAAACTCCAGTATCCGTCCTTAAAACTTCCCTGCTTGAGAAAAGAAGAGGTTCCGTTTTCCTCCACGTTCAATTCCTGAAAGGTATCGCTTTTCCGATTCCAGAGAAGGAGTCTCGCTCCGGATCGGAAACGGTTCCGAAAAATTCTTAACTCCAGAAATACGGAATCGTTCCATATATCCACGAGCACGCTATCTACGGACCGAAACCAAGAGAGGGGACCGGATTTGTATTCTCTGGAATTATCGATTTGGACGGGGCCGAAATACGTCCCGAACATGGGTTCTAATGTGGAAGTATGAAGAATGGATCCTAAATGCTCTTTCATGTCCGCGTTAAACGACTAACATATATTAGCCGGTCGTAAATTTCTCGCCCTCGGAGTCACATCGGTCCATAACCATTCGACTCGGAGAATTAAGAGAATTTATCAAGGTCTTCGGATGAATAGGAAAAAAAAGACTGAAATTTTCCCTTCTTTCGCCCAAAAACGTAACGATGATTTCGGGAAATATGCTTGTAGCAAAGTATTCTACCGAGTCTTGTAGTGTTAGATCCGCATGCTCGCTGAATACGAATCACAACAAGTTCTATCTTTGGGCGAAGGATATTATTCCCCGCATTACCAGCCGATTTTAGACGTAGGGAATCGCAATATAGTAGGATACGAGGTTTTAGGCCGTGTATTCTCTCCCGAAACCAACGAATATCATTCCTTAGGATATCATTTTCATAATCCGGACACGGATACTGTACGTTTGGTACATATAGACAGAATCATCCGGGAAAAAGCGATCAAGCACGTAAAGGAAACGGGTCTCAAGACCAGGATTTTCCTGAATATGATGCCGAATTTCCTCTCCATGGTTTATACCGGAGAAGTTCTGGACATAAAGAAGCTCCATATTCTCCACCTAATCGAAAAATACGATATTAACCCGAACGATCTAGTTTTAGAGATCACAGAGGATAAGTTCGAGGGGAATATAGAAAAACTTCTCTATATCGTGAGCGTCTTCCGGGAGAGAGGGATCAAGATTGCGGTCGATGATCTCGGAGTAGGATTCTCCAATCTGGAGCGTATCGGTTATATCCATCCGGATATCATGAAGGTGGATATCAAGATCATGAGGGAGAGTCTGAATCGTCGATCCTTCAAGAATGTGCTCTCCGCAATTTCGGAAATGTCCCAAAGATTGGGATCCCAGCTCCTATTCGAAGGAGTGGAGAACGAAGAAGAATTGTATCTAGCTTTATCCATGGGAGCTAATCTTCTGCAAGGTTATTATTTTTCCCGTCCTACGGTGGATTTCCAAGATAAGAAACGTTTTAATAAGACTCTTAAGACTTCTTTGGAAAAATTCTCCGGACTGAGGTTCTTGGAGATCCTCGAGAATCTGAGGAGAGAGCAATCCTTCTTGGATCAATTCATCGAGATTTTCAAGCCTATGGATACATCTTCGGATACCGCTCTCTTAGAGAGTTTGAATTCCATTTTGGATCGCCTTCCTCCGGAAACGACTTCCGTTTTAGTATGTGATATGCACGGTTACCAAGTGACTCCGACTTTCAAGAGGGAATCCTACGATCTTCCTTGGAGTAGGCTGCTCACCGATATCGGAAATAATTACGCATGGAAGCCGTTTTTCATCCGCCACAAGGCGGAGACCTATCATTCTAGCCGGATTTCGGGTTTCACAGAACCTTTTCACGATATAGATTCCAAGCGCCAATATGTCTTATTTACCCTGAATCTGGGCGAGGAGCATGTTTTGGTTCTTCGTTTGGATTGGGAAGCCTACTAAATCGCTCGGACCCGAGAACATCTTTCCTATTGATCTCCGCCCTAGGAATAAAAACATAGTCCTAGGCAGGGAGTCTCACGTGGCTGAATTACTAAGAATCTCAAATCTTCGCGCGGGAGTCGAAACCGAGAACGGCGAGGTTCAGGAAATTCTGAAAGGCGTCGACTTGACCATAGGTGAGGGCGAGGTCCATGCCATCATGGGACCCAACGGATCGGGAAAGAGTACTCTCTCGAACGTAATCATGGGTCACCCAAAATATAAAGTGATTTCCGGGGATATTTTTTTTAAGGGTGAGTCCTTGCTGGAAAAGCCCACGGACGAAAGAGCCAGGGCCGGGATTTTTCTCTGCTTCCAATATCCCACCAGCATTCCGGGTGTGACCATCGGAAATTTCTTACGTACGATTCTAAAGTCGGTGAGAGGTAAAGATCTTCCCGTGAAGGAATTCCGAAAAGAATTGAAAGAGGCCACGGCACTCTTGGAAGTTCCGGATGCGTGGATCGGAAGATACGTAAACGACGGTTTTTCCGGAGGAGAAAAGAAGAGGAACGAGATCCTACAAATGACTCTTCTTAAACCTAAGCTTTCCGTTTTGGACGAGACGGATTCGGGACTGGATATAGACGCTCTACGGATCATCAGCGAAGGGATCACCAAGAATAAATCCGCAGATCGGTCCATTCTTCTCATCACTCATTACCAGAGGATGTTAAACTATGTGACCCCCGATTTCGTTCACGTATTCGCTCAAGGCAAGATCCTGAAGACGGGAGGAAGCGAGCTCGCGCTGGAACTGGAAGAAAAAGGATACGACTGGATTCTTTCCGGAGCGAACTGATCGGATGCTATTAGCGGAATCTTTTGCGGATTTTATCAAGGAGAAGAAGGAGCCTTCCCTGTTGAAGGAATTCAGGGAGAAGGCGGAGAATCTTTTGAATGCCGCTCCTTTTCCCAGCTCCGCTTTGGAGTCCTGGAGAAAAATCAGTCTTTCTAATTTTAAAATATCAGAATATGCAAAATCGGCTCCGGAATCCTCCGTGGACCTTTCCGGACTAAGCGGTGCATCCGTAGTCCGACTCCAAGATCTTCCGACGGAGAAACTTTCCGAGGTATTGAAACGGATTGAGACTTCCTTATATCTTTACGAGAAGGAATGGTTTCCCTTATACGTATTTTCCAGATTCACTCATGCCTATCATATCCGATTGAATTCTTCGGAAGAGAATGTTCCGGAGATCCGGATCCGATTGGAAGAAGGAAATCTGATTCTTCCATTGCTTATTATCGATGCTCCTGCAAATTCCAAGTCGACGTTTTTGGAGAGATGGGAATCGCCTTCCACCAAGGATCTCGTTCTTATGAACGGAGTTACGCTTCTGAATACTCCCGTCGGAGGAGACTTTCGGTATTCCTCCGTCGAGAATTTGGGCGATTCCACGTTTCGCTTCCGAGCTACTCATTCCGTACAAGACAAGGATTCCAAATTTCATACGAGCATAGCGACTTGGGGAGGATACCGCGGAAAATCCTTCTACGACGCTTGGGTGTCGGGCAAAGGCGCTTGGACCCGTTATGCGGGGCTTGCTCCTTTGAAAGGAAGGGAATTTCAGGATACCGAAATTCGGATTCTTCATAAGGAGAGCCACGGACAAAGTTCCATACTTTTCCGATCCGTTGTCAAAGACAAGGCCCATAATGTATTCACCGGAAATCTGCATATCCCTTCTCATTGCAAGGATGTGGGTGCTATTCAGATCAATAATAACCTTCTTCTAGACCGGACGGCTAGAGCGGAATCCATACCCAAACTGGAAGTGTTCGCGGATAGCGTGAAATGCGAGCATGGGGCGACCGTGGGAGAGATCGACGAAGAGCAATTATTCTACCTCGCATCCCGAGGTATAGACGAAGAAGAAGCTCGTCGAATGATAGTAGAGGGCTTCTTAAACGAGATCGTGCGAGAATTTCCTTCCGAATCCTTGCAGGAAGAATTAGGTTCTATGATAGAATCTAGAATGATAGGGCGATAATGGGAGAATTCCAAAAACTCGCAAAACTCTCGGATCTGGAGGAAGGCAAGGTCTTCGTGGCGGAGACCCGTTATAGCCGGGTGGGCTTGACCAGGTTCGGAGAAGAGGTTTGCGCATTTGCCGATATTTGCACCCATGACGGAGAGGACATATCGACCGGAGAACTGGAGGGAGACGTAATCGTCTGTCCTAGGCACGCGGCCAAGTTCAATATCCGGACCGGTAAGGTGCTTTGTATGCCCGCTGTCGAGGATTTGCCAGTCTATAAGACAAGAATCGTAGGTGACGACGTGGAAGTGGAGTTGGAGGATTGACATGAAGGCAGCCGGGAGAGAGATACGATGAGTTTCGACCTAGCAAAGATCCGAAATGATTTCCCCATTCTATCCACTCGAATGAACGGGAAGCCTCTGGTATTTCTGGATAGCGCGGCCAGTTCCCAGAAGCCTCGAAGCGTCATCGATACGATCAGCCGTTATTACGAGGAAGAGAACGCGAATATCCATAGAGGGATCTACGCTCTCTCCCAAAAGGCCACCGAAAAATACGAGATGTCCAGAATCAAGATATCCCGATTCATCGGAGCGCAATGCGCTAAGGTAGTCATCTTTACCCGAAATACCACGGAATCCATCAACCTCGTCGCTCAATCCTGGGGGCGTACGAATATACACGAGGGAGACGAGATCGTTCTCACCGAGTTGGAGCACCATTCCAATCTGGTTCCTTGGCAAATGCTGGCGCAGGAAAAGCAGGCTGTCCTGAAATTTATCCCTTTGAACCAGGACGCTACATTAGATTTAAGTAATTTAGACGAGATCATCACCGACCGGGTCAAATTGGTGGCTTTAGCTCAGATGTCCAACGTAACCGGTACCGTTCACGATTTGGAGCCTATTATAAAAAGAGCTAGGCAAGTAGGAGCCAAGGTTTTAGTGGACGGAGCCCAAGGCGCTTCTCATTTGCAAACGAACGTCCAAAAACAGGACTTCGATTTTTACGCATTCTCCGCTCATAAGATGCTCGGACCCACGGGAGTGGGTGTACTCTATGCCAAGGAAGAGATCTTGGAAACCATGCCTCCTTGGATGGGTGGCGGGGATATGATCGAGAAGGTCTGGAAAGACAGGTCTACTTATGCGGATCTTCCCGCTAGATTAGAAGCAGGGACTCCGAATATTGCCGGGGGAATCGGCTTTGCCGCGGCAATAGAATATCTGGAGTCCGTGGGGATGCAGGAAATCCATAATCACGAATTGCAATTATTGGAATATGCGTTGGATCGCTTGGACGATTTCGGAGGCTTGGAATTATACGGCCCTACCGATCTCAAGAAAAGAGGTGGAGTCATCTCCTTTAATTTTCCGGGAGTCCATCCTCACGACGTCGGATCCATATTGGACGAGGAAGGTATAGCCATCCGAGTGGGACATCATTGCGCCCAGCCTTTCATGGACTTCAAGGGAATCGCAGGAACTTGTAGGGCCTCTTTCTATCTTTATAACACCAAAGAGGACGTAGACGCTCTTCTGGGGGGTCTAAAGAAGGTGAAGGAGATCTTCGGTCGTGTCCTTAAGCGATAGTCTTTACAAAGAAGTACTCATCGATCATTACCAAAATCCTAGGCACCACGGGGTTTTGGAGCATCCGGATCTGCACGGAGAAGGAGTAAATCCTCTTTGCGGAGACGAGGTGGAACTTTTTCTTAAACTGGACAAAGACAAGATCGCAGATATTACATTTACGGGTAAGGGTTGCTCCATCTCCCAAGCTTCGGCCTCCATGTTGACCGAAAGCCTTTACGGCAAGAACTTAGGGGAAGCAAAAGAGCTTTTAAGTAAATTCAAGGCCATGTTACTCGAAGACAAGGATCCGCATTTTTCGGAAGAATATGAGGACTTGGAATCCTTGGAAGCGGTGAAGAAGCTTCCGGCTCGGATCAAATGCGCCGTTCTAGCCTGGAACACTTTAGAAAAGACTCTTTCCTGATCCGATTCCGATCATTTCTTTTTCCTCTCGAATTTTCAATTTGACAATAAGGAATCTTGGCCGCGAGTCTTTCCGGTAATGCGACACTCACGCTTTCTTTTCTTTTTAGTTTTTTCGTTTCTGTTAACCGAATGCAGTTCTCTAGGCAATTTCGGAACCTCCGAAACTTCGAAATTACCCGTTTGGATCAGGGAAGAAGGTCCCTATCCGGTCTATAGATTGGTCCCGGTGAGACCCGCTAGTTTCTCTCAGGATGCAACGCCGGGGTCCGATGGTTGCTTCAGTTACGAAAATCCTAAGGCGGTAAATTCGTCCCGCTTACGGATGGATCCGCCTTATTTAATCAAAATCGGTAGGAACTTTCTTAAGAAGGAATACGGTAGTAGAGCGGATTTACTGCCGTTCGGTTCTATCCAGAGATATAAATCGGAAGACTCGATCCAGTTCGTTCAGGATCCGAGCGACGGTGCGAATTTTGCCAACAAAGAATCGGTTCTAAAAATCGGCGAAAGCGAGGTGATCTCCGGAAATCTTTGCGTCTTCGACATATACCCGGAGAACTCGTCGGCTTACTATTGTCATTGGGATAAGGCGGTGGAAATCTGGACCAAAACGATGCAGGCCAGAAAGGTCAAATTAAAAAAGCAGAAATTGAATATGCTGATACGCTATAATTCGATAGATAAGCCGGGACAGATTTTGATGGCTCCGTATTGGTGGCTTTATGAAAGCGATAATGAAAAGTCCGATCTACTTATAAATCAGCACACCTGTGAAATCAGGGAGGGACTTTAATTTGCTAACCAAACGCTTTTTTGTTATTTTCTGTATTTGTAATGCGATTTTTTCCTGTGGGAAAAGCGCACAGACTCAAAGCCATGATCGGGGGCTGATAAAGGGATATAAAGCCATGCCGATCATAAGGTTGATTCCCATTAGACCGATCGGAGCAAAAGAAACTCTAGCGCCCGAGTCCAACGGATGTTTCGAACTTTACGATCAATCCCATTTCGATAAGAAGAAAAAGAACTTTAAGTTTTCTCCCGAAAAGAGCGCAAAAGTCTTCGGAGATTTTTTAAGAGATCAATTTGAGAATAGAATCTCCCGATTGGAGCTTTATGAAATCGAGAAGTCGGATTCAGGGGTTCATGCGACCCTATTTCATGCTAGTTGGAAAAACGTAGAATTCGGAATAGGGACCAGCTATTTGTACGTAACTCCGGAGAATAAACTGGAAGGTGTGAAACTTTGCGTCTTCGATTTTATACCCGAGAAAGAACCCAGCGGTTATTGCTCTCAAGAGGAGGCCTTTCGCCTCTGGTCGACTTATTACAGGGATCGCTTGAAGGTCGATAAGGAATATGTCAATATATACATAAAGACCAGATATCAGAGCTTAAATCCGGAGGATCCTTTACTTCTTACTCCTTACTGGAAAGTCGGATCTTACAGCTACGATAATGCAAACTTACTAGTCAGTCAGATCGATTGCTCGGTTGTCGAAATTCAATGGTAAGAAAAGTCCGGTCGATTGAAATGAAACTGCTGCAATGCCTTTCGAAGCTCTCTTTTAGTCCGTCTTAATATCCAATGCGGGAAATATTCTTAGCATTTCTAAGATTAGGGCTGGTGAGTTTCGGAGGGCCGACCGCCCACATAGGATACTTCCATTCCGAATTTGTAATCAAGAAAAAGTGGATAGAAGAATCAGTATTCGCGGAAATGCAGGCGATTTGCCAAATGCTACCGGGACCGGCGAGTAGCCAGTTAGGTATATGTATAGGAGCCATTCGTGGCGGTACCGGAGGCGGATTGGCTGCGTGGTTAGGATTTACTCTGCCTTCCGCGGTTTTACTCGTATTGTTTGCGGAGCTCGTAAAGAAGGATATCATTCCCGAGTTGGGATGGATCCAAGGATGGAAGCTTGTGGCGGCGGCGGTCATCGCTCACGCCGTATTTTCGATGGGGAAAACGATCGTAGAAGGCCCCGTCTCAGCGGGTATCGTCGTCTTTTCTCTGGTAACCTCCTTAATTTTTCGGGATTTACCCCAGATCGTTTACATTCTCTTAGCGGGGATCTTGGGTTCCTTATTCTTGCGACCGGAGGAACAGAAGGGCTACGAGAAAAAACTCTTTTCCAAGAGTAGGAAACTGGCTTGGATACTAATCGTCTCATTTTTTCTACTCTTGGGAATTCTTCCGATTTTAAGAATTTGGATCGGAGGTAGATTCTTGGAAATCGCCGACGGGTTCTACAGAACGGGAGCCTTGGTTTTCGGAGGAGGGCATGTTGTCCTTCCTTTGCTCGAAAAGGAATTCGTTTCTCCCGGGTTCCTGGATCATGATATTTTTCTAATGGGATACGGAGCCGCTCAGGCGGTTCCGGGGCCCCTTTTCACATTCTCCGCTTATATAGGAGTTTTTCTGGACGGAATCGGAGGAGCGGTCGCAGGCTTGGTTTGGATTTTTCTACCCTCTTTTCTCATTCTATTCGGAGTCTTGCCGTACTGGGAAAAGATACGCGAATATCCATGGATTTCTTCCGCAGTGAAGGGGATGAATGCCTCCGTGCTGGGGATTCTTGCAGCTGCCTTATACGATCCGGTTTTGAAGACTTCGGTTCATTCTTGGCTAGACCTTGGATTTGCGGTCCTTTTATTTTTGGGATTGCTATTGTTCCGAATTCCGAACTGGTTCCTATTGTTTCCGGGATTTTTGTACGGGTTGTTTAGGGGAGCCGGGTATCTTTAACAGAAAAGTCTTATAAGAATAAAAAAGACATGATTGTTTGGCACGAATAAGAGATTTAGAAGTCGTGAAGAATGGGACGAATTTTGAATACTTATTATTCTTATAAGCGGATTTATAGTTTTACATTAGGTATCCTTTTGCGGCGGAAATAAAATGAAGAAAATCACTGTAGCCTTTATCGTTTTATTTACCGTATTCCTGGATTGTTCCAAGAACATTCAAGAAACGGAAAAACAATCTCCGGACGTGGACATTCATTCCATTCTGGATAACGTTTTCTCGGATTACTCCTTAATGCATGGTATTTCTTTGAAATTCAATAAGCAAAAATCGAGCTACGATTTCGACTACGGGTCCGAAGGCTTGTATTGGCACGATGTAGGAAAATTTTTAATCGCAGGCGATCGGATCGAATTGAAACCCTCTAAGTGCGAGCCGAAATGCGAGCAGTCTTTCGGTAAGGGTTTTTGCGAGATAAAGCCTAAGAGCGAATCCTATTCTCATAGGCTTTCCTTGAATTGTTATTCGAATTCCAATAATTATTTATTGCATACAAGTGTAAAAAATAATTCGGCTTCCTTCGATATCCGACAAAGTGCCTACTTGGAGAATGAAATTATTTTTTATAAAGGGAGGGAATATCGATCCGTTGGCGGAAAGAATGGAACCACTATCGATAATGTGAAAATCCGGAAGGAACCGAATGTAAACGCCAAAGAATTGGAATTCTCTACTGATTTATACGGTCCGTATCTAAACCATATTCCTAAAAACACGGGTATCAAATTGTATATGAGGACTCTTGAGAAGGACAGGGTGAAACAATGGGAAAACTATTGGTATTTTGTCGAGACTGACTCTACATCCGGTTGGGTATTCGGAGAATTCGTAAAATTCAAATAAACCGGGCTCGATTCTAATTCGACCGAGTGAATGCAACCGGAAAGCCTCTTGTTTATGAATTAACTTTTGAGGTTCGGATCCGGGACTCGCGGGCACGTAAAATTCTTTACAACCTCTCATTGTGCCGGAAAGACTAATTACTAAGGACGAGCGTCATGCAATTAATAGAAGAGCCAACGCAGGAAATAGAGAAAAGAATCTACGCGGAAATCCATAGAGTGGAAGATCCGGAGATCGGGATTTCGGTGGCCGAATTAGGGTTGATCTATCGGATCCATGTGGAAGGAAGCAAGGCCAAGATCGATATGACCTATACTTCTATGGCTTGTCCCGCCGGTCCCCAAATGAAACAGGAAATCCAAGACAACGCCCTGAGAGTGGAAGGTATCGACTCCGTGGAAGTGGAGGTGGTCTGGACTCCGAAATGGGATCCGAGAGTTATGGCTTCCGAGGAAGCGAAGATGGATCTTGGAATCTTCGAATATTAGGAAAATTTAAGTATTTGGGGAGAGGGTTCTCCGCCTAAGGACTATTCGTAGCCTGGGGGTTGCCTCCAACGATAATTTTCAGTGTATCTGAAAGCTCTGAACGGAAATTCTGTTCCTCCGACCTGTAATTGAGCGAGCCCCCACCCATCTCGGGATCGGGGGGCGGGTCCCTAAGAGGGGACGCTCGGTTTTCTCTCTAACAGAAACAGTTCAGATCTTCCAGCCCGATTCACATTTCACGCGGAATTCTTGCTCCAATTACGTGAAATCGCCGGAAGCGAGAGATTTTGCCGGCTTTTCGTGGCACTCCATTCCATCTATATATTCAAAGAACCGAAATATAAGTCCGATTTAAACTACGGCTATGCAATGCCTTCCTATGACTCTAAACTTTGTTTACGATTATGAATCGTCCGCTGTCCTGAGGGAAGAGTTGCTTGATTCGCAAAAGAAAGGCTATGGGTAAAATGTCTGGTTGGTCGGTCCGTTCACTTTATAGTTTTATCGAGATCGATTCGATCCCATACTTCGCATAGCGAATGACGGTGGGGCTGATCCATCTTCACTAATTCAACCCCTATCTTTTGCTTGGCAAAATCCATGTATAGGCTTAACGTCTCTTCTTGAGCTTAGGAGGCCGCTTATTCTGCGGGTCTTGGATTTCTCCCCGGATTATTCACTCAGATCATTAGCGAGAAAAATTATGAATAAGAATATATTATTAATCTTAGTGATGGTTTTTTCATTACAGTATTGCTCGACTACACCCAAACTACTCGAGTCGATTAGAAATCATGATAGACATACTGCTTTCGGGCTTCTCGATAATGATCCATCCTTAATATCCGTTCGCGATCAAAACGGAAATTCTGCCTTGCATTATGCCGTTTCCGTATCCGATGACGACCTCCTGATCGAATTGATCAAGAGATATCCTAATATAAATGTAAATGTCCAAAATAATAACGGCACTTCTCCGGTTCATATCGCTGCCGAAAAGCAGAACTTAAACGCTCTTAGGATACTCTTAAAATCCGGGGCAAATTTCGAACTTAAGACGAATATGGGCTCTACTCCTTTGTTGCTTGCCGTCTTTAAGAATGCACTTCCATCTATCAAATTTTTAATCGAGACGGCAAAAGCGAATCCGAATGTGATCGATAAGGACGGGACGCCTCCGCTTATATATGCGATCTATAAGAGCTATACGGAAGTGGCTTTGTATTTGATCGAACACGGAGCGGATTGCAATCTTAAGGACAAGGACGGAATTAGTCCCTTGTTCGAGGCCGCCACTCGGGGAAATCTGAATATAGTAAAGGCGTTGTTGGCCCGAGGAGCGCCTATCGACGACCAAATGTCTAAGGGTTTTACCCCCTTGCATAATGCCATCGGTTTTAGTAGATATGAGACCGCCGATTTCCTGATTGAAAGCGGCGCAAATCCTAATCTCTCGAATCGGGACGGTCTGAATGCGGTTCTATTCGCATGCGCCAACGGTAATTTAGCTATTCTTGAAAAAGTTATAAAGTTCGGCGGAAGCTTAAATTCTCAAGACAATAGAAAAAGGACGGCGTTGCACTTTGCGGCATATAATGGTCGTTTACCGATTGCGACTTATCTATTAAGTAAAGGCGCAAGTTTATATGCAAAGGATTTGGATGGCAAAACGCCGTACGATATGGCCTTAGAAAGAAAGAATAAGGATCTATACGATATACTTAAGCCGTAGATTGTCGAATTCGCTTATTCAATACCATTTTTGAATCATATCAAAGTAAAGAAGGTTCAAGGTCGCAAGTTTTATGATTCACGTAAGAGCTGCGAAGTCGTTTTTGCATTCGCCGTCGCAACCTATTGTTTCTGAGATCCCGCCGAAATCGCCGTAGTCAATAGCCAAACGATGCCGAATGCGTAAAAATTGAAATTGTAGGTATAATCTTCTTCCCGGACGAAGCTCACGAAAAAGAGATCCGGGAGCAGTAGTCCGGCCGCGAGAAGGATTCCGGAAAAAATTTGTAGGAAAAGAAGCGTCTTGGGAACCCAAGAACTTCTCCAAAAGCCGCCGAAAAAGAAGACGAGGAAAGAAGGTAGGATAAAGAAGATATTTGAACCCACTCTTACGCTGACATTCTCCACCGTGCTTCTTACTGGTTCGTTCCCGAAAAGAGCGCCTAACTTAGAGAAAAATCCTCCGGAAGTCTCCGTCCCTAGATCGATGGAATAATCCACCCAGGCGCTCAAGCTGAAAAATAATTGCGTTAAGGCCAAAATAAAGAGCAGCTTTTCCTTTCCCGATTTTTCCGAGAAGAATTCGGAGAATCTTCCTATTAGCTGGGAGAGAAATTTCTTCCAGCCTTGGATGACTATCGGCAGGGCGGGGATTGCCAGGCTTAGATCGCGGATCAAATTTCGGATCATCCGACCGAAACCGTGAGTTCGACTTCTACCGGGGACCCGAGCGGCAATGCGGAATTCCCGACTGCGAATCTAGCGTGCTTTCCCTTTTCTCCGAATATCTCGAGCAGAAGATTCGACGCATGATTTGCCACTAAATGTTGTTCCGTGAAATCCGGACTGGATGCAACGAAGACGCCGATTTTCACGATGGCTTGGATTTGGTCCAGATCTCCTATGATCCCCGAAATTGCGGCGAGTCCGTTTAAGGTGGCTTGCTCCGTTGCGGTTTTCAGATCCTCCACTTTCAATCCGGCCCCTAAGGTTCCTGTAAGTAGAAGCTTACCGTCTTTCAGAGGCAATTGTCCCGAAGTAAAAACGAAGTTCCCGGCCCTATTTGCGGGTATATAGGCAGCAATCGCCTTGGGGACGGGTGGGAGTTCCAACCCTAAGGATTTGATCTTTTCGAGGACGCTCATTCTTATGCGGGTTCCTTTTTTCTATTTTCTCTTCTATTCCTGGATCGGTTTGCCTTTTTTCAAGCAGATTCGGAAGATTCTTTTTCCTCGGACGTTTTCCCAAGGCCTCGGGGATTTTCCTTTACGTAGGGGGTGGCTTTGGCAAGCTTTTGCTAGGCAAGCATGTCCTCTAAACTGGAATTGGAACCCCATCCCGATTTTCCCGACGCCTATATGGTTTGTCGTCGGACGGGAGTCCATTACTACAGATTAGCAAAGGAAAGGAAATACGAAGATTCGTACTTCCAGGAAGAATACAAAAACCAGTACAAAAAGACCTACTATGAAGACGAGGCTCAACTCAGAAAGTTGGCCGGTATTCGTCTGGATATGATGAGTTCCTTCCAAAACCCGGAAGGGTTGACTCTTTTCGAATTAGGTTGTGCTGCCGGATTCTTTCTTTCCGAGGCGGCTAAAAGAGGTTATAAGGTCAAAGGATTGGAGCTCTCCAAATCGGAATCGGAATACGCACGAAATAATTTGGGTCTGGACGTCCTATCCGGCTCGTTTCTAGACGATTCCGTTCTGCCCGACGAGAAGTTCGACGCGGTATGCGCCTTCTTCGTAATAGAACATTTTCCGGATGCAGAAGATGTCTTCGCAAGAATCACAAATCTGGTAAAGCCGGGAGGACTCTTGTTCCTCGGACTCCCTTCCTTAAACGGACCTTCTTTTCGAACGAATCCCCTGGAATGGCTTCGCACCCATCCATCGGATCATTTTTGGGATTACTCTCCCGATTCTCTGGAAAAGATGTTGAAAATGTACGGTTTCGTTACGTTGTGTAAGAAGCCTATGTCCTACCACCCCCAAAGAGACCGGGGCTGGAAGGGAAAATACCTGACACAAAGTCTTTTCGTCCGCTACGCCAACCTTTCCTGCTACGCCGACACATTTCACTCAATCGCGATTAAGAAAACATGAAATTCCAAGAACTAACTTTAGAGCCGAATCTGCAAAAAGCGATCCAAGACGCCGGATTCGTAGAGCTCACACCGATCCAAGAAAAAGCGATCCCTCACGGAATAGAGGGAAAAGATGTAACCGGTCTTGCGCAAACCGGTACCGGTAAGACCGTCGCCTTCCTCGTTCCGATCATTCACAATATTCTGAGCAAAGGAATCACGGGAGTCAGCACTTTGATTCTCGCTCCTACTCGGGAGTTAGTGATCCAAATTGCAGAAGAAGCCCAGAAACTTCTGAAGTATTCCGAACATCGGGTCGTTCCAATCATCGGAGGAACGGATTACAAGACTCAGAACCGGGATCTGGAAGGCTTAAACGGACTGATCGTCGCCACACCGGGAAGACTCATCGACCTAGCCAGAAGCGGAACCGCGGATCTGGATAAGGTGGAATTCCTGGTGCTGGACGAGGCGGATCGCATGTTGGATATGGGATTCATCCACGATATCCGTTGGCTTCTCCACAAATGTAAGAATAGGAAGCAAACTCTTCTATTCTCCGCGACTCTCTCCGTGGAAGTCATGAGACTCGCTTATCGATTCATGAACGAGCCGGTGGAGATCCAAATCAACCCGGACAAATTGATCACCGAAAGAATCGATCAGAAACTCGTCCATTTGGGGAGAGAGGAGAAGATGCCTTACATGGTGAATACGATCATCGCCCAGGAAATGGAAGGACAGGGGATTATATTCACGAATTTTAAAGTAAATATTCCTAAAATAGTATATTCTCTCCGTAAATACGGGATTCCCGTCACCGGAATTTCCTCCGATCTGGATCAGAAAAAGCGTCTACGACTCATGAGAGACTTCAAATCGGGAAGATTCAAATTCATGGTCGCGACCGACGTGGCAAGCCGAGGAATCGACGTGGAAAATATCGAAGTTGTCTTCAATTTCGATCTCCCTCAAGACACCGAAAACTACGTGCATCGTATCGGTAGAACCGCAAGAGCGGGAAGAGTGGGGAAATCCATCAGCTTTTGCTCGGAAAGCGATTACGTGGAATTGGAGAAGATAGAAAAATATCTGAAACAAAAGATAGACGTTCTTCCGGTAGAAGAAGAACTTTTATCCTTTCCTTCCGGAGAATTCCAGGCCTTTATCGGAGGAGACGCTTACGATTCCAGTCCTTCCGAAAGAAACGGTAACTCCAGAGGAGGAAGAGACTTCCAATCCAAGAAGAACAACCGCAGGGATTCCGGAAGCGGCAATTCCAGAGGAGAGAAGAATTGGAAGAAGGACTCCGGCCGAGAAGGCGGAAGGGAAGGCAATCGAGACTCGCGTCCCGGAAAACAGAAATTCGATAAGAAGAAGAGACCGGAAGCCGCCATCCAAGAGGCTCAGGAGTTCCTACAAAAGGCGGATACCGTATTCGGAGCCTCCAAGGATAGGAAGGATCAGAACCAGAAGAATAACCGCAAGAAAGGAAAGCAGCGCCAAGATCGTCCTCGCGATAATACGCATGCTCAACAGGACAGAAGGCATAATAAGCCCAACGACAAATACGATAAGAAGAAGAGAAATCTCTTCGATATCAACGATAGTAAATCTAAGCCGAACAAGAAGAAGGATTCCCTTTGGCAAAAAATCACCTCCTTCTTCCGGCGTTAATATCGGTTTTTCTCTGTAACCTATCCCTTTTCGCCGAAGCAAGAGTTCCTACGATCGGGCATCAGGGATACGTCTCCTTCGAAGAGATCAAGAAGAGGATCCCCGGGCTCCAATCCAAATTCGAGCCGGCTACGATGGTCGGCTCCGTTTTACACTCGGGGGGAGAACTTCGCTTCAAAATCGGTTCCTCCTTTTACGCGGTCAACGGTAGTTTAGAAAAAACGAATTTGCCCGCGATCTATCGGGAAAAGGATTTTTTGCTACCTCCGGAATTCGTGGAGGCTATTTTCGTCCGTCTTCTTTCCGGAGACGTGAATTACGAATTCAAGGCAGGAGAACTCGTCTTCGACCTGTTGCCTAAGGCGGAGAAACTGAGATTATCCGCAATCATTCTAGATGCAGGGCATGGAGGAAAGGATCCCGGGACTTCTTCTCCCAAAGGACTCCAGGAAAAACACGTTTCATTGCAGGTGGCTAAGATTCTCAAGAAATTCTTGAACAAAGTTTATCCGGAGGTTCGGGTGGTTCTTACCCGGGGAGACGATACTTTCATTGAGCTGGAGAGAAGGTCGGAGATCGCAAACAAGGAGATCCATAAGGGCGGGTCCGTGCTATTCGTAAGTTTGCATTGCAACGCCTCCATTTCGGACGATGTGAACGGTTTCGAAGTCTATTATCTTTCTCAGACCCCTTCCACGGAGGCCGCCCGGGAAACCTCTTTATTCGAGAATAGGATCTCGGGGAAGAAGGGAGGACCGAATTACGGGAAAATCCAAGCCGGAATGATGTCTTCCTTGATCCAAAGGAGGAGTAGGCTTCTAGCCGTGAGCGTCGAATCCGAGATGAAAAAAAACCTCGCTTCCAAGATATTGTCTAGAGGGGTGAAGAAGGCAGATTTCTCCGTCTTAAGAGGGAGCCTGATGCCGGCCATCCTGGTCGAGTTGGGATACTTAACCAACGGAAAAGAATCCGGTTTGTTGGCCGATAAGGCCCAGCAGGTGAAATTGGCCAAAAGCATATTAGAAGGTGTGAGAGCGTATGAACTGGCAAAAGATTAAGGAAGTCTGGGCGAAGGTAATCGTACGTTGGGAAACCTTTTATAATTGGATTTTCGGTCTAGCCACGACTCCGCCGGATTCCGCCGAGTCTAAACGAGTTCTATTTCTTACCTATTCCTGGATCATCGTGCTACTTTTTCTGACTGGATTCATTCTTTCCGGAAAGAATCCGCTGAAACTCTTGGTTCCCTTCACTCTTTACGATCTTCCGAATTTCGATCATAGAAAGGAAACCGTAATATACGGATCCGACGGAGAGGGAGAAGTCTTTCCCGTAAAGAGAAAGGTGCTTCTGACAGGAGAGGATTTCCGTCACGACGTTCTGACTCTAGTCGGAGAAACGGGAGAATCCAGCTATTTCGATCCGAGCGTTCCTAACGCGTCCGCTCAATTTAGAAGTCTGAAAAAATTACCGAATTTACAGGACTCCGTGATCTCCATTTGGAAGAGAGGAGACGTGCTTCTTTTGGATCTTCGTAGATCCACTATCGAAGGACTACTTACGGATATGAAATTTCGGATCGATTATACCTACGCCAGCCAGATGACGGAAGAACAAAAGGAAGCCGAGATCGCACGCAAGAAGTCCGTTCTTCTTTCCTCGGCGTTTTTGGCTGTGGAAAAAACACTATTCGAAAATTATCCGGAGATTCATCGTATAGAATATAGACTTGGAGGAGAGCCGGGAGATATTCCGGGATTAACCTACTCTTTGTCAACTTCTCATAATCGACAATAAGATCCCTTTTGCGGGACTCTAAGGCTCCGAGTCGTTTCTTCATAAGCGCCTCCATTGCGCTTTTCGGGTTTCGATTCGGTGAACGATCGTCGATCAATTTACTGCTTGCACTTTCCATTATGATCTCTAAGAGTCTTGGTGCCGGATGGATGATGTTCTAAGATTCAATGGGGGAGTTAAAAGGTCTCCCGAAATAGACGCTTGGTTCCTAAGGCAGCCCGACGAACTAAAGGTTCTGGCAGAACCTTGGTTTGCTCATATGAGGGCGTGTGGGGACGATCTTCTCGAATTATTGCACGATGGGCACCCCACTGCTTGCGTTCGGGATGTGGCGTTCGGATATGTCAATATATTCACTGCGCATGCTAACGTGGGCTTTTTCAATGCCGTAGCTTTGGGCGATCCCGCAAAGATACTCGAGGGCACCGGGAAAAGAATGCGTCATGTGAAGCTTCGTCCGGGTATTCCCGTCGACGAGGAGGCTCTTGGAAATCTGATCCGAGCTGCGTATTCGGATGCAAGAAAGAGACTTGGCTGAATGATTCCGATTGATTCGTGAATTGTAAGCGCTTCGATAAAAACTAATTTATGATCTCTTTAGAAAAATTAAGAACGCTGGCATTAGCCCTTCCGGAAGCGAAGGAGGCTCCTCATTTCGAGAAGATTTCCTTTCGGGTGAAGAATAGAATCTTTGCGGCAGTAGATCCGAAATCTAAGATTGTTACTCTAAAATTCGATCAGAACGATCAGGATTTTTTCTGTTCCGCCTCGAAAGGAGCCGCGTATCCCGTGGATAATAAATGGGGACAACAGGGATGGACCAGCGTGGATATGAAATCCGTCAATTTAGCCTTATTTAAAGACATGATTATCATCTCCTATTGTGGCGCCGCTTCTAAAAAATTGGCTGAGTTAGCAAGAAAGAGCCTTTCTTCTAAGTGATCGAAAGCCATTCTCTAAAAGCGCGCCCAACCCTAGTGGGCGGGGGCCGGTGCGGTGGATTTACGAATTCCCTTATCATAATTCTTTCGGTTTTGCAACTACAATCGGTCCGGATTAATATTGTAGGAACTCCTGAGGATTTTCGGTATTTTACAGAGTGATTCGTTGATTGCTTTGATTCCGTTTAGGTTTGAAACGACAGAAAATTCACTTCTCTATTTTCGAAAAAAATAGATCATTCACCATATGGCGATAGAACTCAGTAAAGAAGAAAGCAAATCGATTATACATTCGATCCAGAAATATTTCGAGAAGGAACTCGACATGGAGATTGGGGAGATGCAATCCGGATTTTTGCTGAAATACTTCCTCACCGAAATCGGACCTTTTGTTTATAACAAAGCCATCAAGGACGCCGAGGACTATCTGATCGAACGGGCTAACGATCTTTCCGCAATCTATCACCAAGAGGAACTTACTTATTGGGTAAAGAACAAGGGTAAGTAAGATGATTATATACTTCAGACACTATTGATGAAGAAAATACCCTTGCTCACGATTGCCTTCTTTCTCATTTGTATTTTCTCACTGTATCCTTATTTGTTTAGGAAACTTCTATACTTTGGAAAATCTGAAACAATCGATCCGAAAATAATTCCGGGTAAATTTCTTACTATAGATCGTTCGGGTAGAAAGGTAAATGTTCACCTTTGATTAGCAAACAGTCCATCTCAAGAATTGGTAGTAATGCTTCACGGCCAGGAAGGCACTATGTATGGAGAATCGAGATTTCTAAAGCATTTTTACGAAACGGGATACTCTGGACTTTTAATCGAATATGCGGGTTAGGACAGCCGACGAATTACGGAATATAGTGTCGTCATTCCCGGGATCTAGCAATTGGAATAGGTCCCCTTTTACTGTAGGAACTCCTACAAATTTTCGATAGTTCTATAATTCGGTTCTAGAGGGGTTGTTTTGAGCCGGTTCCGGGTCGATACTAGGAAAGCCATGCCCAGAATTTTTTCCCTCCAATCTCGGCTCCTATGGTTCGGCCTTCCGTTCCTGGCTACCGTATCCTTCTTGGCTGCGGCCCCCGACCTCCAGAATGCGCCTGAGATCGGAAACATCACCGATTTTAGGACGGATAGGATCGCATTCCATTATATACAACTCGTGGACAAGGAAGGAAAGTCTCTTCCCGATCGCAACCTGAACAAGGATAGTTCGGAAGCTACATTAGTGATTATAGATAGAGGTCAATTGACCCTCTTGAAAGACGGTTTCGACGACCCGACCCAAGTTAGGGAAAAGGAGAAAGAATATCTTTCAAAGATCTATAGATTTAGTCGCTTACGTGAATTGGAGCAGGAATACTCTAAACTTCCGGAATCGGAAAAGAGCGCAGCGCCGCAAAAAGGAGAGGGTCTCTCTTCTCCAGATTCTACAAAGCCGGCTTCCGTACAAGCTCCGGCTGAAACGGAGCAAAAGAACAAAGAGTTCGATTTGCTCGTTAAATACGACGAAGATCTTTTGAAGGCGTACGCCGCAGAGAAGGCCGCCTTTGCCGAATATTCCAGAACGGATAGAATCTACGGAAAGGATTCTCCGAAGACGAGTTCCTTGAAGAATCGCTACGAGGAATTCAAGGCCAAGACCCAGGAAAGAAAGAAATTCCTGTTGGATTTCCTACGAAATCCTAACCCGGACTCGAATCCTTATCCGGGAGACAGAAAGGATCAGAACTTCTATACGAATCATTCCAACGGAATTCCGGATTATTATCTGCATTCCACGACTCCCAGGGAAGTGGACGGAATGATGAGGGGAGAAGAAGAGGTCGGCAAGAAATACGGAAACGTATACAAGGCCGCAAGAGACAGACTCATAGATTCCCAAATAGATAAATTATATTATTATCTCTGGAACAGAGATATGACCAACACAAGGGTTAAAGTCGAACGTTATATGAAAGGGAAAAAGGTCACCGTAATCACCGGCGATTCCACCGTATACACGATGGTGGATAAGGAAGGGGACGGAGTCACCGAGTCTTTCTTTGTGGATTCTCCCGGCCTCAGATTCTCCTGGGGAAGAGACCTTCCGAATATAATATCTATATCCAATTGCACGGAAGAGCAGATTCTTTCCAAGATCAAGGCGCTCGGGGACGATGTAGCATCGGGAAGAATCCCGAAAAAGGTGGAAAAGTTGGATCTCACCGTCCCGGAAGAGCAGATTCTTCTAGAGCTTAAGCCGTTATTGAAAGATCTATAATATTCTTAAGGTCGAAATTCCTTGCGATCAGAAGCCGCGAAAAATCGGCTTTCTCTTTTCTTCGATGGATCTTATCGTTTCCTTGAAATCCTTGGACAAGAAATTTAGAGCCTGGGACTCGGCTTCTTTTCGGAGCGCCGCGTTCAATTCTTCCCGATTGTAGCTATTTTTCTTGAGTTCGCTTAAGGCCATTGGTGCGCTTTCGCTCAATGAAATCGCGATTTCGGTCGCTCTTTGCAAAACCTCGTCCTTAGGGACGGAGTCGTAGCATATTCCTAATTTATAAGCTTCTTTGCCGCTTAAGGTTTCCGCTAAGAAAAGCAGACGGTTTGCGATCTCGTATCCGAAGAGTTCCTTGGTTATATAGCTGGATCCCATACCAGGATGGATTCCTAATTTAACGAAGTTGAATTGATATTTACCTTCGTCGGCGAATACGCGGATATCGCAAGCAAGAGTGATGGAGAGTCCGGCTCCGATTGCATGTCCGTTCGCCGCACAAATGATCGGAACGTTTAGGTCCCGGACCGTAAGGAAAAGATTGTAGAATTCGTACATCTCCTTCTTGTTGGTCTCGAAGGATTTTTCCGCAAAAGATTTAAGCAGTTCGAAATTCCCGCCCGCGGAAAATATGCCGTTCTTTCCGGTCACGACCACGGCGCGAGGAGGATTTTTTTTGAGCCTTTCAATATGGGCTTTGAACTCCATGCCCATATCTACGGTCATGGAGTTCTTAGTTTGCGGGTTATTAAGATAAAGGATTTCTATCCTGGATTCGTTTGAAAGTTCGACGGTTTCCGAGTCGACTAATGCCATTAAACAGCTTCCTGCTTGAGTTCGAAACTCTCATACCATATGCGGTCGGAAATAGCGAGCGGTTTTTCTTCCAGACCCATTTGTTCGAAGTAGTCCAGTAGAATTTCCAGATGCACGTTCTCTTCGTCTTCGAGAGTCCAGAAATTACTGTCGATTGAGCGTGAGACCAACGCCTGGCCTCTGACCGAGTCCGTAAAGTAATCGGGCTTACCGGAAAATATAAGATGAGAAGAGATCAGATCGAAGCGGATCGTGTCCACGATCTTAGAGAATTCCGAATCGGTCTTATCGAAATAACGGGAAGCCACTTCGGTTTGGAAATAATCCCCCCAGGTGAGTATGTCCGGCTCGACTCCGGTGCGTTCCTTGATTTCGGTCAGTTTTTCCTCTTCCAGGAACGGCTTGGAGGCGAATTTATCCACGATTCCTCGAAGAGAAATCAGTGCTAAAATCTTGTTCGCGGAAAGTTTACCCTGCCGCATCATATCGAAAAGTTCGGGATTGAGTTCGGACTTGTTCTGATCCATGTTAAGAATTTCGGCAGAAGCGAAAAAATGCCCCGAACAATTTCCTTCCGAAAAATCGGATCCTATGTCTCCTTTTAGGAAAAAATCCTGAAGAGAAATCTTACGCCGTATCGCTGGATTCCGACCTCTTCGGGGTCGAAAATAAGAATAGGGGAAACTTTTCCCTAAGAAGACAAGATGGCTGTAGGAAGATCGGATACGCTCCAAGAACTAATTACGATTCTGGAGACCATGTTCGGAGAGACGATCATAGGTTCCGACATCAATCTAGTTAAGCATTTATTCTATAGTTTAAAGGCCGACCAAAGAGAGTTCCCCTTCGATTACGAAGGAGATAAGTTGAACGCAGTCGTGGAAGAGGTAGGGGAAGACACCCTGATTTTATACGTTCCGTATCTGCAACCCAAGGGGATCTTGCGTGCAAAAATCAGTTTCGAAATTCTGAATATTCTCTACCAATTCGAAGTCGTTCTACTGGACTTTTGGGAGGATCATGTCAGAATTAAGATCCCGTCCGAATTACAGGCCGCCGCTTTCCGTAAAAATCTAAGGGTCGCGGTGGACGATCTCTTTATGAATTATGTGATCCTTTATAGATCCTTGAGCGGGGGAGAAAGGGAATTGGGAAAGAATTTGAGCGTGGAGCAAAAATTCTTCCATCTTATGAAGGAGATCAAGAAGGATAATCCGAGCCTGAAGCTCATCAATCTAATGGCCACGGAGTATATTCTGGGAGTATCCAAGGATTACGAAATCGTGTTCTTCGGACCTGGAAAGAAGGACGATTTCCTCGGTCGAATCATGAAGGAATACAACCGATCCATATATATTCAGGATTGTTCCCTGATTATGAATTATATAGGGGAGGAGAGAGACCCTTACTTGGACAATTTCCGAGACGAATACCTGAAGTTGGTCCAGAGTGGAGGACAGGCCAGAGCGGACGAATTCTTTAGGGAGCTGCAGAAGGAGGAGGTCCAAAATTTCATGATCTCCTATGTAGCGACTCCCATCCGGCTCTTTAACGATCCGATAGGTTACATACGAGTGTATTCCACGGCAATGGATAAGTTCTCCATTGTACAACAACAGGCATTGTATATACAGGAACTCGGAGAGATTCTAACCTACGCTCTTACAAAAGTCTATATTCGTCAGGATAATTTCAGAAATGAGGAGGCCGTGACTCGTATTCTGGATATCAGTATGAATGGATTGCTATTCGAGATAGAAGATGCCCGGACCTTCAAGTATCTAAAAAAACATAATATTATAAAAATGTTCGTCCCTATTTTGGAAAGGGATTTGGTTCTGAGAGGCGAGGTTGTGCGTTTCTTGGAATTGGATGACGGGAAGTTTCATTTAGGAGTGAATTTCTTCGATTCCAATCCGGATGATATGGTCTATTTACAGAATTATATCTTCGGGAAAAAAATGCGGATTCTTTTCGAGTAAATATCTTTTCCTTCGAATCGCAACCACTCTCTCGGGTCGAATCGGACTATTTCCAAAAATTTCAGAAAATGGAAAACAGACGTTCATTATCGTTCCTTAAGGGATGGCTATTGGGCTTGAGTAGGATTCTTTATTTCTTAAATTATATTTTTGATGTCGCTCCGAATCAATTTGTTTCCCATTGCGGCCGATTTTCCTTTTATTCGAGTAAATTAAGTTTCAGTAAAATTGTTTTTTGACATACTGTTCGGCGCCGGACTAAAGGGATTGACTTCTTCGCTGGGCTAGCAATCTTCCTTCCTAATGACGAGGGTCCACGAAGGCCCTTATATGGTTATAACTTTTTAAGGAATAAAAATGAAGCGACACTCAATATTTCAGCACAAATTAAAATTGCCCGTCTGGCTATCCGTTACGGCTTTTGTTTTTACACTTTCGATCGCTTGTTCCAAACCATCGGACAGCGATTCTACATTGCTCGTCGCACTTTTGGCAACGCAGTCACAGTCTTCCAGTGGCGGATCTTGCTCCACCACTGGACCTTGTAAAGTTTTTGTGATCGCGGCTACGAAAGCCGATGTTGGAGGTGGGCTTTCAGGTCTGGATTCTCAGTGCAACAGTGATTCAAACAAACCCTCCGGTGGCGGAACCTATAAAGCTTTGGTTGTCGACGGTACAAACCGTGTGGCATGTACTTCAGCGAATTGTGCAACGAGCGGAACAAGCGAGCATGTGGATTGGGTTCTAAGAGCTAACAAAAAATACGTGCAATCTGATGGCACTACCGTAATTGGAACAACCACCTCGAAAGGAATATTTTCCTTTCCTCTGAGCAACCCTTTTCAAACTACAGTTTCAGGTACAAATCTCACCGTGACTGGATTGAACACGAATTGGACGAGTGGTAGTAACAACTGTACTGGTTGGAGCACTGCGAGTTCAAGCAGTGCCGATTTTGGAGATCATACTGCGACCACGACTGATGCGATCAATGCCGGGGGGTATATCGGTTGTGCTAGCTCATCCATGAAGTCAATTTGTATAGAGCAGTAAGATAATTAGAAAAAATGTATGAGCCGTCATTAATAACTGCTCATACTACCTCTCCTTCTACTCCTCGGCGCTTCATTTTCGCATATTTTAATATTGAGCGGGTTGTTTCGATTATGAATATTAAATGAATAACCACTCCTTTCCGGCTAATACGAACCGCTCTCCGTGCCATCGCTCTCGCATTGAGCAGAAAAGGTTGATTTCGGAACTCCGTGACTATCTCCTACTCTCTGATTCGGGACCGAAGTAAGGAACACAGTCCCTTGTTTAACCGATATCGTCCAGACTATGGTCCCAATTTGTTTTCCTCCGATTTTTCCGAAAGGTTGATATAGGATGTCTGCCTTCTATGTCCGTAACGTTTCCTACCTTAGATAGCTCTTTCACCTGTAGAATAGAATACGGCAGTGTTTACGCATGTGTAAGGCTCGGTCTTTCCTTGCTATAGGAAGGTGTCGACGGGTTCTTGGCAAAGTCAATCAAGACTAGCTTCTTTGTTGAGTTCGGCGAGAGTGGGTTTACGAATATGGTCTTTCCAGGGGATGGGTGGCGTTATGTTCGTTTGGGTGGCAACACAGCGAACAGCGCCAGAGGGAGCGTTTGCAAGTCTGGAGCAAAATGAGTATTGGATCGTAGCCGGGAGTTTTGCTACTCCTTCTTCCAGAGTTTCGTAGTAATTTACTGTGAGAAATTCGGGCTGAGTTGTGAACATATTGAGCATGTATGCGTATGGGAATGCATTAAAGGACGGATAAAAACTGTGGCGTGTGATCGCTGTTAATTCTGGACCGGATTCACTTCGCATACATTTTGCCACGGAGTAAGACATGCGGTGCGCTGCCCCCATCCATAATATTTTTAGAATGTCTTCGGAGGAACGATGGAAGGACGTGAGTTGGGTCGTAAAGCGGTCTTGGCATTCTCCTTTTTTACTTTTTATGAGAATAGCGAATTCGAGTAATCCGCCTTTTTCATTTGCTAACAACGCACCGATTGGGATTGCTGCGACTTTAATTTTTTCGGAGGTGTCTTCGGGACCATTTTTACCTTTCAAGTCGGAACTTATGGTTTTTTGGAAGAGTTGTATTTCTTCCATACTGATTGGCATTGAGATCCATTGGTTGAATTCGACTTTGTTATCTCGGTCCTTCATCGGATAGAAGGTTTCTTTTCTGTATGCGGGCGGTTGGACCAATTTCCATCCTAGATGGATCGTATTAGGTTGCTTTAGAGGGAAAGGATTTGGAAGTTCCGAGTCCGGTATGCAGTCGCCAAATAAAGTGATGAGGCCGGCAAGGAGGAGGATATTTGGTGGACTGTATTTTCGCATTTCCTCTTTCTCTCCTTCGCAGGCTCGGGACAAGGTTTCTCATTGATGGAGCCTGAGGGCAGTTGTAGAGCCTACCCGCGGCCGAGCGTAGCGTCAAGGGTTATTGGATCTCGAAGATGATATTGTTAGCCCGGATCTGGTGATTTACTCAACATGTAATTACCTGGAGTAGTAACAGTGCATGTGTGGAGGCGTCATCACTCTGAGCGCCATTCATAATGGGGATGATATCCGATTATGAGTGTAATTACTTTAGCGATCGGAAAGAGAACTCCCCCTTTGCGCCATGGATCTGCTATAGATACCGTGCAAAGGGAATCATACTCCTTCCTCTTCTCGCCAAACAGAACCCATGTTGGCTTTTAACTAAAAACGGGGGCATCTCAAATGAAATTGTCTTTGGAGAATTACTCCCAGGATGCAAGAATAAGAATGAAGTATCTTTTATTATAGAGTATTGGGAAAATCTGAATACCTTAACTTCGGACGGTAGTTTTCTTTCAGCAGGTAAATTTTCCTTTGAGAACGAGCATATAAATAAGGGAATTGGGTTAATCGATTCCGTTCTTATTAATGAAATTAGAAGTAAGACGCTTCAACTATGGACATTAGATAAGAAAGAGATCTATTCGAATAAAGGCAAATTCATCGGCTAACTTTTACCTCAGCCTTATCGTGGCGGGTTTACCAAGCAATCCTTGCATCATTGCAAAGCGTCTCTATACCTTGGTCATTATGCATAATATGAAAAAAATCTGATATTGGCAAGAGTAACACTGTAAAATAGGTCGCAAACTTATCTCAATGAAGCGAAATAGAGCATTTCTTAGTGGAGGGGGATTTTTCTTACATTTGAATTAAATGTTTCTTGTCGGATATTGACTCTAAAAATATAATGACACCAAAGTTCTTTACTCGTTCTGTTTTAATCGCATAGCCCGTACTGATCTAAATTAAATTATCATACGGACAACTCATATCATCTGTATGAACGAGGATAAAATTCATGTCATCCAAACTATTTGTAGGCGGCCTTAGCTGGTCAACTACTGACCTAACCTTACGCCAGGTGTTTGAAGCTCATGGCGCCATTCAAGAAGCAAATATCGTACTAGATCGGGAAACCGGAAGATCAAGAGGGTTCGGCTTTGTTACTTTTATTGATCCAAATTCTGCGAAAACGGCTCTTTTGGAGCTAAACGGCAAAGATTTAGACGGACGTAATATTGTAGTCTCAGTTGCGGAAGATAAATCTAGATCTGACCGTAATAGGAATAACAATAGGAAGTTTCAGCAAGATCGCTGGTAATCGATCTATATTTGTAATTTAAATAAATGATCCTCTTGCATTTCAGTATCCGGGTGTATTATTCAATATGCTCGGGACATCTGCTGCAAGAGGATTAATCCCAAAAGTTCAGCTTCCTTTTTCCATTAAGGCGATTGCCATTCTAAGGAAGTTTTTATTCCTCATACTTTCTTCTTTAAAGCCCTATACAAATCCTAGAGCGAAAGTCGAATTTTTATTCAATAGGAGATCTGTATGGCTAAAAAGGGTAATTTGTCCTTCCTAAAAAGACAACGCGAAATAAAGAAGAAGGAAATTAGGCAAGAAAAACTAGAGAAGCGCAAGATTCGTAATGAAGAAAAGAAAAGTAATCATTCAGAGCAAGAGCCTTCGCCGGAAAATGAAGATCAGAAATAACGTGTATTGCAGTTCTTTCTTTATGCTAAACCTGTTAAATTTCTGACAGTCTTTCCAATCTATCCATTTAGAGGATCGGGAGCCTTTTCTCTCTTGAAAGTCTGGTATTTGAAGTTGATGATGTCTGCGGTTTTCGTCGCAAACCAGTAAGGTATTTTATTCTTCATTTTGGATTATAGTTTGTACAAGAGTCCCGAGTTGCTTGCCGCCGAGTTTAGGCGGAAGGTAAATAGAAGATGTTGTCCTTTACTACCGTATCTATTCCTGCAATTGGTTTCCTGGATAGTCTAATGGAGGGCAGATGCTTTCCCCGGTTTTTGGCTTTACACTTCTGTATTCTTCACTTTAAATCCCTTTCTTTTACATTATCTTTCTCTAATTGTAAATCTATTATATTCGATACTTTGTGAGGAATAGTAATAGGCGATGAGTAAATAATTCATTTCCGATAAATTACAGTCGCTCCCTGTTTTACTGCATTTTCTTGCTTAAAGAGGCATGGGTTTATTCATTGCAAAGACCCAAGCCGAATCTATGGGACGGAAGATCAAAGCGGATCCGTGGCTGCTAGTTTTTCGGTTCAATTCGGATGCAATCCTGCAAAGTTTTGACTGGATTTTGGCCATGCTCGAAACCGAATTTTATCCACGTTTCCGAGATGTTACAACGGTATTCTTTTACTATTTCCGTAATACCGTCGGTATCCAGAACGCGCTGTGAGACTCGGATTCGCAGACCTTCCTCTCCGTAGCTTTTTTTATATAAAGAAAAATCCGTATCACATGATTTTCCATTTATCCGGCACCGGGCATTTTTGAAGCCGAGGCCTTTCCATTCGATTTGAATAGTCGGCTTGTCTCCGATTCCGGTTGCCGCTAAGAATGAATTTTCTTTCAAAAGTTCCTTAATGTTTTTATTATATACTCTTAGGTCGTAAATGGAATCATGCAGATTGCTTTCTTCGGTCCAGCCCGTTGTGTCCGCTTTGGTGACTACCTTGACCCAATGGGTTAGGGGCCTTTCTTTCATCTTATTTATTGTTCCGTAATAATTAGCCCATTCCATGGCCTTTGCGTCGTCGGTCGGCCGTTTGAGATCCGGTAACCTATCGTCTTCGCTGATGATGAAAACTTCCGTATTGAATGGTATAAAATAGCCGTCGGAATCCGAATCGTTTTCCGGTGTGCGATGCAAGGTGATGCCGGATTGGGGGAAAACTCTGTAGCGGAGTTTGTATTTGATTGCGAGGGAATCGATATATTTTTCGTTTCCATCTATTAAAACTTTATAATAACTTTCCATTCTTGCGCTTTCACTATCGCTGTATGATAATTCGGCGATTGATTTTTCCGAGTTGTTTATTAAGACCTTAACTTTGGCGATCCCGTCGATTTTAGTCGGATACTTCGATCTGCCATCCGCCGTAAGTAGGTTTACGACGTCATCCCGTAAATAGAAGATGGGGCAATCGTCTTGATCCCTACAATCGTTGAATGATTTTCCGCAATGCGGAAGGAGCCAAAATGAAATTTGTAATACTAAAATATATTTCTTCATGATGCGGGATTATTCGCGCGAATTCGGGTTCCTTAAGAAGTTTCGTAAGTATCATTTTTGAAAGTCTTTTTTGGAAAACGACTTAGAATTACGGAGAAATTTTTATTTTGAAGCTCTTCGGCCTGAATGGCCCTCGGCGGGCTCCGAATTTAACTAGTGTTTTCCTGCGCAAATGACCCGTAAAATTATTACTGCTTATTGCGGGACTTTTAGATTGTCAGTCGGACAAAACTCGCTGTCGATGAGCGGACCTTTGGTCTCGTTCACTTAATTATTCATGTCTCTATCTCCTTCTCCAATCGCTTCTTATTGGGGATTTTCTCCGCCGATCTCAGTAAATCCGTGTTATTCCTTCCTTCTGAACGATGAATCTGTCCGGATTCAATTCGGTTCGAAGGATTTCTTTCTTTAATTCATCTACCGGGGCATCGATCGATTCTTCCGTTTGTTGGAAGGTTCCGAAATGCATTCCTATCGATAATTTAGAACCCAAATCTTTATGGGCCTGTATGGCGTCCGAAGGATTCATATGAACTAGTCTCATAAACCATCTCGGCTCGTAAGCTCCGATCGGGAGAAGGGAAATATCCGGACTCCCCAAACGTTTCCTGATTTCCTTATAATGAGAAGAATAGGCCGCATCGCCGCCGAAATACACCCGTTTGTTTCCCATTTTGATCATGTAGCTTCCCCATAGACTATGATTCCAGTCGAATATACCCCTAGCGGAGAGATGTTGTGTCGGGGCAAATGTGACTTCAGTGTTCTTTCGAACCCGAATTGTTTGCCACCAATCCATTTCTTCCGTATCGAATATCCCTTCGGATTGAAGGAGCTTCTTATCGCCCAACGGTACTAAAAATTTAGGGGAAAACTTTCTATTCAAAGTTTTTAAGGTCTCTATATCGAGATGATCGTAATGGTTATGACTGATGACCACTAAATGAATCTGGGGAAGTTCCTTAATAGAGATGCCCGGCTCCCTTACCCTTTTAGTTCCAGCCCAGCTTACGGGACTAATCCGTTCGGACCAAACGGGATCTGTCAGGATATTTATCCCTTGGAATTGTATTAAGACAGTGGCATGATTGATGAAGGTGATTGCGACTTCGTTTTTATGTAATGGACTTTTGATTCGATAAGTTTCTTCGTTTTGAACGTGATCCGGCCACTTTTCAAAATGAATCGTGGCTAAAAGTTTCAAGGTCCTCCAAATGCCATTATCTTCCTTCTGGGTTGGATTATAGAAACGCTTCCCATCGTAATGATCGGATAACGGGTATTTTGTAGAGACACAGCTTATAAATAGGAAAGAAGAAAGGAAGAATAAGAACGGAATTTTACTCTTTCGTTTCGCCCTCATTTCGCAAGCCTTCTTATTTTTTTCTTTAGCGAATTCTTCCATTTCCTTTCTCCTATATTTTTTTCTTCATTTAACGATTTAAAGCAAGAAACCTCCGGACACTTCTATGTCTTGTGCAGTGATCCAACCGAAATCGTCGGAGAGTAGTTGGACGATGACATGTGCGATGTCTTGGGGGGCGCCGATCCTACCCAGGGCCGTTTGGTCCGCGAGAGGTTGGATAAACTCCGGATGCTTGTCGAAGGCTCCTCCTCCCAAATTGGTATGAACCGGACCGGGAGAGACTGAGTTGACTCGAATCCTTCTTGGAGAAAGTTCTTTTGCCAAATAGCGAGTCCAAGAAGTGAAAGCCGCCTTGGAGGCACCGTAAGCCGAGAAACCGGGAAAAGAACCTTTGCTGGAAGAGCTGGAGGTATTCACGATTCTTCCCCCGTCTTCCAAGATCTCTATCAAATTCTGCGTTAGGAAAAATGGGCCCTTGAAATTTGTATTTAGGATTTGATCGAAGTATTCTTCGCTCATCTCCGCGAAGGGCATTCCTCCTCCCACTCCTCCGTTGTTCACAAGGTAGTCGAATGTCTTTCTATTCCAAACCTTCTCTAAAACTTTTTTCACCGACTCCGTAAAACTTGCGAAGCTGGACTTTTGGCCCAGATCCAGGTGCAGTGCAACGGCCTTTCCGCCTTCTCCTTCGATTTCTCGGACGACCTCTTCCGCTCCCTTCTTATCCGAACGATAAGTGAGTATCACGCCTATTCCGCGTTTTCCGAGTATGAGCGCCGTGCTTTTTCCTATTCCGTTACTGCCGCCTGTGACGATTGCAATTTTCATAATTTTCCTCCTAAGATGAATCATCTTATGCTCCGGAGTATGAAGTAATAGAGGAGAAGAGTAAAGATTCGAACCTACTTTTATATTGCCTAATCCTACCATTGGTATATGTAGAAAATCCTATTACTCTCAATTTTATTCTTTTAAAAGGTCTAAAAATGCCGTAAAATGGACCTGTCATGGAAGATATTATACGAGAAATCGCCGAACTTACGATACATGCGGGCACGGAACCCACGGAAACGGAACTACCCGGAGTATGGATCATAAAGGGGGAGGTTCCTCAGCACCAGCTTGCGGCCGTTTACCAACCTATGATCGGATTTATCGTTCGGGGAGGAAAAACGATCTCCATCGGAGACCAGACCCTACATATGAAAGCGCCGTCTTATTTCATCATTCCCACGGAAATGCCCGCTTCTGGAAAAGTGGAACAGGGGAAGAATGGACTCCCTTATGTATCCGTGGCCTTGTATTTGAACCAAGAATCTATCCTAAGTTTGATGCAGGATTTACCCGACGATCAATGGGAAAGAAAGAGTTCCGGAGAATTTTCCAATTGCGATCTGGATCGGGATCTGGCGGAAGCCTGGTTACGTATGTTACGACTTTTGCATACACCGGAGCATATTGCCGCTCTTTTTCCTGTCTACGAAAGAGAGATACTGTATCGAACCATACTCGGGCCCCAGGGTTGGCGTCTCAGACAACTTTGTTTTGCTAGCGGAAAAGCGCCAAGAATCCATCAAAGCATCCGGTGGATCCGGGAGAATTTCAAAAAACCGCTGGATATCGGTCGGATCGCAGCTAAATCCGGTCTCGCTGTCACCACTTTTCACAGACAATTCAAAGACATTACGGGTATCAGTCCCATCCAATTCCAAAAGCAACTCAGATTGCTGGAAGCGAGAAAGCTTCTCGTGTATAGCGGCTCTTCCGTATTAGAGGCGGCCTATGAAGTAGGCTATGAGAGTCCATCCCAGTTCAATCGAGAATATTCGCGGTTTTTCGGAGAATCACCCGCGAGAGATGCTTCTAGATTGCGGAAGTTAGGATGAGAATTCCAGGCATAAATGTCCGTTGATATTTATCAGCTCCGCTTTACGACGCGATAAGAGGAAATGGTGGATTGTAAACGTTTCATATACTATAAACGAAATGCTCATGGAGTTTAACGTTGTTTCCTCAAGGGAGGAATCGTAGAGGATTGTAAGATGTTAGGATTTGTCTCTGGATATAAGGAATCGGAAAAGGAGAAAAAACAATTATCCGTTCCGATTACGAATCAAGAAAGGACCATGAGGGACGGTACTACCATAATTTCCATTACGGACCTGAAGGGGAAAATTACTTACGCGAATCAGGAATTTCTAGATATAGCCGGATATACCGAAGAAGAGATCGTCGGGAAACCGCATAATATAGTCCGCCATCCGGACATACCTAAGAGCGTATTCAAGGATTTTTGGGATACGATTCAGAGTGGAAATCCTTGGAGAGGAGTGGTTAAGAATAGATCGAAGAACGGAGATCATTATTGGGTGGATGCCATAGTCGTACCGAGAGTGGAAAACGGTGCGATTGTAGGCTACATGTCCGTTAGGCGACCTCCTAGTCGAAAACAAGTGGAGGATGCCTCGAAATTATATGCAGATATAATCTCCGGCAAGGCAAAATTAAAGCCGACGGTCGTATGGAATTTATCCGTCAGATTCAAATTATTTCTCTTTATTCTGGCGTCCGTAATCGGTCTGGCATCTGTGTCTTCGATGGGATACTTCGACGTCGATCTGTCGATCATTTTCTCTACTGCGATTGGATTTGCGTTACTTCAAGGAGCATTCGGTTTTTATTATGTGAATCTGATTCTAAAACCTCTGAAAGAGGCTACGAATGTCGCGAATAGAATCGCTGCCGGGGATCTTTCCGCCGACATTTCCCACGATCGAAACGATGAAATCGGCGATTTGGAGAAATCGATTTTGAAGATATTGATCAATACCGTCCCGTTGATTTCCAAATTAAAGGAGAATAGCGATACGTTATTGCAATCCTCCGGAGAATTATCTAAAGCGAGTTTGAGTCTATCGACTGGGATCGAGGAGATGTCCCAGCAATCTCAGGCGATTGCCGCGGCGGCGACTCAAATGAATCAGAACTTAAACGTAGTATCCAGCTCGGTGGAGGAAATGTCCGTATCGATAGGAGAAGTCGCAAAGAAAGCCGCTGATTCGGCTAGGATTGCTCGAGGTGCGAATTCGGCCGCAATCATGACGAGCGAAGAAGTAAAAGAACTCGGAGAGAACGCCAGGGCGATCGGAAATGTGGTCGAAATTATCGCAAAAATCTCCGCTCAAACGAAACTTTTGGCCCTAAATGCGGCGATCGAGGCGGCGGGTGCCGGCGACTTAGGAAAAGGATTCGCCGTGGTCGCATCGGAAGTGAAAGAATTGGCTCGGCAATCGTCGGAATCTTCCTACGAAATAAAGAATAAGATCTACGCGATTCAGAATAGTACGGAAAAAGTGATCGAACTGATCGGAACTATTTCTACAGTGATTGCCGAAGTCAACGAGATCAGCGGAAGCATCGCTTCCGCGGTAGAGGAGCAGTCCATTACTACTAAAGAAATCGCGGCAAACGTGGGACAGTCTTCGTTTACCTCGGACGAAGTAACCCGGAATATAAACGGTATTTCTTCAGCTTCTCTCGAAGGTGCGAAAGATGCTATTCGAGTTTCCGAACATTCCCAATCTCTGGAGAATCTTGCGGGAACTCTCACTACGATCGTGAATCAATTCAAAATATCTAATTCGATCGTTTGATATTCGCAAGATATCGATCGCTTCGAAAGCGTTTCCGAATAAAACGTCGGCGGTGGGATCCGCCGATGTTTTCGAACCGAAAGTTTTCGTTTTCTATAAATCGTTATTTCACCGCCGAGCTCTTTTTCAAAAATAATTCCAACGTTTCTTTCGATGGATTCATTAGTTTTAGCTCTTCTTTACTGGGGGCCATTTTCTTAATTTCTTGACCGGATAAAACGCCGGAACATGGATCTTCCTGATTCGGAGTCATTGCTCGTATGGCTCTAATCCAAGTGCATGCCATTTTACGATACCCATACATATTCGGATGGATTCCGTCCGGAGAATAGTCCGACGCTTGGAGAGTATGATGCATGTCTACTAGCGTCATTCTTGCGCGACTTTCCGGTGGGAAGTTGAACCAATTATTCGCGATATAATTATTATACTTAAAGATTACTTTGTTAATCGTTTGGTAGTCTGGGGCGAGAGTGCCGTTGGTCGTTTTAATGATTTGCGCTACGAAAAAATGCGCCTTCTTATTTTTGCTCAACAATGCATTTAAAAGAGCGAATAGACTCTCTCCCGCGGAATTGGCCACTTGATCGATATCTTGATCGGTAGGATTCGGTTTTAGTCGGATCGCCCACATATCGTTGGTTCCGGAATGCACTAAGGTGATATCGGAAAAGCTGTTATAACTGGCTTTGGTCAATAATAGTTCATTTGTCCAACCAGGATATCCGTCATGGGTTTGCGTATTGACCGCCCATTGTGCAGCATAGGAACCTCCACTTTGATATCCTTCCGTGGTAAATTGGATCCCGTCCTGCATAAAAGAATATAGAGTCATCCAACCTCTATAACCGCCACCGGCTGTTCCCGGAGGCATGCAGATGTATTGGTTGAGCTCCGCAACGAGGCAATTCGGATTTGCGTCGATCGTAAAGCCGACTCCGTATGTAATCGAATCCCCGAATGGACGGATTAGAACGGGTCCACTGAGTTTGTACGGAGTTTGCGTATAAGTCATAGCGGGAAATAATAATACGGTGACGAGAATGCCGAGAAGAAGTGCGAGACTATTGCGTTTTCGATTCATTTTTTACCTCGGCGGCAATATGTAACGTTATTCTAAATTGTAAAGTAAATAAATTATTATATAATATTACAAATACTGCGTGCTTTGGGGTTTTATTCGACGGGCGGAGCATAATCCGAGTCGGTCGCTTGTCGGACTCGCTTTTCGCATGCTTCTTTGGGTAAGAATAGAAAGTAATCCGAAATACCGAACTTTTCCTTGTTTTCCGGATAAGCGGTCGAATCATACTCTATGCTTTTCTTTTTATCGCAACCGCATAGCGATACAAATATAAGTAAGATCGAAAATAATTTCATTTAGCACCCTTTGTTACCATAGCAGATCGGAATGTAAATTTTCTAATTAAGAAAAGGGAGATGGCTTTTTATTCTTTCGTCTTGAGTTCTTTACTTGCAATTTCCTTTATGATCGAATCCGAAAGAATTTTTCCTCCTTTATCGTTCAAGTGGATGCTATCGGTAAGGAACTCGAATCCGTTGGAGTCGGCGATACCGTCCCAGGTTCGAAAGAGGGTATAATATTGGAATATGGCCCAGTACATGATTCCGTAATTTCCGGTATACGAGGCTCGGGGAGAGCGACCGGAAGCAGAGAGTCCCTTTTCCAAGATTTCAAATAGGGGAATAATGCTTATTTTTTTTTCCTCTGCGATCTTATGATCGATACTCGCATAATCCTTAGAGACTTGGTAGGGGTTGCTGTTCGGATCTTCTCCTAATGGAGGCACGGAAATCAGAACGATCTTTGCCTTGGTTCGTTTTTGAAGAGTGTCTAAAATCTGCCCCAAATTCTTCTGATAGGTATCCCGATTCGGACGCTCGGTCAGCTTCCATAGCTTTTTATACCGATTGAACTGTTCTTCGCCCAGGGTGGATATGAGATCGTTGGTTCCGATCAGTATAAAAATCATTTCCGGTTGGAGTTCCACCACATCTTCTAATAAAGGAAGTAGTTGGTAGGTAAGTCGGCTATTGATTCCTTCGTTTAATACTAGGTAGGAAGAAAGCTTCGGATCTTTTCTTACGAAATCCACGTAATTCGAACTGACCGCACCGTGCGTTATGCTATCTCCAAGAAATAGAATCGATTTTCGGTCCGGTTCGGTCTTTTTTTGTTCGATTCCGAATTTTAAATTCTGGGGAGGAACTTTTGTCGCAAAATACAATGCGCAGTCGCTAAAAAAGAAGGCGTAGACGATGAGAATGCCGGTTTTGGAGAATCGTGTATACATGGGAGTCGGTGAGTGAGTTTCTTCGATGAGCGTAGTATGTCAAGCGGTTGGTGAAGGGGCTTTCCCCAGCGACAGGGATCGAAGCGGGGTCAAAAAATCGCGATGGGATTTTTTGACCGGAGCCGAGAGCCCGGTTTCGGAGCTTTCTGCGCGGTCGTTTTATTAGCTCCGACTTGTCTCCGAAAGTCGCCATGGAATTGGAAGCGGCGTAATTCGAACGCTTTCTAATTCGGACTTTAGCGTATCGGTTATCGTCATGTCGCGTGGGACGAGGTTTGTCGTAACATTTAAGTTTCTCGGACCTACGAAGATTTATCAATTCTTCTTGCACTATTTTTAATATTTCGCAAATCCTGCCTTCTCCATTACGAAGTCTGATTTGGATCGTTCAATAAGTGAGGTTACGAACCGTCTCGTAAGGTTTAACGGAAGTTTCGCTCGAATTTGCACTTGAAAAAATAGGATAGCTTGTCCAAATCAAATCAAATGGGAATCACGAAGACTGAGCTATTCAATAAAAGACAAAACAGGATCGCTTCATACGCTAAGGCTTTGGGACATCCCGCTAGAGTCGCCATTCTCGAATCCATTCTGAAAAAAAAAGCCTGCGTCTGCGGAGATCTAGTCGACGAGCTAGGATTAGCTCAAGCGACGATTTCCCAACATTTGAAAGCCTTAAAGGACGTGGGAATCCTACAGGGTGCGATCGAAGGTCCTTCGATTTGTTATTGTATAGATAGAAAAGCATGGGAGGAAATCGGCGGATATTTCAATCAGTTACTCTCTCGGATCCCTGCGAACGAGAATTCCTGCTAAACTAGCTTGACATTTATCGCAATATTGCGATAATGCGATAAATGTATCCTTCGATTGTTCCTGAAGAGCGATTATCGTTTATAGACAGATTTCTTACTCTTTGGATTTTTATCGCCATGGGGACGGGAATCGCCCTATCCAATTGGTTTCCCGATTCCGTAGAATGGATTCGGAGATCCGAATTCGGGGGAACGAATATCCCGATCGCAATCGGACTGGTCTTTATGATGGTTCCTCCTCTGGCGAAAGTGAATTTTGCCGGAATTCCGAAAGCATTCGGTCGAACCGATCTCATTTTATATTCCCTGGCCTTGAATTGGTTCGTCGGACCTTTGTTGATGTTCGGATTGGCATATCTTTTCTTTCCGGCAAATTCAGAATACCGTACCGGTTTAATTTTAATCGGTATAGCCCGTTGCATCGCGATGGTTCTCGTTTGGAACGACCTAGCCGGCGGAGATCGCGAGGTTGCCGCGGGATTGGTCGCCTTAAACAGTATCTTTCAGTTGGCCCTTTACGGAAGTTTCGCATACCTTCTTATAGTTGTGTTTCCTGGGATGATGGGAGATGAGAATGCATCGATACGAATCGATTATTGGGATATTGCATCGAGCGTCCTGATTTATTTGGGAATTCCCTTCGTATCGGGATGGGGAATTCGAGCGGCAAGCATTAAGCTAAAGGGAGAAGAATGGACGATCCATCGATTCCTCCCCGCCATTTCTCCCGTCACTCTCATCTTTTTGCTCTTAACGATTGTATTCATTTTTAGCCTAAAGGGACATTCATTGTTTCATATTCCTTTGGATGTGATCGGGATAGCCGCCCCTCTTTTAATTTATTTCGTGTTCATGTTTTTCCTTAGCTTCGGATTAGGGATTCTGCTAAAAGCGGATTATCCGAGGAATGTCGCCGTTTCTTTTACGGCGGTCGGAAATAATTTCGAGCTGGCCATTGCGGTTGCTATCGGGACGTTCGGTATAGGTTCCGGCCAAGCCTTCGTAGGAATCGTGGGTCCCCTGGTGGAGATTCCCGTATTGGTGATTTTGGTCGAGATAGCGAAACGGCTTAGATTGAAACTATACACGCGGAAGGAATCGATATGAATTCGTTATTCGAACCTCTGCGCCGATTCTTAAACGAGCGAGCGGGAGAATTGTCCGAAATTCCCGTCGAAAGAAAGGAAAAGCTTTTTCAATTCTCTAAGTCGATTAGAGAATTGAGGTCCGATCGAAATTTTACGGAAATCGTATTCGTTTGCACCCACAATTCTCGTCGGAGCCAGATTGCTCAAATGCTTATCCTCGCTTGCGCCGAATATAAGGGGATTTCGGGAATCAGATCCTTTTCCGGCGGTACCGAAGTCACGGCCTTTCACCCGAATTCGGTCCAAGCCCTTTCGAATATTGGCTTCGAGATCGATACGGATCGGGTGGCGGATGGAAATCCGAAGTATCGGGTTTCCTATGGAGAGAATCTTCTTCCCGTTACCGGTTTTTCCAAATTGTATTCGGACGAAGCAAATCCTCATGAAAGATTTATCGCTGTGATGGTTTGCTCTTCGGCCGACAGAGCCTGTCCTATGGTTCCGGGTGCTGTGAGAAGAGTCAGTTTACCCTATTCCGATCCGAAAGCCTTCGACGATTCTCCGGAAGCCATTAACGAATATATAGAAACGTGTAAAACGATCGCTCGGGAGCTTTTATTCGTAATGGATCCTTTCGAGAATGTCGCAGGAGATTTCAATGGGAAATGATTGGGCGGGTTTATTGAATGAAAAATGCTCTTGTTCCACCTTGGATACCGATTATCTACGTGAGGAATTCTCGGCATTCTCTTCCGAAGAAACGATACCGCTCGGCATAAAGAGCCTCTACTCAGAAACTCCTTCCTTCATTCAGACTTCGGACCGTAAGCGCTTCCAAGAAATCCTCGACTCCGTGAGGAATGCTTTGGATTTACCGGAAGTCCGAAAAAGGATTTTTAAAGGAGAGAATTTCGAAACGAAACCAAATCGGATTTCCGGCGGAGTTTTTTTGAGCTTGGACTTTCATCATACAAAGGAAGGTCCTAAATTAATCGAAATCAATACGAACGCCGGCGGCGCTTATATGCAATTGAAGCTTATAGAAGCTCAGATCCGGTGTTGTAAAGCGGTAGACATCGCACTGCCGAGCAAAGCGGCTTTGCGAGAAATTGAGGAAAAATTCTATTCTATTTTCTTACTCGAGTGGCACGCGAATGGCCGTACTGGTCTTCCTGGCTTTATCGCCGTTGTGGACGAAGATCCGTCCGGTCAGTTCTTATATCCTGAATTCCTGCTCTTTCGTAATCTTTTCAGATCCAAAGGCATAGAATCCGAAATTTTGGATCCGAAGCAAATCGAATACGCGGGAGACGGCCTTTACTTTGAAGGCAAGAGGATCGACATGATCTATAACAGACTGACGGATTTTCATTTATCGCGAATTTCGAATATTAAAATCCGGCAAGCCTGGGGAATGTCCCACGTCGTCGTAACCCCCAATCCGGATGATTACGATTTGTTCGCTGACAAATCCAATTTGGTCGTACTTTCGGATGGCAAGTTCCTCGATGATGCGGGTTTGAGCGGAAAGGATTCCGCGGTTCTACGATCCGCCGTTCCGTTCACAAGAATCGTTACAAGCGAAAATGCTCCCGAATTTTGGGAGCAGCGAAGGAACTTTTTCTTTAAACCTAAGGAAGGATTCGGAGGCAAAGCGGCTTATTACGGGGGCAAATTGACTAAGAGTAAATTTGCGGAGATCGTAAGCGGAGAATATATCGGCCAAGAATTTATCCCTCCGCCCTTAAGAATTACATCTGTATCCGGCGAAGAGAAGAATTTGAAAATGGATATTCGAGCCTACGTGTATAAGCGCGAGATCCTGCTTTTGGCAAGTCGTCTCTACCGAGGACAAACCACGAATTTCAGAACTCCCGGCGGAGGTTTTTCTCCGGTATTCGAGATTCCCACCCTCGACTAAGGGCCGGATTTCCTCCGTTGACTGTCGAAGATTTATCAATTCTTCTTGCACTATTTTTAATATTCCTTTAAATCTGGCCTTCTCCATTGGGAGTCGGATGGGGTGTGCTACATCCGTATTTTTTTCTTGGGCGGGTATCCGAATGAAGTGTTTCTTGAGGACTGCATTGTTTCTAACTCTAATATCGTTTCTTTGCTTTGCAGGTTGCCGTTATGTGGATCGTGCGAACCCTATAGAGTTCCCGATCGAAAACCAGAGGATCGGTGCGATCTCCGGCGATCTGATCAAGGGGTATCTGAAATCCAAAGATTCAGGTAAGAAACCTTGGAAAGTGAGTCTTAGATCTTTGGGAATCATTCCTAGTTTCGACGAGGATATAGGCGACGATCTGTCGGAGGGCAAGATCAAAATCATCTACGTCGATAAGCCGGAATTGCAATCTTTAGCTACGAAGATCCAGCCGTCGGGCGGCGCGGTAGAACATGCTCCTGCGATTCAGCCCCCGGAATCCTCCGCGACTCTTCCTATCAACTCTTCCTTCTCCGAAAAGTTGGCGTTGACGGCGACGAGTCTTGCAAAAGCTCGCAAATTGCCTTTCGAATTTTCCACCAAAGATTCTTTGCAAGGCGACTTAATCGTATATCTCTTCCTACAAAATCGTCCTCCCGTCCAAACAAAGGGCGGAATGGATCCGGATTCCAAGTCGGGGCATCGTCATTTGGATAGTTCGGTGCGAGTGAGTCTTTTCTTATATGAGAACGGTAAGGCTCCCGGTGTGGAATCCTTCCGTTGCCAGAAACGACTGATTTCGGATTATCCGAGCGATTGGTTTCTTTCGGATTGGTTTTTTCCGAAAAAGGTTCTGGCTTTCGATGCCGCCTTGGTGGAAAAAGGGATCGCTATCCGGAAAAACGAAACCAAGACTTCGGCCGAATCGTTTTCTTTGGCTTCGGCGATCTCTGATTGTTTCGATGAGCTTTCTAAGGAAGCGACGCGTTAGTTGATTTGCGACCGATCATCCGAAAGCGGCCCTTATTTAGCCTTTCTTTTTCTCTTTTTCGAGCCGAGGCTTCGGTAGATTTTAAAAAAGGAGGAGGGGACTTGTGCCGCTTGTTGGCTCTTAGTTCGGAGGGATTGGATGTTGTATTCTATTTTTCTTAAGTTCGGTGTCTGATTCTGATCTTGGAGATATTCTAATCCGGCGGAAAGTTTTCCTTTGTGATCCAGGGATCTCCAACGGATTTTTCCTTGGATCGGGATGGGAGGCTTTCCTTTGAATACAACATCGAACTGTAGCGTTTCATTCGAATAAATGCTTTGTATGATTTGCTTCTGATCTATCTTTAGGCGGACTCCAAACTCCGAAATATCCTCGATTTCGAATCGACTGGTCGCCTTGATCGAATCCGAGTTTTGTATTGCGCTTACGATTTTCTCCGCGAATACGTTAAGTTCGCTTAAATCCTCTGGAAGTATGAATTCCCTTTTGCTCAAGATCCAAATGAATGCCTTCGGGTGCGAGTCCTTGTCGTTTTTATTGTACAGTATCGGTAGAATCAATTCCGAAACGATCGATTCGTTCTTATACCATCGGATTGCGGATAGAATGTTTTTTCCGAAGTAAGTGGTATAATTCAAGAATTGAGGGGAACTTTCGCGATAGGATTCTTCCTGTTCTGCTTTCGGAATATAAAATATTTTTTTAGTTTGTTGGACTATATTGAACTTCTTATCCAGTCCGGGTTCGAATAGATTGATTTGGATCTCTCCGAATTTCGAATGACCCAGCTCTGTCCGAAATTTTTCGGAAACCTCACGGATGACCGTTCTTAGGGTCTGGGGATTCATTTGAAAGGTTTTCGGACGAAAAACCACATTAGTCGCAAATGCGAGATCGTTTTGGATTCGTATTCTTTCTTCTCTTCGGTTTATTTTTGCGATTCTTATTTCGCTTACCTGAAATAGATATTCATGTCGCCCCGATTGTCTCAACACTTGGCAGCATAGCTCCACCTGCCTCTTTAGGGTTTTTTGTAGATAGATCGTTTCTCCTGGTTTTATGATCGTATCGCTTTCGAAGCGAAAGGAAATTGTTCCGGTATCTCCAAAAGCACTCATAATCGTACCTTTCGAGCCGGGCCGAAAGCCTTTCATATTCATCTCTTCGGTGACTAAAAACGATTCGATGATCTTGGATATCATCGACGCATCCGTGAGAATATCGTAATCCCTATCCAAGGAACCCTGTTTGCTCATATAATTATAGCTCGCGAGAAACGCGCATCCTCTTATATTCCTTTCGACGAAAAACGGAGCGCTCCTCCACTTCTTCATATTGGAGAATCGGTTTCGGTTTTGGTAAAAGGGGAGGGATAAGTTGTGCGAAATAGAAGGGATCTATCGTCGTCGGAAATAAAGGCCCTGGAAGTCTCCAAGGCCTTTTTCTGTTTCTACTTCATTCTTCTGAGGAGCGCCTGGCCGACTAAAATTTGATAGGAACTAGGCAAGAGCCTTTGCATCCAATCTATAAATTTTGCGTCAGGTCCTATAAGCACTCTTCGGGAGTTCTTTTTTACCGCGTTTAATATGACTCTCGCTGCTTTTTCCGGACTCGTAATGAACTGAGCGGACATCTTGTCTCCTGCCGTCTTCGGGTCCAAGCCTAGAACCTTTACACTATCGTTAGTCTGGGAACTTTTCGCAATCGCCGTTTTGATCCCTCCCGGATGCACGCTCGTAGCGGAGACTCCGCATTTCATGAAATCCAGTTCTTGTCTTAACGTTTCCGTGAATCCTCGTACCGCAAATTTGGATGCGTTATACGCGGATGTTCCCGGGACTCCTATGATTCCGAACACGCTCGAGGTGTTTACGATATGTCCTTCTCCGCTTTTCTTGAGATGGGGAAGAAAGGCCTGTGTTCCGTGTACCACTCCCCAAAAATTGATGTCTATGACCCGTTTAAAATCCTCTTCTTCGAATCCTTCTATAGTGGATCCGAATGCGATCCCTGCGTTGTTGAAGATTAGATTGATTTTACCGTGTTCCTTGGCTATTTTCTCCGCCCATCCGAATACCGCGGACCGATCGGATACGTCCAGTTTTTGGCTCGTGACTTTTATATTGGGGTTTATTTTCTTTACCAGCCCTAATGTTTCCGCCAATCCTTGTTCGTTCACGTCGGATATGGCGAGATTGCAATCTTGTTTGGCTAACTCGAGGGATAAGGTTCTCCCCATTCCCGAACCTGCGCCTGTAATCGCAGCTACTTTGTCTTTGAAGTTTTTCATTCTCTTTCCTTTTTTCTTTTCGGATCGATCCTTCTTATCCGAAGGATAGGCTAGGATCGTTCACTTTCGCAAAATTGATATCGAATAGATCCATTAGATAATTCTGATGGAATCTCCAGGGTCTGACGGCTCCCCTTTGAGGGAACTTTTCTATGGCTCTCTGTATATAGCCCGAATTCAGATCCAGGATCGGTTCCTTTTCCATTTTGGATTCGTCGGCGATAGGTATACATTTTTTATATCCGAATTTATCCATATGATTGAGAAGTCTGGCTACGTAGGTGGAAGTCAGGTCCGCTCTCAGTGTCCAGGAAGCGTTCGTGTATCCCACGCAGAATGCGAAGTTGGGAATTCCGCTTAGCATCAGCCCCTTGAAAGTATACAGTTTGGAGATTTCCACATCGGATCCGTTTATATTTAGTTTCATTCCTCCCATGGCTACCAGGTCGAGCCCTGTGGCGGTGACTATGATATCGGCCTCCAATTCCTCTCCCGATTTCAATCGAATTCCTTTCTTGGTGAAGGTTTCGATTTGATCCGTAGCGATGGAGGCTTTTCCGGATGAGATGGATTTGAATAGATCCGAATCCGGAACCAGACAAACCCTTTGGTCCCACGGTTGGTAACTGGGTTTGAAATGTTTGTCTATATCGTAACCTTTAGGAAGAGACATCTTGAGTCTCGTTCGGATCAGCCATTTGGCGAAATTCGGAAACCTTTTACAGGTCTGATAGAACCAGATTTGTATTAAGATATTCTTAATTCTTGTTATATGATGGGCGATTTGCGCGGGTAATAAGAATCTTAGGAAATCGGCCACTATGTCCTTGGAGGGGAGACTTGTGATATAAGTGGGGGATCTCTGCAACATGGTCACATGCGCGGCCTTATCCGCCATGGACGGCACCAGGGTCACCGCAGTGGCGCCGCTACCGATCACTACCACCTTCTTTCCGGTGTAATCCAGATTTTCAGGCCAATGCTGGGGATGGATGATCTTGCCTTTGAATTCCTTCTCTCCAGGAAATTTTGGTGAAAATCCCTTATCGTAATTATAATATCCGCTGCATATATATAGGAAATTCGATGTATAGGTTCTTTTCTCCTTTTTCGGACCCGCTTCCACTTGAACGGTCCATTGGAGTTCCTTGTCCGACCAAGACGCGGAGAGCACCTTATGTTCGAAGCGTATATTTTTATCGATCCCGAATTCCGAAGCGGTCTCTCGAACGTATTTCAGAATGGAAGGTCCGTCGGCAATGGCCTTCGCTTCCTTCCAGGGTCGAAAAGAATAGCCCAAGGTGAACATATCGGAATCGGAACGAATACCGGGATATCGGAATAGACTCCAGGTTCCTCCTATATCGGGTCGGCTTTCTAATATGGCGTATTTTTTTCCCGGACAATATTTTTGTAAATGGTAGCCTGCGCTGATTCCGGATAAGCCGGCTCCTACTGTGATTACGTCGAAATGCTCTTTACTCATGACATGTAGAATATTCCGAATCCGAAATCGATTCGACCGATCTTATAATATCGATCCCGTTTTTACCAAGTAGAGACCGAATGTTAGGATTCCGCATGGAGAACTCTCGTAGGATCTCCTACAAGAAAACGCCGTTCGGAAAGATATAAGAACTAATCCGACTAAGACTTGCTTTTCTGATCCAACTCGTATATAAGTGTCCCGTTAAAAGGCAAGGCTTTCCGTTATGACTCAAACATATTATCGTACCTGTACCCTTTGCGAGGCGATGTGCGGTCTCAAATTCGAAGTGAACGGCGATGTGATAGAATCCATTCGGGGAGACAAAGAGGATCCGTTTAGTCGAGGTCATCTTTGTGCAAAGGGACCGGAACTTAAGAATCTGCACGAAGACAAGGATAGACTTAAAAAACCTTTAAAAAGGACCGCCGACGGTTGGGTTCAGGTTACTTGGGAAGAGGCGCTGACCGATATCGCCAAGCGATTGTTTGAGATCCAAAGCAAATACGGATTCGATTCGGTGGCGATATATAGCGGCAACCCTACGGTTCATAATTACGGATCTATGCTCATGGGGCAAAGGTTCGCCAATCGTTTGAAGTCCAAGAATAAATTCTCCGCCACCTCCGTAGACCAATTACCTCACCAATTATTATCCTATCTTATGTTCGGCCACCAATTGCTCGTTCCGATTCCCGATATCGATCGAACGAATTTCTTTCTCATTCTCGGCGGGAATCCCTTCGCTTCCAACGGAAGTCTCATGAGCGTTCCCGACGTGAAAAAGAGGCTGAAGGATATTCAGGAAAGAGGGGGAAAATACGTGGTCGTGGATCCTAGACGGACCGAAACGGCCAATCACGCCGATGAGCATCTTTTCATCCGCCCCAATACGGATGTGTTCTTTCTTCTCGCCTTCATTCATGTTTTGTATCGGGACGGCTTGGTAAAACCTTCGGATCTATACTCTATTAAAGAATCCGAAAGTCTTCGTTCTCTCTCCTCTCAATTCCCTCCGGAGAAAGTTTCCGGAGTCACCGGAATTCCGGCGGAAACCATCGAGAGGGTTGCGACCGAATTCGCGAAGACCGAGGGAGCGGTTTGTTACGGAAGAGTGGGAGTCTCCACCCAAACTTTCGGATCCTTATGCCAATGGTTGATCAATTCCATCAATATTCTCACCGGAAATATGGACTTCGTAGGAGGAGCCATGTTCACATTGCCTGCCGTGGACATGATCGATCCTAAAAGCGCTATGAGAAGTTCTCCCGGAAGTTTCGACACGTTTCGGTCCAGAGTAAGAGGACTCCCGGAGTTCAGCGACGAGTTACCGGTTTCCGTTTTGGCCGAAGAGATCGTTACGGAGGGAGAAGGTAGGATTCGCGCTCTGGTAACTTCGGCGGGAAATCCGGTTCTCTCCACTCCTAACGGATCCGGATTGGAAAAGGCGCTGGAGGATCTGGAGTTCATGGTAAGCGTGGATATCTATCTGAACGAGACTACGAAGTACGCGAATTATATCCTTCCTCCCACTTCTTCTTTAGAGCACGATCATTACGATTTAGTGTTTAACGTTTTTGCGGTACGAAATGTCGCCAGATATTCCAAGCCCATTTTCGATCCGGAAGAAGGGATGTTGCACGATTGGGAGATCTTTTCGGATCTAACGAAACGCATCGAGCTCTTACGTACCGGGAAACCTCTGCCCAAGGAATTGATTCGTACGAAACTCAGTCCGGAAAGTATCATCGAACACGCATTAAAGACGGGCCCTTACGGATCCAAAGGAGGCTCCGAAACGGGAATGAGCCTGGAGTTACTGAAAAACAGCGATCACGGAGTCGATCTCGGGCCTTTAAAACCCTGCTTTCCGGAAAGATTATGCACCCAGGACAAAAAGATCAGACTCTTTCCTGAGGAGATTCGGAAGGAAACGGATCGTCTGCCGGATAAATTCGAGGAAATGCGAAGCCTTTCCGGAGATCGTTTGAAGTTCCTTTTGATAGGAAGAAGGCATTTAAGAAACAATAATTCATGGATGCATAATATGCCCAAGTTGATGACCGGAAAGAACCGATGCACGCTTCTCATTCATCCGGACGACGCGAGTTCCTTGGGGCTTTCCGATTCGGAGGAGGTACTGGTCAAATCCAGAGTTTCCTCCGTATCCATACCCGTGGAGATCAGCGACGAAATGATGCGTGGAATCGTGAGTATGCCTCACGGTTTCGGTCATGGAAAGAAGGGGATCGGTCTCGAGGTGGCGAATCGTTTCGCGGGAGTAAGCTTGAACGATCTCACGGATGATCGGGCAATAGACGAATTCTCCGGAAACGCCGCTTTTAGCGGAACTCCGGTCTCCATTCATAAAATTTAATCAGAGAGAATCGACTCCTAAGAGAAGAGCCCGTCTGCCTCCGCTCAAGGAATAGACTCGGGAAAAATGCGGAGAAAGAATCGCTACTGCCTTCTTGGAGCGGATCCCGGATTCGCATACTAGAATCAAGGTGCTTTCTTTCGGTAGGTCAGGGAGGTTTCCTTTTTCCATTTCGGAAAGAGGGAAGAAGATGGAATCCGGAATCGATTGGGAACTTCTTTCCTCGGACTCTCTGACGTCGATCAAATGGGCACTCGGATTCCTTTTTTCCGATAAATATTCTTCTAAGCCTATTTCGATTTTCGTTCTCGCGGAATTTTCCCTTTTAGATCCGCAGCAGGAGCAATTCGGATCCGATTGCATAACAGTTTCGTAATATAAGGGAGAATCCCATTCTAATTGGAAAAGCCTATCCTTAGGAGTCTTGTCCGGGCCCAGGAGGTATCGAATCGCAAGCGCCGCTTGGTGAGCTCCTGCGATAGTGGATAATGTTCCGAGGACTCCTCCGATTACGCAATTCCCGATTTCTACTTCCTCCAAATTAGGATATACGCATCTATAGCAGGGTTTCGATGAGAATAGAGCGAATTGGGCGCTGGTCCTATACAGGGACGCCATAACGAAAGGTTTTCCCGCAGAGACGCATAGATCGTTGATCCAGTATTTAGCCGATACTGTGTCCGTACAATCTAAGACGATGTCCCAGGAATCCAGAAATTCGGCTGAGAGATTAGAATCGAAGACTCGCGTGAAAATTTCGACTTTTAGATCGGGGACTCGAGCCTCTAAGAATTCTTTCGTGGCCTCCGTCTTAAACCTTCCAATATCCGACAAGGTAAAGGTTGTTTGTCTATGTAGATTCGTCAGTTCTACTTTGTCGAAATCCAGTAGCCCGACTCTTCCTACTCCCGAACAAGCTAGTTGTAGGCTCGCCGGAGCTCCTAAACCCCCGAGTCCTATCACTAAGACCGAGGACCCGGATAATCTTTCCAGGCCATCGGGGCCTATGGAAGGAACGAGTGTTTGTCGTGAAAAAAACTTGGTTCTATCCGGACTCATGACGGTTAAATTCCCCTGTAAAATGAAGATGGGCAAGTCCTTTTAAGACGACGGAAAAAAGAAAAGCCTTCCGCTTGCCGATTTTGGTTTCCAAGCAACCCTATAGAGGATAGGATAGTATATAGTGATCCAAGAGAAAAGAAAATTCGAAGTCTTGAGAGTCAGTGTGACTTCCAACTGTGCTTTGGGTTGCGTTTATTGCGCTCCTAAGGGTAGTGAAGATAGCTATCCTGGCGACGCTCATCCCGCTTTTCTTTCCACGGAATTATTCACTTCTAATATCGAAAGGCTCTCCAAAAAGATCGATATCAAGGAAGTGCATCTAACCGGAGGAGAACCTACCCATCATAAGGAACTTCCAGAACTCATTTCAAGAGCGAATCGGCTCGGGATTCCGGATATAGCAGTGACGTCCAACGGTATATTCTCCGACGGACTCATCGAAAAAATGAAATTAGCCGGACTAACTCGGATGAATTTTTCCGTAGACACTCTTTCTTCGGAAGGCTTCCGCAGAATGACGGGCAGAAACGTTTCTTTGGATAAATTACTCTCCAGGGTCGAAGAAGCGATCGCCGCAGATTTGAACGTAAAGATCAATTGTACAGTCTTAAGAGGTTATAACGAGGACCAGGTATTGCCTCTGCTTCTTTGGGCGGGAGAGAAGAATATACCCATCCGTTATCTGGAACTTATGAAGATGGGTCCTTTACAAAATCGTCATAAAGAATTATTCTATTCCGCCGAGGAGATACGTTCCCAAATCCGATCCCGTTTTGATTTTCTACCTTGGGAAACTTCTGCTGATTCGACGGCTAAGTATTTCAAAACGGAAATAGGCTCCATTTTCGGAGTCATTGCGAATCATACGGAGCCGTTCTGCGGGGGTTGCAATCGTCTGCGAATGGATGTGAGAGGTAGAATCTACGGTTGCCTAAGCGATACTCGATCTTATCCCGTTTCCGAAGTCGAATCCGAATTGGAGGATGCCTTGGATTCCGCCATGAAAACCAAGAAGGACGAGTTTACGGGCAGTCTCATTTCGATGAAGTATATCGGAGGATGAATTGAATATAGAACTGTATTGTTTTGCTGCCATGAAGGATTATTTTCCGGCTCGAGATTCTCTCTCTTTGGAAAAGGTGGAGACCGTTGCGGACTTAAGAAATCATCTCTCCGTCCTGAAGCCGGATTCCTCGGATCTTCTTCGGCTCTGTAGATTTGCGATCAATCAGACCATCGTTGCGGACGAAGTGAAATTATTCGACGGGGCTTCGGTTGCGGTCCTTCCCCCGTCCAGCGGAGGTTGAAATGCAGGTCGCCAAGGATTTTGCACATATCACGGAATCTCCCATCGATACGAATCGCTTTTTACCTAAGGACGATAAGATCGGCGCCTTCGTATTCTTTGCGGGAATCGTAAGAAATCTGAACGAAGGAAAAGACGTAACTCATCTGGAATACGAGGCATTTGCACCCATGGCGGATGAGATGATCGGTACGATCTTGGCGGATGCCCGAAAAAAATGGGACCTCCTACATACTCATTGCGTGCATAGACTGGGGGTCCTTCAGGTTTCCGAAGTGGCGGTGCTAGTAACGACCGGATCCATGCACAGGGCCGAGGCGTACGAGGCAAATCGTTATATAATAGATAGAGTCAAACACGAGGTTCCGATTTGGAAGAAGGAATACTTCACCGACGGAACTTCTTCCTGGTCCAAAGGATGTGTGCATGGGGAGTCGGGACATCACTAGGTCTATTGCAGGTCTCATTCTCTCCGGAGGATACAGTTATAGAATGGGTAGGGACAAGGCGCTCCTGCCTTTCGGCAAGCATCATACGTTCCTTTCTTATACGTATCATAAACTCGGTCGTTTGATTCCTTCCGTTTTCGTTTCGATTAGAAAAGACCAGGAGAAAACGTATTCAGGCCTTTATCCGAATTACCGTTTTGTTTCGGACGAGGAGAACGGGTGGGAGGGTCCTCTGAAAGGAATCTTAAGTCTCCATTCTATACTTAAGAAAGAAGGCAAAGAAACTTCGGTGCTCGTGATGCCAGTGGACATGCCCTATGTGTATTCTAAGACTCTTTCCGGATTGATTCTACGTTTTCAAGCCTCTGGCAAAAGCGTATTCTATAAGACGGGCGAAGGACTCGAACCTCTTTGCGGACTCTACGATTTCTCTTTGCTATCCTCCTGGCAGGCGGAGACGAATAGGATAGAATTCTCACCTAAAAAAAGATTAGAAAATTCTACTATAGAATGTTTGGAACTTTCTACGAGAGAAAGAGCCCGTTTTCGAAATCTAAATTTTCCCCAGGATCTAAAAATGAAGGGATGATCACCAAGGGAAGAATTCTATAATATCCGAATCTTCCAACTCCGGCCGATCACTCGGATGCACCGCTATTCCGTCCGAAAATACTCCTGCCAGAATATCGCCGCTTCCGTTGAACTTTTTCATTTCCAGACCGGTCTGTCTCCGTTCGGAGAGTAAGACCGGAAAATATTCCGTTAAGTCCTTTTTCTTTTTTCTCGTTCCGAAGAAGGGAAGTTTGAGGGGGCGCTTAGGTTGCAAGCCTTGGAATCTAAGTATATAAGGTTCCAAGAATATTTTGGCACAGACCTGCACGCTGAAAGGATTTCCGGGAAGAGCGAACACCGCGGTTTTTTCCTTCGTTCCGAACCAGAAAGGTTTTCCCGGCTTGATTTTGATCTTATGGAAACGGTTCTCTACTCCACATTTTTCTAATATGCTCGGGATCAGATCTAGGCTTCCCATGGATACTCCTCCGGATAGGACGAGTATATCGGAGTCCAATCCTTCTCTTACGTATCTTTCGATCGTCTCAGGATCATCCGGAAGGAGAGAGACGGATTTCGGTCGGATACCCAAACTTGTAAGTAGCGAAACGATCGTATAAGTATTGGAATCTCGGATTTGGTGGGGAAGAGGCACCTTATCGATGGAAACCACTTCATTGCCCGTGGAAAGGATTACGATTTTAGGTCGGGAGTGGGTTAAAATTTCCTTTTTTCCGAGCGTGGCCAAAAGCGAAATCTCGGAAACGGATAGGACCTTATCGGAAGAAACGGCGGTCGCTCCGTTTTTGATATCCTCTCCTCGGAGTGCTATATTCAAAAAAGGTTTATTAGGAAGTTCTTTAATGAGAACTTTTTTGTCGGAAACTTCGCAGTCCTCTATTTTTATCACCGCGTCAAACCCTTCGGGGACCGCCGAACCGGTCGCGATCTTTAAAATAGAGGATCCAAGAAAACGATTCGGATCCATACCCGCTGTCATTTCGTTTTCGAAGGTGTATTCTTTTCCTTTTTCCAAATTCTTCGAGCGAACTGCGAACCCATCCATAGTAGCTCTATGAAAAGGAGGATAATCCCGATCTGCTCTTATATCCTCCGCTAAGCATCTACCGTTCGCCTCCTGTAAGGGAACGAGTTCCGATTTAGGTTCGGGAACTCCGGAAAGGATGATTTCCAAGGCCTCGGAAGCAGACTTCAATGTCCTTCTCCTCGCATCATCTTTTTTGCATGAAATAGTCCGGGGAGAATAGCGCTTAGACTCTCTTTTGCTCCGTTGGAACTTCCGGGGAGACAAACGACGATGGTCTTTCCGATCCGGCCAGCCAGGGACCGGGACAACATGGCAAAAGGAGTTCTGTCCTGTCCGAAGGAGCGCATCGCCTCTTCTATCCCGGGAATTCTTTGTTCGAGTAAGGGTTCGATCGCGTCGGGAGTCAGGTCTCTAGGCCCGAGTCCTGTTCCTCCCGTGGTCACGATCAGATCCGTTTTGGAAGCGACCCAGCTTTGGACGGCTTCTTTGATCTTTTCCGGATCGTCCGGAACGATTTTGTATTCCTTTACGACGACCCCTTTCGCTTCCAGCATGCTTTGGATAATTTTACCGGACCCGTCTTCCTTTTTTCCTTCGAAAGCGGAGTCGGAGCAAACTAAGACCGCAGCGCTGGAACCGAAGGAGAATTTGGTGGACTGGGTATCGCTTTTTCCTCCCTTCTTTTCCAAGAGACGAATAGAGGATATTACAAGATTCTTATCTATGGGCTTGAGCAGATCGTATACGGTTAAGGCTGCGACACTTAGACTCGTAAGCGCCTCGATTTCTATTCCGGTCCGTCCTATAGACTTTGCGTTTACTAGGATCTTGATCCCGGTCCCTTCTTGGTTCTCGAATGTCTCGAAGAGAATTTCCAAACCGTCTATGCTTACCGGGTGACAATGAGGGATTAGATCCGAAGTTTTTTTGGCCGCGAGTAGTCCTGCAGCCTTTGCGACTCCGAACAAATCTCCTTTAGGTAACGTGTTTTCTTTTACCCTTTTTAGGGTTTCGGGAGCGCAGAATACGAAGCCTTCCGCGCTAGCCGTTCTGAGGCTACTGATCTTTTCCGTTATATCGTTCATGCTTTCTTCTTATCAAGGAACGGGAGAATCCAGATAAGAAGAAGTTTCTCTGAGTTCCCGCATTCTTTCGTAAAATCGGATGATATCTCCGATAATAATAAGGATCGGGGAATCTGTGTCCGATTTCAATGCTATTTTTCCCACATTCTCCAGAGTGGATGTTCGAATTTTTTGTTTGGGAGTCGTAGCGCTTTCTATCAGAGCGATCGGAGTTTCGGGAGAATTTCCACTCTTGAGCAAGGAAGATACGATGATCTCCAAAGATCGAAACCCCATATAAACGACTAGAGTCTTGCCCTTGCAGTCCAAATGTCGGAACCCTTCCTCGTTTTTTCCGTCCTTCTTATGGCCGGTTAGAAATACGATCTCCTGAGAGTAATTCCGATGAGTCAGAGGAAAGCCTAGGCTCGCAGCGGCTCCGGAAGCGGTCGTGATGCCCGCAACGATTTCACATTCGATCCCTCGTGAGAGAAGATAGAAATATTCTTCTCCTACTCTTCCAAAGACGGAAGGATCTCCTCCCTTCAATCGGACCACATGTCGGAACTGTTCCGCGGCTTCTTCTATTTTCAGATTGATGGTTTCCTGAAGAAAGCTATGCACTCCGATTCTTTTTCCCACATAGACGAGTTTTGTATCCTTTTTGCAGATCTTAAGCAGTTGTAAGGAAACTAAATCGTCGTACAATACCACCTGGGCTTTTCTAAGAATTTTGTGGGCCTTGACCGTGAGAAGATCCGGATCTCCCGGCCCCGCTCCCAGCAAATAGACTTTTCCGAAACGTTTTTCCGGCATAATCGTCTCCGTAATGTTAGTCGATTTGTTCCAAGTCCAGATAAACCTTCCCTTCTTCTACGATGACCGGGTATAGTTTTACCTTATAGTCCTCTCCATTCATACATTCTCCCGTGAGTAGGGAAAAATTTCTTTTATGCATGGGACAGGCCACCTTCGGTTCTCCTTGGAAATCTCCTACAAGCCCACGGGAAAGCACCGTATCCTTGGTATGAGGACAGGCATTTTCGCAGGCGAACCATTCGTTTCGGGATGCGAAACGAAAGATTGCTATTTGCTCTTCACCGATTTTTGCGCAGGTTCCTCCTTCTTCCGGAAAATCGCCGATCGGAGCGATGAAAACTTTGGTCTTACTTGCATTCGTCTGATTCATTTGTTTACCCTAGTTCAAAACTTTCTGGTTCGGCCAATCGACCGGACGCTTTTGGTCCCTTTCCTGTATGAATCGTATTTTAGGATCGGATTCTTCGCTATTGACGAAATGTCTGTAAGGCTTTTGTTTTTCCGGATCGTCTACGACGTCTTTCCATTCGCATACGTAGGAACCTACTAAATAGCTCATCTCTTCTTCCAATTGCGCGTTGATTCCTAAACGATCGTTGATGATTACGTCTTTCAGATAATCCAATCCTCCATCCAATTGTTCCAGCCAGGTGGAGGTTCTCATAAGTTTGTCCGCGCTTCTGATATAGAACATGATGAAACGATCTATATACTTGATGCAGGTATCGCTATCCAAATCTTCCGCTAACAAAAGAGCGTGTTTGGGATTCACTCCTCCGTTTCCTCCCACATAAAGGTTCCAACCTTTCTCAGTGGCGATGATTCCGAAGTCCTTGCTTCTCGCTTCGGCGCATTCTCTGATGCAACCGGATACTGCCGATTTGATCTTATGAGGGGCTCGGATTCCGCGATATCTTTCTTCCAAGCGAATGGCGAAAGAGGTGCTATCTTGGACTCCGTAACGGCACCAAGTGGAACCCACACAGCTCTTAACTGTACGAAGCGCTTTTCCGTAAGCGTGTCCGCTTTCGAAACCGTATTCTATCAGATCCTTCCAGATCTTAGGTAGGTCCTCCATCTTCGCTCCGAGTAGATCGATTCTTTGTCCTCCTGTGATCTTGCAGTAAAGCTCGTACTTCTTAGCGACTTCTCCTATAGCCATGAGTTTGTCCGGGGTGATTTCTCCTCCCGGAATCCTTGGGATAACGGAGTAGGTTCCTCCCCTTTGGATATTCGCTAAGAATTTATCGTTCGTATCCTGGATTTCCCTATGTCTTTGGATAGGTTCGTTCCAGACGCTGGCGAGAATGGACGCGACCGCAGGTTTACAAATTTCGCAACCGGATCCGTCTCCGGCGGAATGTAGGACCTCTCCGAAGGATCTCAATTTTCTAATCTTAACGATATGAAAAAGATCCTGACGGGAATGTTTGAAATGCTCGCAAAGATGCTCCACTACCGCTTTGCCTTGGGCCTTCAGTTCTTTTTTGAGGAGCATCCCGACCTGAGGAATACATCCCCCGCAACCAGTTCCTGCTTTACTGCATTCTTTTAAAGATTGCAGATCCGAACACCCCTTGTCTCGGATTGCGGAGAGTATATCTCCCTTGGATACGTTATTGCAGGAACAAATTTTGGCTTCGTCTGGGAGCGCGTCCGCACTGAACGCATTGTCCACAGATACGGACCCGACAATCAAGGATTCGGGTTCCGCGGGAAGCTCCATCTTATTCAGATATAAGGAGAGGAGGGTTCCGTAGGAACTAGTATCACCTACGAGTATACCTCCGAGCAGATATTTGTAATCCGAAGATATGACGATTTTCTTATACGTTCCTTTCATGGGATTCTTGAATACGATGGGAATATTGTCTCCTTCGCCCAAGGAGTCCCCGAAGGAAGCAACATCCACTCCTACTAATTTCAGTTTAGTGGAAAGATCGGAGCCGAAGTAGTTCTTGTTTGGCTGGTGGAAACTGCAAAGGTTATAAGCAAGAGTCTCCGCCATCTCGTAGCCGGGAGCCACGAGACCATATATCATATTTCTATGAAGTGCGACCTCTCCGATCGCATAGACTCCGTAGTGATTGGTTCTCATATGATCGTCCACGATGATTCCGCCTCTTTCTCCGGTTTGGATTCCGGATTTTCGGGCGAGCTCGTCTCTAGGACGAATGCCCGCCGAGATTACGAGCATTCCCGCCTCCAGACATTCTCCGTCCTTAAATTTCAGTCCTTGGATGGAGCCTTCTCCAATTGCGGCTTCCGTCTGTTTGTTCAAGTGGATGGAGACTCCCAAAGATTCGATTTTGGACCGAAGAATATTCGAAGCCGTTTCATCCAATTGGCGAGGCATGAGTCGGGATGCGAACTCGATCACATGGGTTTCTTTACCTAGATCCACGAGGGCCTTTGCGGCCTCTAATCCCAACAATCCTCCGCCTAGGACCGCGGCCTTTTTGATTCCGACTCCGTATTCTAAGATTCTTTCCAGATCCTCGATGGTTCTGTAGACGAAGACTCCTTTCTTATCCACCCCTTCGAAGTTCGGAACGAAAGGAGAGGATCCGGTGGCAAAGACCAATTCATCGAAATGGAGTTGCTTGCCGGAGGAAGTATGGACGATTCTTTGCGCCATATCCACGAAGGTCGCAGGCTCGGAGAGAAGGAGCCGAATTCGATTCTTCGCATAATAATCCGTGGAACAGAGATATAGATCTTCCGCGGATCTTTTGGAAATGAAGTCGGAAAGATGGACCCGATCGTAAGATCTCCTAGGTTCCTCTCCCAGGATAGTGATTTCGTATTTTTCGGTTCCGCCGTATTCCACGAGTTTCTCCGCGAATTTATGGCTCACCATCCCGTTTCCGATAACGACTAATTTTCTTTTGTTCATATGGATACACCGTCTGACATTATTCTTTTATAAAGTTATGCCGTTTCTAAATTCGGCTGTTTTTCCTGGACGGCCTTGCCTTGCTTATTCCAAACTAGGACGCTGACGAAGAGTAGAACGAGAGCAGCAGTTAGTCCGACTATCGCGAATGCAAGGAAACCCCCGGAATAAGAACCGAAGGCGGATTTGGAGGATCCTAGTAGATTCGGAACGAAGAAGCCGCCGATTCCTCCGAATGCGCCAACGAATCCGGTGATGATGCCTATATCCTTATTGAATCTGCGAGGAACCAATTGGAAGACGGATCCGTTTCCGATACCTAAGAGCGTCATTAGGAAGACGAATAAAGGAAGCATAATGCTAATTTCCGGCATATTCGCGATGCAGACTAATACGGAGGAAAGAAGGACGAGTACCACGGAAAGAACTCCTACTCCTCCGAACTTGTCCGCCAAGTAACCGCCTATGGGGCGGATCATACTCGCACCGATGATACAATAGGAAGTGTAGAGTCCTGTTACTAGTTTATCGACTCCGTACTGATCGTAGAAGAAGATGGGCAGGAAGCTCGCGATTCCTACGAAGCCTCCGAATGTGATACTATATAGAAAGCTGAATAAAAGCGCATCTCTGGATTTTATGGGAGCCAAGTAGTCCAAAAGTTTCTTATTCGTTCTCTCCACGGGAGCGTCTTTCGCTAAAAAGTAAAATAGTGCGAAGACGGAGCAGATAGGAATGAGTGCGATCCCGAAGACCGCATGCCAGCCTAGGCTCTTCGCTATGCCCGGAAAGAACAGGGTCGCTAAAACCGATCCGCTATTTCCCGCTCCTGCGATTCCTAAGACCAGGCCTTGGTATTTTTGCGGATACCATCTGCTTACCAAAGGAAGAGCGACGGCGAAGCTTGCACCCGCGACTCCTAAGAGTAATCCTATGCAGAATATTTCGGAAAGGCTTTGTCCGAAGAGCCATCCCCATAGAAGAGGGATTAACGTGACGGTCATTCCACCCAAGGCCACTTTTCTGGATCCGAATCGATCCGAGAGCAATCCCATCGGGATTCTTAAAAGCGCTCCGCCTAAAAGCGGGATAGAGACCAAGACTCCTTTTTGCGCGGGAGTTAATTTGAATTCTTCCGAAAGAAAGACTCCGATCGCTCCTATGAGCATCCAGACCATGAAGCTAAAATCGAAATATAAAAACGCGCTAACAAGGCTCGGGAAATGACCGACCTTTAAGAATTCCTTAAATTTACCCATGGGAAGCAGACTCCTTTTCGATTGATTTAAAATTTCCAACCCATTCAGCTTATAGCAATAAGTGTGCCTAATTTTTATATAAATTCAAAAATCGAGTAGAATATTGAATCATTGGATGATTCATAAGGCACTGTTCGATAAAACCTCGCTTAAGTTAAATCCAATTTATATTCTCTATCATCAATAATGAGGCAAAGTACGGCTTAAAGTATTCAAAATGAACAATATGATCTAAAAATAAACTAGTCAAATGAGTTGAAATCTTACCGGAGCTTAGATTTGGGGCCCGCCATTAGGGGCGGATAAAAAATATTTATATTGGTATGAAAATTGCTAAGAATCGGATATGCATTCCGAAGCTACATTCAAAAGCACCTGTTCCTACTGCGGAGTCGGTTGTGGAGTGCTGGTGCATAGGAATGAGTCCGGTGAAATCCGAGTGGAAGGAGATCCGGACCATCCTGCGAATCGAGGTCTTCTTTGTTCAAAAGGAAGGAGCCTTCATTATTCCGTAATGGATCGATCCGATCGGATCCTTCATCCGTTACTTCGCAAGAATAGGGGAGCGGAACTCGAGAGAGCAAGCTGGGATCAGGCCCTAGATCGCATCGCTTCGGACTTTAAGAAATATATAAAAGAGTTCGGGCCGGATTCGGTAGGCTTCTATGTGTCCGGGCAACTTCTAACGGAAGAATATTATATCATCAATAAGCTGACCAAAGGCTTTTTAAAAACGAATAATATAGATACGAACTCCAGACTCTGTATGAGTTCGGCAGTGGTCGGCTATAAAATGTCTCTAGGAGAAGATAGCGTCCCTGTCAGCTACGAAGACATAGAATTAGCGGATTGCTTCTTCGTTGCGGGTGCCAATCCCGCCTGGTGTCATCCGATTCTATTCAGAAGGATCGAAGAGAGAAGAAGGAAGAATCCGAACGTAAAACTGATCGTGGTGGATCCTCGAAGAACCGAAAGCTGCGAGGACGCGGATATCCATTTCCAAATTCTTCCCGGAAGCGATATCTATCTCTTTCATGCGATCGCGAGAATATTGATCGAGAACGGATGGATCGATTCGGATTTCGTGGAAAACCACACGGAAGGATTCGAAGATTTTAAGTCCAAGGTGTTTGCCACTTCCGTAGACGAATATGCAAGACATTGCGGAATCGAGAAGGAACGGATCTTAGAGTGCGCCTCCATATTATCGAAATCTAAAGGGTTTCTCACTCTTTGGGCCATGGGCCTTAACCAAAGCGTGATCGGCGTGAACAAGAATGTGGCGCTGATCAATCTTTCTCTGATCACTGGGATGATCGGTAGGCCGGGGGCCGGGCCATTCTCCTTGACGGGACAACCGAATGCCATGGGAGGAAGGGAAGTCGGAGGGCTATGTAATCTACTGCCCGCTCATAGAAACCTGGCAAACCAGGAGCATAGGGAGGAAGTCGCCCGATTTTGGGGAGTCGACTCCATCAACGAACGTCCCGGATACACCGCAGTGGAGATGTTTCAAAATCTTAAAAGCGGAAAGATGAAAGCGGTTTGGATCGTATGCACCAATCCGACGGTGAGTCTTCCGAACGCTAGGGAAGTCGAATCCGCATTACGTTGCGCGGAGCTAGTGATTGTTCAGGATATCTCCTTAAGTTCCGGCGCCGTCCCTTTTGCGGATGTGGTTTTGCCTGCTGCGGGCTGGACGGAGAAGCAAGGTACGATGACCAATTCGGATCGTAGAATAACGTATCTACCTAAGATCATAGATCCTCCCGGCGAAGCCAGGAGCGATAGTTGGATCATCCAAAATTTCGCGAAAAAAATGGGATACGGTAAGTCCTTTTCTTACTCGGACGAAGAGGATATTTTCCTGGAGCATTGTAGGTTAACGGAAGGGACCAATATTGATATTAAGGGACTTGATTATTCGGAAATTAGAATGCACCGATCCGTTCAATGGCCTTATCCGAAGAAAGGCCATGGGGGAACCAAAAGATTATTCGAGGACAGGACATTCTTCCGTCCGAACGGAAAGGCTAAGATTCATTCTGTCGACGAGGCCGACGATTCCGAATCGGTCAGCGATAGATTTCCTTTCATTCTTACAACGGGAAGAATCCGGGATCAATGGCATACCATGACTCGCACCGGCAAGGTCCGAAGACTGAACGAGCATAAGAAGGAAGCCTATTTGGAAATCCATCCGAAGGATGCGGAGAGCTTGGGCTGCATGGACGGAGAGATACTTAGCGTTTATAACGAAAGAGGGAGCGTAAGGGTTAAGGCTTCGATTACTGATTCCATCAAAGAGGGAGTGGTTTTTCTGCCTATGCACTGGGGCAGGAAGAACGATTCGGATATCTCACGGTCCAATAATCTCACCGCGCCGGAATACGATCCTTCATCCAAGCAGCCCGGCTTTAAGATTTCCGCGGTCAACGTGATTCCGTATAAAAAGAAGAAGGAAAAAATTCTGATCGTGGGAGGTGGAAACGCCTCATTGGCTTTCCTTCGCGCATACAGGAACCTCGCGACCGAAGATGAGATCACCGTCCTTTGTAAGGAACCTAATCCATTCTATAATCGGATTCTGTTGCCGGATTACATCAGCGGAGAAAAAGAATTCGAAGATTTGAATGCGATCACGGAAGAGGAGCAGTCCTCCTGGAAAATAGAATTATTTGCCGGACGTGGCGTAGAGAGGATCAATCCCGAAGCTAAGAAGGTATTCGACGCCGATGGAAGAGGATACTCCTACGATAAACTGGTTCTCGCTTTGGGGAGTTCTCCGGTATGGCCCAAATATGTTCAAAAGACGTTAGTTGGTCTTTTTAGTCTTAGAAGTAAGCTGGATGCCGAAAGAATCAAGGGCTATTTCGTTCCCGGTACTTGCGCGCTCATAGTCGGAGGAGGATTGCTCGGTCTGGAAGTCGCAGCGGCTTTGGTCGGAAGCGGCGTGAAGGTGACGGTGCTTGTGAGAACCGATCGATTGATGTCCAAGCAATTGGATTCCGTCGGCGGCGATATACTGAGGGAAGAAATCCTGAAAAGGGGAATCGATATCGTATTCGACGCGGAGATCTCCAAGATCGAAGGCGACGAGAAGGTCTCGCGAGTCAAATTAAATAACGGATCCGTAATGTGTCCGGACGGAATCGTATTCGCCGTAGGTACCAATCCGAATATCTCTTTGGCGGAAAGCTGCGGCTTGGAATGTAATTCCGGGGTCAAGGTGGACGCATTTCTACGATCCGGAGATCCCGATATTTATTGTATCGGAGAGATGGCGGAGCATAGCACCGGGACGTACGGAACGGCTTCCGCCGCGGAAGAGCAGGCTAAAATTGCGGCGGATCATATCTATGGATACGCCCCTCACGGTTACGACGGCTCTCCTCAAACCAATCTTTTGAAAATTCCCGGACTCGATTTGGTCTCGATACGAATTCCAGACGCTCCTTTGGAGGCTTCGGAATCCGGAGAATATGAGGAAGTGGTCTTCTCCGACAGGAGAAGAAGAGTATATAAGAAATGTATCATTCAAAACGATCGATTGGTCGCCGCCATTCTTATCGGAGATAAATCCGAATTCTCTAAGATAAAAGAACTCATCTATTCCGGCATGGAGTTGGGAGAAAAGAGGAATTTCCTTTTTTCTTCCGGAGCTTCGAAAGCGAATCCAGTGATCGGAAAACTAGTCTGTTCCTGCAACGGGGTGGGAGAAGGAAATATTCTTGCCTCGATCCGAAGCGGTGCGTCCGGAATGGAGGAAATCGGTAAAGTCTCCGGAGCAGGCACCGGATGTGGAAGCTGTAGACCCGAGATCGCGAGAATTCTCAAATCGTCCGCGGAAACCTAGTAAAATTAAATTAAAAAAATATAAAATGAAAGGAATCGTTATGCTCAAGCTCAATTGTGTTCGTAGGACGTTCGCCGCGACTTTTCTGGTTCTTTCCGCCGACGTATCCACGTTAAGCGGTCAGGAATCCCAGGCCGGCCAAACGAATCAGGGTGCATCTTCCCAGAATTCGGAACTTTTCATTCAGCCCGCGCAAAAGAATCAGGAACCGAAGAAGGATCCCTTGTGGTCGGACGGTTTGAAAATAGGGGCGATGCTTCGTTTTCGTCCGGAGATGAAATATAATTACGATTTCGACCGATCTAAAAATGATAATTCCGAATTCGTGGGTCAAAAGATCCAGTTTTGGATCGAAAAGGATTTTAACGAGCAGATCAAAGCAAAGATTACCTTTCAGGATGCAAGAGTCTGGGGAGCGGAGACAGGATCCGCTTCCGGTCTGAATACAGCAAACGATTCCACGAAACAATCCACGGATATAAGGGAGGCCTGGGTGGACGTAAAAAATCTGATCGGTCCGGTCAGTTTGCAAAGCGGACGTCAGATTCTGAGATACGGAGAGGAAAGGCTCGTAGGAGGGTTGGATTGGACTAACGTAGGGCGGAGCTTCGACGGGTTCCGTTTCAAATACGATACCAAGGAATTATCTTCCCACGCATGGGTCATGGTGATAGGAGAGCAGGATTCCGACATCGCCGGGAATTCTTCTTCATTAGGAAAAAAGAATACGTATCAGGCTCAGTACAATTGTCCTACCGGAAGCGCTACTTGTAAACTCTCCCCGAACGCTTCCCGGAGGGAGAGCGGGGACGCTTACTTTGCCGGTTTTTACAATACGTATAAGCCTTCCGAGATACTAAACGTGGATTTGTATTATATAGGTCTCCAGAAGAAATGGATCCCTACGAATAACGGGAGCATTCTATCCGTTTCGAATCCGGATCCTTATCCGAGGGACTCCCGTTGGGATATCCTACATACTTTCGGGATGCGAATTACGAATCGCACCCAGAAAGACAGGAAGTCCACCCAAGCTTGGGATTATTCCCTGGAATACGCCGTGCAAACGGGCTCCACCGGAAAGACGGTGAGGCCCGGCTGGGATAACGGAGATAATAGCGTTTCCGTTAGGGATCCGATCACCGGAACGGTTCGATCGGAAAGCATATATAAGGAAAAACAAAAATACGACGCATTCGCGTTTGCGTTGGATTTCGGCTACACGATCTCCCAATTTCGTTTCGGAGTGGAATACGATGTGGGAAGCGGAGATCCGAATCGCAAAGACGGATCCGTTTCCACATTCTCGAATCTATTCCATTCGAATCACATATATTACGGAGAAGCGGATCAGGTAAGCTGGGTGAATATGATCGGTAAATCCGCAAACTTAACTTGGGAATCGGAAGAATGGGGTAAGTTTCGGATCGCTTATTGGTTAGTGGACAAGCATAAACGCCAGGATGGTTGGTACGATATCACCGGTAATTTGAAAGAGGGCGCAAGTACGGAGTCCATATCGAATAATCACTACGCGAGCGGAATTCCGGCGACTAAGGACGGATTAGGAGATAACCGAGGGGTGGGACTTCTGGGTACGAATCTTTTCCGAGAGATAGACTTCACCTATTCCATCAAACACAAAAGTGTCGCTTGGGCTCTGGGACTCAGTTGGATCTATGCGGGAGACGCTGTCGGAAGAAAAGTGAACGACGTTACCGTCGCTTATAACTCCTCTAGCTTTCTGCCCCAAGCCCAGTTTGCGTATCTTATGATGACATATACCTTGTAGAATTCGGAAAGGGTTATTGGATATGGTCGAGTTGTATCTTGAGTTTGTAATTGAATCCGAAGTATTCGATTAGTTTTAGCTCCAACTCATTATTGAAACGGATCACTTTTTTGGCATATTCTTCCAAAAGGGATAAGTGAGGACCTTTATGTTTTTCCTTAATTTCCTTTTGGAGTTCCCAAAATTCCTTGGTGCTCTGCTTTCCGATTTTTCGGAACTGTTGCTTGCTTTGAAAACTTCGATTTAGAAAAGAATAAAGGAGAGGATGTTTTTCGATGGAAAGATCGGAGTCTTTGATCTCGAACTTGGCTTCGGATTCGAGCGAATCACCCTCTTGGGATTTGATTCTGGTCAGGACCCGGGGTAAAGATCTCGCTATATCCTCATAGTGGTGGAATTGGGTATGCAACCAAAGGTTCAAGGTAAGCGCATTCAAAGGTTTCGGTTCTTTCTTGAATTCCGCAAAGGCTTCTTCCAATAAATCCGCATGGAAATAAAAGTTAAATAGAACTTCGTGATCGATCTTCTCTTTCATTCTTATTCCGGGAATTCTCTTACTAGGAGTTCGAGACGCTTTAGGCCGCGTTCCGAACCACGGGTATTCTTTTGCCCGATTCTAATATTCTATTTGAGGCATATTTTGTGCCAAACGTATAAAATATAGTTTGTAAACCGAAAATAGTAAATTCGCAAGAGAATTGGCGTTTTAATACACCCCATTCTCGCAAAATTTCAGGGAGAAGATAAAGCAGTTGGAAGAATTTTTTGAGAAGAATAGGAGGTTGGTTCCGTATGCCTAGTATTTCTACAGGATGCCGTGGTTTTATGGAAAGGGTATTCTATCGTAGTTTGGGGAAAAATCGAAGGAACTCTAATTCCTTGAAAAGCAATTGTATGTCTGTGACTTGGCTCGGAAATTGCATACTAGATAAAGAATGAGGTATTCTAAGACATTTCAGACTACCTGCTCCTATTGCGGAGTCGGCTGCGGAATTCTCGTAAAGAAATCGGGAAATAGGGAAATCTCCGTACAAGGTGATCCCCAACATCCGGTAAACAAGGGGCTGTTATGCTCCAAGGGAATGAATCTGCATTATTCCGTCATGGACCAATCGGATAGAATTCTTTACCCCATGCTTCGAGAGGATCGAAATTCTCCCCTCCAAAGGACGACTTGGGACTCCGCATTGGAGAAAGCTGCCTCCGAATTCCGAAGGATAATCGACGAATATGGACCGGATTCGGTCGCATTCTACGTTTCCGGGCAGCTTCTCACGGAAGAATATTATATTATAAATAAGTTATCCAAAGGGTTTATAGGCACGAACAATATAGACAGCAATTCCAGGCTTTGCATGAGTTCGGCGGTTTCCGCGTATAAGATGTCTTTGGGAGAGGATTCCGTTCCGATCAATTACGACGATATAGAGTTAGCGGATTGCTTTTTGATTGCGGGAGCCAATCCGTCTTGGTGTCATCCCATTATTTATAGAAGAATAGAGGCCCGTAAAAAAGCGGATCCTACGGTTAAGATCATAGTGATCGATCCTAGAAAAACCGAAACCTGCGAAGACGCGGATCTGCACCTACAGATCAATCCGGGAACCGATATCTATCTTTTGCATTCCATAGCCAGGATTCTGATCGAAAACAATTGGATAGATAAGGAATTCATAATATATAATACGGAAGGATTCGAGGATTTGAAGAATCTGGTCTTTTCCATGGACCCGGATTCCTCGGCAGAAATCTGCGGAGTATCTACCGAGCAAATCAGAAGGGCCGCTAGAATGATCGGAGAATCGAACGGATTTCTGAGCCTTTGGGCGATGGGATTGAACCAAAGTTTGATCGGAGTCAATAAGAGTTTAGCTCTCATTAATCTCAATTTACTTCGAGGAAAGATCGGTAAACCTGGGTCCGGTCCATTCTCCTTAACCGGACAGCCGAATGCAATGGGAGGGAGAGAAGTCGGAGGAATGTGTAATTTACTCCCTGCACATAGGGATTTGGACGATCCGGAGCATAGAAGGGAAGTCGCGGATTTTTGGGGGGTCTCCGATCTGCCGAGTAAACCGGGCCTTAGCGCTACTGAAATATTCGAAAAATTGAATGAAGGTCGCTTAAAGGCGATTTGGATCGTCTGTACGAATCCTACGGTTAGCCTTCCCGATGCCAGTACCTTGGAGAAGGGACTCGCGAACGCGGAATTAGTCGTTGTGCAGGACATTTCTATGGATGTGGGAACTTTACCTTACGCCGACATCGTCCTTCCTGCGGCGGGCTGGTCGGAGAAAAGCGGAACCATGACCAATTCGGATAGAAGAATCACTTATCTTCCGAAGATTCTGGAGGCTCCGGGAGAAGCTAGGCCCGATGCTTGGATTATTCGAGAATTCGCCCGTAAATTGAGATTCGAGAAATACTTTTCCTACGAAACGGAGGAGGAGATCTTTCTGGAATTCTGCCGTCTGACCCGGGGTACTCGTATGGATATCTCGGGATTGGATTACGAGATTCTACAAAAGGAAAGATCGGTGCAGTGGCCGTTCTCTTCCGATTCCGGAGCGGGCACGGATAGGTTATTCACCGATAGAAAGTTTTATAGACCGAACGGTAAGGCTAAGATTCACGCGGTGGATTACGAGGATCCTTCCGAGAAAGCCACCGAAGACTTTCCTTTCATTCTTACCACCGGTAGATTTCGGGATCAATGGCATTCCATGACCCGAACCGGCAAGGTTCGAAAATTGAAGGAGCATAGAAGGGATGCGAATGTGGAGATGCATCCCGAGGACGCGGCGAAATACAATCTGAAGGAAGGCCTACTCGTAGAAGTCAAAAATTCTCGCGGAATAGTGAGGACTAAGATCACTCTTTCCAAGGCTCTTAAGCCTGGTGTGGTGTTTTTGCCGATGCATTGGGGAAAAAGGAACGGCACCGACCTCTCCCGATCCAATAATTTGACCGATTCTAGTTTCGATCCTATATCCAAGCAACCGGGTTTTAAAATCTCTGCGGTGAATATCGTTCCTTATAAAAAACCCCGGGAAAAGATCTTAATTATCGGAGGCGGGACCGCAACATTAGAATTTATTAAATCTTACAGGCCTTCCGCCCCGAGAGACGAGATCGTCGTAATCTGTAAAGAAGAGGATCCCTTCTATAATAGGATTCTTTTGCCCGATTATATCGGTGGGGAGAAAACCTTCAGTCAATTATCCGCCATGGAAAAAAGAGAAATCGATTCCTTGGATATTGATACGCTCCCGAAGACTGAGATCGTAAAAGTTTATCCCGAAGGAAAGAAGGTCCGGGATTCCGAAGGAAATCTTTATTCTTACGATAAATTGATTTTGGCTTTAGGAAGCATTCCGATCCGTCCTGATCCATCCTTCTCGAATCGAAAGGGAGTATTTTCTCTCAGGAATAAGTCGGATGCTGATTCTATCCGGGAATATTTCCAAGAGGGAAAATCCGCGATCATCGTGGGGGGAGGTCTCCTAGGTTTAGAATTGGCCGCCGCTCTCGCCTCCATGGGAGTCAACGTTACGGTAATCATAAGAAGCGATCGGTTGATGTCCAAGCGCTTGGATAGGATCGCGAGCGAAATTCTGAAAGAGGAAATCTTAGATAGAGGAATCGATCTGGTCTTCGAGGCCGAAATCGAAGCGATTATAGGAGAGAATGAAGTCGAATCGGTTCTACTGTCGAACGGACGATCTATTTCCGCCGACGGAATCATTTTCACAATAGGCACCACTCCCAATATAGAAATCGCGAAGTCGGCGGGTTTGAAATGCAAGGAAGGCGTACTCGTGGACTCCTTTCTACAGACAAGCGATCCGAATATCTATTGCATCGGCGAGATGGCGGAGCATAAGACCGGAATCTACGGAACAGTGGCGGCTGTAACGGAAGAAGCGAAAATAGCCGCTCAGAATCTTTACGGCTACTCTTTCGATAGTTTCGAAGGATATCTCCACGGCTATATATTAAAGATCTCTGAATTAGATCTGGCCACGATCAGTCTGCCGGATATCCCTTTGGAGAACGGTTCCGATAACTTCGGCGGCTTCGAGGAAATCACTTTTCTGGATCGTCAGAGCAGAATCTATAAGAAAATCATAATTAGAAACGACAAAATAGTGGCCGCCATTCTCGTCGGGGACAAATCCGAATACTCTAAGTTTAAGGATTGGATTCTCTCCGGAATAGAATTGGGCGAAAGAAGAAAATTCCTCCTCTCCGGAGGGGAGATCATGAAGCCTACGATGGGAAAATTAGTTTGTTCCTGTATCGGAGTGGGAGAAGGAAATATCGAGAAAGCGATCCGAGAGGGAGAGCATAGTCTTGCGGGAATCGGCAAGACCACAGGCGCAGGAACGGGTTGCGGAAGTTGCAGGACAGAGATTTCCCATATTCTTAAAAGAATGATAGAGAACCCGGCGGGTAGATTCTAATCTATTCCGTCTTTACGATTCTGATTTCCCTGTAATCGAATTCGATTTCCACCTTGTCTCCGGGCCTAAGGATAGAAAAGGATTCATTCGATTCCACTCTGATCAGAGTGTTCATGGCCCATACTGTCAGCGTTCCTCCGGCGTCTATATCCACGATCTCGCCAGTGTTTACGATTCTATGATCGCTCCCTTTATTATGGAAAATCTCCATAGGTGTTCCCGATCGAAGAATTTTTCCCGAGTCGATTAAGAAAACTTTATTCGATAATTTGAATATTTCCGGAATCTCGTGGCTGACGAGGATCGTGGTCGTTTGTAGCTCTTTATGTAATTTCCGGATCGAGGCTTGTAGTTGGAATCTCATACCTCGATCCAAGGAGGAGAATGGCTCGTCTAAAAATAAATATTCGGGTTTTCGCAGCACGGCCCGGGTCAGACAGATTCTTTGTTTTTGTCCGCCGGATAGACCTTCTATTCTTCGCTCCATTAAACTTTCGATATTCATAATGGAGACTAGCTCTTCGAGTAGGGTTCGATCTGAATTCTTGGAAGGAAGGGCGAATTCCAGATTTTCACGCACGTTCAGATTCGGATAGAGAGAGTTCTCTTGGAATGCGAAGCCTAGATTTCTCTTTCGGATCGGAAGATCGATTTTGGATTCGGAATCGAACCATATCCGTCCGTCGACTTCTATTATTCCTCGGTCCGGTTTTAATAATCCCGCGATCATCTTGATCAGGCTCGTCTTCCCGGCTCCGGATACTCCGTATAAGGCTACGAAATCCCCTTTCTCGATTTGAAGTTGGAAATCCAGGTCCAGTTTTTCGAAGTTCGGACCTGAGAACGATTTTCGAATCTCCGCTCGGATCATGCCTTTTGCGAACCCAGAAAATTTACCCTCCTTCTATACTTGAAGAGAGGAAGCAGCACTAATGTGGATGTCGCTACAAGCAGAATAGAAAGAATATGAGCGTTACCGTAATTCATAGCCTCCACTTCTTCGTAGATCGCGATGGAGGCGAGTTTGGTCTTGTTCGGGATGCTACCTCCGATCAAAAGAACGACTCCGAATTCTCCTATGGTATGTGCGAAGGAAAGAATCATGCCTCCCAAAATCGCTGGCTTACAATTGGGAAGAACGACCTTAAATAGCGTCTCCCATCTGGATTTTCCCAAAACCTGGGCGACTTCGAAGAATGAGGGAGGCAGGGAGGAGAAGCCGGCCTGCAACGCCTGAAGCATGAACGGAAGGCTGAATACGACGGAGCCGATCAGGATTCCCGAAAAACTGAATACCAATCTTAGATCGAAATAATACTCCAGAAATTCTCCCAGAAATCCGGAAGGGCTGAAAAGTAGTAAAAGATAAAATCCTAATATGGAAGGGGGTAGGACCAAGGGAAGGTTAAACAAGGTTTCGAAAACGTACTTGTAGGAGTTCCTACTAAAACTTAGCCAATAAGCCAAGGGGACGCCTATGACTAATAGAATCAAGGTCGTGAAAAAGGATAGTTTTAGGGTCAGATAGAAAGGGGTGAGATCTATCTCCATGAATCGAATCGTCCTTTCTTAATCTAGGATTTTCCGAGGTTGCTTGGGTAACTCGTATCCGTATTTGAGTAAAATATTTTGGACTTCTTTCGTGAATAGAAATCCGTAAAAATTTTGGATCGCATTCTTCTTAGGGCCTTGGACCGATTTCAGCATCACGACTCCCTGCAATATGGGGGCGTAGGATTTGGGATCGATTTGAAACGAGATCTGTTTTTTTTGAAAGCTCTCCGAGTGAAGTGCCGATTTGGAAGTGAAACCGAAATCGGAGGATTCGGAAAAGATAAACTGATTCACTTGTGTGATGCTTTCTCCGAAGACGATCTTAGGAAGGAGAGCCTCGTAGATCCCGTAGTGTTTCAAGGCCTGGACAGCGGCTTCTCCGTAGGGGGCGCTCGCAGGATTTGCTACCGCGATATGCTTGATTTCCGGACTTAAGAGTAATTCCTTCCAGTCCGAATTGTTTTTATTTTCCTTGGTCCCCAATAGAATCAGGATCCCGATCGCATAAGGTTTAGGAGAAGAGACCGCAAACTCGGTTTTAAAAAGATCCTGGGGGTATTTCATATCCGCGGAAAGAAATAAATCGAAGGGCGCTCCATTCTTGATCTGACTCGTAAGCTGTCCCGAAGCTCCATAAACCGGTACGATGGTATCCTTAAATGCTTTTTGGAATTCGATTTTGATCTCCTCCATCGGTCCTTTGAAGTTGGCCGCAACCGCAACCGTGATCTCTTCCGCGGAGAGAACGGAATGGAAAAGGAAAACTGTGCAAAGGATGAGGTATCGAGGCATGTTGCGACTCCGCAAGGATTGTTAAACGGCGTAGGAACTCCCACAAGGAAGGATAAATCCCTCTCTGCAGTTTGTCTTGGATAGAAAGCCAGCGTTTACGCAATCCCGCCAGTACAATCCTAGCGATTTAGGTAAAAACTTTAATCCCGTATATGGGCTACGCCGTTCACATCCTCTCCCGGGACCAGAAAGAATTCGCTTTTGGAACCTTTTAGTCTGTTTTCTAGATAAGGTTTGTATTCTTCGGATTCGTAGAAGTCTCGGGCGGCTTCCTTGGAGGGCCATTCGATAATCAGAAAGAGTTGGGGAAGCGGTCTTTCTCCCTCCATTTTTTCCATATTGGTGGTTCTGGCTAGATACCTACCTCCTTTTTCTTCGATCATCTTGGTTACGTTACGAATATAAGAGGGAACCCATCTAACACTATTTATATCGATTTCTGCAACTGAGTAGTATTTCATTCGACTTATCCTGGGAAGGGAATATTCTTCTCATTCCCAGGGTGGGGATATACGGAGAGGATCAATTCTTTTTTTGGAATGATTGCTTTGGGCAAGAAACTATCGATAGAGAATAGAATGAGAAACTTGCAAAAAAGAAAAGCGACCGAATCGAAAACGATTCCGAATAGCGAACGCTTGATCGAAGGAACGGCACTTTGTTTATCGGGTGGCGGCTTCAGGGCTATGCTTTTTCATCTAGGAGTGTTGATCCGTTTGAACGAAATCGGAATCCTTTCTAAACTAGCTCAGATCAGTTCGGTTTCGGGAGGATCGATCGTTGCGGCATATCTAGGATGGAAATGGGAAAAACTCAGATTCGGTTTCAAAGGCATCGCGTCGAATTTACGAGAAGAGATAGTGATTCCTCTCATAAAATTCTCCGAGGAAAGATGTTTGGACCTTAAATCCATGGCCAAAGGATTTTTGATCCCCGGTCTCGTGAATCGTAGCCTTAGGGATAGTTACGATAGGCTGCTCTTCGGCGGGGTCCGTTTGAGTTCTTTACCCGAAAAACCCAAATTCGTATTTCACGCCTCGAATTTGAATACCGGATCCTTATGGAAATTCACTAAGGGAGAATTTTCGGATTGGAAGGGGATTAGCATTCACGGATTGGATTTGAAGCTTTCCGAAATCGTCGCGGCTTCTTCTTCTTTTCCCCCTTTCCTTTCTCCTTACGTTCTTTCCTTAAGGAAAGCGTCTAGAAATAAGACGACGGAAGGCATGGATAAGATCGTGTTGGTGGACGGGGGAGTTTACGATAACTTCGGGGTGGAATCCGCTTTAAAAAAATATAAAACGATCTATATCAGCGACGGGGGAGCGCCTTATGAAACTAAGGCGAGGCAGGGCAAAAACTGGTTTTCCCAGCTCCTAAGAGTGATCGATACTCTGGAATTGCAGATTCGAAATCTGAGGCTTCGGCAAATGCACGAATTATTCTCATCCGGAAGAAGAAAGGGAGGGTTCTTATCCATTGCGGGTAGTTCCAGAATTCTGGACAAGGTCCTCGATTACGACGGTTGGGACGGGAGCAATGTAGCTTCTCTTCCTACAAGATTGGATAGAATTCGGGAATCCGATCGAAACCAGCTAATCAATTGGGGGTATAAGGTGGCCTTTTTTACGATCGGTAAAGCAAAAAGGAGCGAATTCAAATATCCTCTTTAAGCTCCGATTCGGGCGGGGAGAAGTCGCCGTAAGAAATTTCCAAACTTTGGCTACGGTTCGCAAAAATGAATTTACCTTCTTATCCGATAAAGCAAAATCGCGGGCTATGAAAAAGCTCGTTTCAATCCCAATCCTTCTTTCCGTCGTTTTGTCATTCAGCCTTTGTAAGAAAGCGGAATCGAGTTCCGGAACAGGTAAAATCGTATTCACTGTAGGAAGTGTTCACATCCAAAGGGGAGAGGAAAAACTCACCGCATCCATATCCGACGAACTGAAAGAGGGGGATGTTTTGGTAACCGGGGAAAAATCCCTGGCCACCGTGGCTATAGGAGAAGAGGCTTCCATAATCGAAATTCAGTCGGGCTCCCGTTTCCGAGTAGACTCTCTAAAACAGGACAAGGTTTTCACGCAAGAAGAAGGGCGCTCCTGGATCCTAGTCCGAAAACTCGGAAAAGGAGAGGGGCTCTCTCTCGTTACTCCCACTACGACCGCCGGAGTCAGGGGAACCAAATTTTATGCGAATATATACGACGGTATGAGCTTCATTTGCCACTGCGAGGGTAAGGTGGAATTGGAGAATAAGGAAGATCATTCCAGGATGAGTCCCGACGGAGATTATCTTACGGTTACGAAAGGAAGTAAGACGATCGTAATCACTCAAAAGGATTTACAAAAGATTAATATTCCATATATTCACGATCATAGCGAGGTCGCGAATTCTAAGCTTGGGGGGGAGAATCGGATGAGCATGGCGGATTATTTCAAGATTGTGGACCTGGCGAAAAAGAAGTTAGCGGAGAAGCCTTAGGCCACGGTCGACTCGGGGCCTTTTTAGGGGGAAGATCGGAGGCAATCTCATTTGTCCCTTTTTTTGGTCTGGATTCCCTTGGGTTCGGTTGTTTCCCACTTCAGCGCTTGACCTAAATATCCGAACAGTATATAAGAAAAGAATAGTATTCGATCGAAAACAGCTCTACATGAACAAACTAATCGCATGGGTTCGGCAACTCAAAGATTCTAAAAAAGGGAAAGTTATCCTTTCCTTAATCGTTTTATTACCCTTACTGGTTTTCTCTTTATTGGTATTTAGAGGAGGGAGGGAGGAAGTTTCACCTAAGGTCGGACCGATCGTAGAATTGGTCTATTCGCTCGGAACCGTTAAATCCGATCGGGTCTACCATCTGAAATTAGGCGTAACTGCTTCTATCCGTAAGCTATATGTTCAGGAAGGACAGGAAGTAAAGCAAGGTGCGCAGCTTTTGGATACGGATAGCGGTACTCTTTTTAGGGCCCCTTTCACGGGAACCGTTACCTCTCTCCCTTTTAGAGAGGGAGAGGTGGTCATGCCCGGGAATGCCGTATTAACGATTCTTGATCTAAAGAAGACATACGTTCTTCTCTCCTTGGATCAGGATTCCATGCTTAGAATCAGACCCGGCCAGAAGGCGGAGTTGAGCTTCGAGACCATCAGAGGCAATAAATTGAGCGGAACGGTAAGTCGGGTGTATCCTTCCGACGGACAATTTTACGTTAATGTAGAAGTCGCTTCCATGCCGGAGGGAGTTCTTCCCGAAATGACCGCGGATGTCGCGGTGGAAGTCTCCAGAAAGGAAAAGGCTCTCTTGATTCCCGTCAAGGCCTTGGAAAAGGGAAGAGTTCGGATTCGGAGGGAAGGAAAATCCAAATGGGTGGAGGCTAAAATCGGAGCCGTGGATGGAGAATGGTGTGAAGTCCTGGATCAATCTATCCTGGAGACGGATCTGATTCTCATGGATAGGAAATAGTAAGGAATTCTAATGTTCTTTCTTGCAATCCGCCAACTCATCAGTAGACCACAGCAGACGTTTTTGACCTTTTTCGGAATCCTACTCGGAACGGCGGGATATGTGGTATTCTCCGGTATGATGCTGGGTTTCCAGGAATACATAACGGACCAACTCGTAAACAACGACGCTCAGATTCGTATCTCTCCCAGGGACGAAATACTTAAGGAAGAAAGTTTTCGCGGGGTGTTTTTCTCGGATTCCAATGTTCGTTGGATCAAGCCCCCGTCTGGTAAAACGGACTCCACCCAGTTGACGAACGTTAAGGGTTGGTTCTCGAAATTGGATGGGGACGATAGAGTGGAAGCTTACGCACCCCAACTGAATCGCCAATTGATTTTCAAGTTCGGAAAGCAGACCCTTCCCGGGAAACTTTTCGGCATAGATCCGGTTCGACAAACCCAAGTTACCACGATCGGAAGTTATGTGGAAAAGGGGAATTTGCGGGACTTAGATCGGGGCGGGGATAGCATCTTTGTAGGCGCCGGCCTGCTGGAGCGCTTGGGCGCGGAAGAAGGGGACATCTTGCAGGTCGTATCTCCTAGCGGAAGTATCTCCAATCTGAAAGTGACCGGAGTGATTCGCGTCGGAAATCGTCTCATCGACGAGAGTACAGTTTACGCTTCCCTTCGGACAGTGCAAAGGATTACGCAGTCGAATGGAATGATATCCGAGATCGTAGTGAGACTCAAGGACGTTTCCAAAGCGTCGGAAGTCGCGACTGAATGGTCCTATCTTACCCGGGACAAGGTGCAGAGTTGGGACCAAGCGTATGAAAGTATTCTCGCCGTTTTTAAAACTCAAAATATAGTGAGGGATACGACCACATTCACCATAATCCTGGTAGTTGCATTTGGAATTTATAATGTTCTAAATATGGTGGTGAATCATAAAAAAAAGGAAATCGCCATTCTGAGGTCCTTAGGTTTCGACGAACAGGATACGATACGGCTTTTCATTATCCAAGGTTTGCTCTTGGGGTTTACGGGTGCATTGCTGGGACTTCTGGTAGGAGGTCTAGCTTGTTATGCTCTGGACGGATATCCGATAGGAGGTTCTAATACGAAAGGTCCGATGATGTCGAGCGTTATGAGGATTTCCTGGGATTATACGATTTATTTATACGCTTTTTGTCTGTCCGTGATCACTAGCGGAATCGCGGCCTATATTCCCGCCAGGTCTGCTTCCAAACTCTCTCCGGTAGAGATTATTAGAGGCAGCAATTGAAAAAGGAGAAGAATGTGCTAAGGAGTTCCTCCGTATCCGATCGGAAGGCGATTGTAAATCGGGATATAATCTTGCGCTGCGAGTCTTTGACCAAATCCTTCGGAGAACCGCCTACCGTCGCCGTCAAAGGAGTGAATATCGAATTAAAGAGAGGAGAATTCGTTTCCTTAACGGGTAGATCGGGCTCGGGAAAATCCACCTTGCTTTATATGCTGAGCGGACTCGACGAGCCGAGTTCCGGTAAGGTGTATCTAGAAGGCCAAGATCTTTTTCAAATGGAGAGTAAAGAGGCCCATAGGTTTCGAAATCGAAACATAGGATTCGTTTTCCAGTTTCATTATCTATTGCCCGAGTTGACCGCTTTGGAAAACGTTTTAATGCCTGCACGTAAAATCGGAGAAGAAGTTTTGAAAAGGGACTTTGCCCGAGGACTACTTAAGGATTTCGGATTGGAGCATTGTAGCGGCAAGTATCCTTCTCAGATGTCGGGAGGAGAACAACAGAGAGCGGCGATCGCGAGAGCCCTCGTGATGGAACCCGCATTGATCTTTGCTGACGAACCGACCGGTAATCTGGACACTACGAACGGGGACAAGGCCATGGAAATTTTCCGAAAAAGAAATAGGGAGAATGGGACCACGATTTTATATGTGACTCACGATCCGGACTACGCGGCGCTCGCTTTACGAAGGATTCATATGGTGGACGGGATCGTCGAATCGGATAAGAAGCAAAATGGAAGAAAATAAAAACTTTTAAGATAGCCCCGGCAAAATCTCCATCAGACATTCCGATTCCTTGCTTCTCAAAATATCCTTTTCGGTCACAAAGCTTAAGAAACTTTTAAACTCCTGCCTTTCGTTTTCCTCCAGCCAAAACACGGAAACGGGAAGGAAGGAATTTCTGATAGGAACGAGTTCTGTACCCGGAAAATGGGAAGGGTGGGATCCGGAAATTCTAAGGGAAAGTCCTTTGCCCGAGGCCACTAATTCGGGGCAGATCGCTTTTTCCTTTTTGACGTAGATATCGGGGCGTATCCCGCTTAATTCGAAGAGACGCAGGATCGCATTATAAAACCCTCCCGCCTCTTTTTTGGAATGAAGAATGATCGTATCGTTTTTCAGATCCTTAATCTCTATGAATTTCCTTTTAGCCAAAGGATGGTGATCCGGAAGTAAAACGCACAGGGCCTCGTCCCGGATCGCACGGTTTTTGAGTTCGGAGTCTGATATCGTTCCGTCCAAGAATCCGACGTCATAACGACCAGATTTCAGACCTTTTAGAATCTTATCGCTCCTCTCTTCCTGTAATTCCAACTTAATCTTAGGAAAGCGATTTTGGAATTCCCGAATGATGACGGGGAGGCTGGCCATGAAGCAGGCTCTCGAAAAGGAAACGCTCAACTTTCCGGATCTCATCTTTCCGATGGCTCGAACTTCTCTTTCGGCTTTTTCCGCCTGAGCGATGATTTCCTTTCCGGATTTCAAGAGATAGATCCCGGCACTCGTGAGTTGTACCTGCCTAGTGGTTCGTTCGAATAGTTTTGTGGAAAGATCCTTTTCCAAAGAAGCGATCAACCTAGTGAGAGGAGGTTGAGCCATCCCTAATATTTCCGCACTTTTTCTGAAATTCAATTCGTCGGCTACGACAACGAAGGCCTTCAATTTCTCCAGCTTCATGACTATTGATACCAAAAGAGTATGAATAAGTCAAGTAAGTTGCGATCAATAAATAATTATTGATACCTAATAAGTATTAATAAATGAAAAAAGTGAAAAATATAGTTTTGATATTGTTGCGATCGGCGCTGGTCCGACCTTGGGTTTTGTAGAATGAAAATTTCAAAAGGAGAAAGACATTCGTCGTGTTTACGACCGAATGCCTCACAAATAAAATGAAATTCGATTATGAAGCGTTAATAGTAGGGGGAGGGCCTGCGGGATTATCCGCCGCCATGACTTTGGGACGTATCAGTAGGACCGCGTTACTCTGCGACGATAATCGTCCCAGAAACCTAGCCTCTTCTCATATAAATAATCTTCCGAGTAGGGACGGGATTCATCCTGCGGAATGGAGAAAACAGGTTCGAAAGGATTTGGAAAAATATAAGACGATCCAATCTTATCAAGGATCGGTTCTATCCTTGGAAAAAATCGGAAACGGATTTCGAGCTAAGATGGATTCAGGTTCCGAATATTTATTCAAGAAGGTGATCCTCGCTTACGGCATCCAAGATCGTTTGCCTCCCGTTCCAGGATTCCGAGAGTTATGGGGTAAATCCGTTTTCCATTGTCCTTTTTGCCACGGATATGAGGCCAAGGGCTTTAAGCTAGGATTGGTTTCCAATAACGAAATGACGTTTCATATGTTGCCTTTGGTCCAAAGTCTTTCTTCCGATTTGATCTTATTTACGAACGGAAAAGCGATCTTTTCGGAGGAGAATCGGCAACTCTTGGAGAACAACGGAATCCAATTGATAGAGGAGGAAATTTCTAATCTGGATTTCGAGGGAGAAGAATTGAAATCCGTCGAACTCTCTAACGGTAAACGGATAGAAAGACAGGCACTATTCTGCCCGCCGAATTTTCCTTTGGAGCTCAAATCCAAGTTGGGAGAAAATCTAGGCTGCGAAAGAAACGAATTCGGAGTCTATAAGGTGGACGAAAAAGGACAGACTACCGTGGAAGGAGTCTTTGCTTGCGGGGACAATTCCAGCATGCGCCATTCTGTAGTATTGGCAGTCGCTTCGGGAGCGATCGCAGGATCCGGAGTAGTATTCGATTTATTGAATGAATCTTTCAGGTCGGCGAAAAGATAATCAAGGATCGAGGAATCCGGTTCAGGCCTCGTCTATCTCCACATTCTCCAGAGTGTCGAAGAATCCTGTTTGGAGAAGAGGCCCGAAGTCCACCATATCTTCCGCGGAGAGTTTGAGTCCGTTCTCCAGGGAGTAGGCCTGCAGCAAGGAAGCGCAGGCCAAATGACTTTCGGAAAGCTGCGCATGAGCTCTGGCCTTGATGACGAGGATATCCGCGTCCGATTCTCCGAAATATTTGATGTAAAGGTCTATGAATTTCAAAGCGTTCTTATGATCCGCTACCTTTAGGTAACATTGGGCGATCATATCGTAATGGAGAAACGTCTCCTCTTCGTCCATTCTCATCGCGGTCTTTAAGGAGGCCAAAGCGGAGTTATAATCTCCCCGTTGGAAATACAAATAACCCAACTCCGCCCAGATATCCTTTCTCTTGATCCCTCTACCTCTGGATAATTTTTCCTGGGCCAAGGCTTGCTTTAGAATTTGGATCGCCTCGTTGGAACGATCCGTGTCTTTGAGAAGGCTCGCGAGAGTGAGGTAGAGCTCCAGTTGATCCGGAAAGAGTTCGATCGCATGAGAGAGAATCTTTTTTGCGAGTTTGTAATTGTGAACTTTGATTAGGTAGTTCGCATAATAGAGTCTGCTTTCCGGATGAGAGGAAAAATGATCCAAGAGCTCTTGGAATAGGTTCAGAGTCTCTCTGGTATTTCCAATATAATACTGGCACCAAGCCTGGCGATTTTTGACCTTCAGAATCGTTTTGGAATTCTGGGTAAAATTCAGGGACTCCTTGTATAGATTGAATGCTTTGGTGAATTCTCTCTGCCTTTCCCTATGGATGGCGCTAACGATTAGATCCCTAAATCCCACGACTGGGACAGGTTAAAAAAAAACGGAAAATAATCAAGTTTTCCTCGTATCAACCGATGATTGAAACGGGGGAATAGAGAAAGAAAAAGCCCGCAAAAATCCAGGCTATCTCGGAGGAAAAGGAAATGGAAATCGGCAACCAAACCAGCCAATCGCTCATGATCGAAAGAATCGCAAATCTGCCTAGAGAAATCTTTCAGACCCAGGCGGATCTGAACTCCAAATTGATCAAACTAAGCGTTGAGTCTCAATTGCAGACCCAAGCGACGGAAGGAAAATCCAGACTCTTGGATCTGTACGCGTAAGTAACTTAAAATCAGTCCCTATTGAATTCCGGCCTTTTTCGTTCCTGGAACGATTGTAAGGCGTGTCGAAAATCCTTGGAATCCAAGAAGCTGGAATTCCAAAGAGCGACATAGTTGAGTCCGGCGGAAAGAGGTTTACCCTCCGCAAAGTTCATAACTTCTTTCACACCTTGGACGACCAGGGAAGGGTTAGCCGCAATCTCGGAGGCGGTCGCGATCGCAGCTTCTAAAACTTCTTCCTGGGTTTTGAATAATTTACTCACCAAGCCGATCCTGTAAGCTTCTTCTCCGTCTATATCTTTTCCGGTAAAGGCCAATTCTCTGGTATGTCCTTGTCCGATGATGGAAGGTAGACGATTGATGGATCCCATATCGGCCACGATGGCGACCTTAGCTTCTCTTAAGGAGATGCTTGCGTCGTAGGTTGCGTAACGGATATCGCAGGCCGAAATTAAATCCAAGCCGCCTCCGATGCAATGCTTTTGCACTGCTGCGACGGAAGGTTTGGGAGAATCATACACGGCGTTGATCCCCTTCTGCATGCGTAATATGAATTCGTAGAATTTCTTACGACCGTCTCCGTATTCTCCCCGAATGACGGAGCCGAATTCCTGGAAGAAGGACTCCAGATCCAGGCCGGTGGAGAAGGATTTTCCTTTGGCGGCGATTACGAAGGACCGGATTTTGGGATCATTATTGATCTCTTCGACGACATCCGGCAGATCTTTCCAGAAACTCCAGTTCATGGCGTTTCTTTTTTCGGGGCGATTCAAATAGACTACTGCTACACCGTCCTGTCTGGGAACGATTTCGAAAAATTCAAAAGATGTCTTCATCGGGATCAGAATCCTCGCTTTCTATGAAGACGTAAAACGTTTTTTAGGATTCGTGCTTTGCGGGAAAGGTGAGAAGTGCCTTGCAACCGTTATCGCCTTCCAGGGTGATCTTTCCTCTCAGTAGTTTTACGAAAGAATCGACCAAGGACAGACCTAAGGATCCTGAGTTTTTACCGGGAGAAATTTGACCCTTGAATCCGACCCCGTCGTCTTTGACTTCCATGGAATATAATCCGTCGTCCAAACTAAATCGGATGGAGATGGAGCCGCCTTCCTTGTCTTTGAAGCCGTGCTTGAAGGAATTGGTTAAAAGTTCGTTGATAATCAAAGCGCAGTTCATTCCCATTTCGCTAGGAATGCGGGAGGCTTGGATGTCCAGGCTCAATTTGAATTTTTCCCGGTCCACTTTATACACTTCGAAGAGTAGGTCCGTCAGCTTGCGTACATATAGATCGAAACTGATGGAAGAAAGATCGTGATTCTCATACAATACTTCGTGTAGTAACGCAACCGCTTGGATCCTATGCTGGCTATCCTTGAATACGTCTAGACTCTCTTGGTCCTTTAGGTTGGAAGCGTTCATGCTCAGAAGAGAAGAAATTACGGTTAAGTTATTCTTAATTCTATGATGGATTTCCTTCAGATAGGATTGATTGGTTTCGTCGGAATCTCCCAATCTAAGAACGGTAATGGTGCCCGTGGACTTACCTTCCGTATTCAGAATAGGGGAGATGCTATAGGAAAGGGAGGTCTTGTTTCCTCCCACATCCACCGCTAAGATTCCGGATTTTTCCACGCTATGATGGGAACCTAAAACCTCGGAAATCGGAACCGAGAATGGAACCGAATTGGATTCCTCGAGTTTCAAGATCTTAGTGAGAGGTTGCCCGATACATTCGGGATAGGAAAGTCCGATGATTTTCTCCGCGACGGGATTGCAGAATATGACCAGACCGTTTTCGTCGGTGGTGATGATACCGGACTCCAAATGATTCAATGTGGACTTGAGGGATTCCTCATTCTTACGACTGCGATGCTCTAGCTCGTTCTTATAGAGAGCCACTTCGATGGAGGATCTGAGTTGGTCGGACTCGAAAGGCTTTACGATGTATCCCAAAGGTTGAGTTCGCTTGGCCCGATTTAAAGTGTTTTCGTCAGCGTATGCCGTAAGATAGATAACCGGAGTTTGGAAACGATTTCTAAGAAGTTCCGCAGTTTGGATACCGTCCAGATTGCCTTCTATATTGATATCCATTAGTACGAGATCCGGATGATTCTCCTCCGCTTTTTGGATCGCCTCTTCTCCTGAAGAAGTAATGCCCACTAGATCGTAACCTAATTTCTTCAGTTTTTGCCCTAGGTTGACCGCCACAATGATTTCGTCTTCGACCACAAGAATCTTAGGTTTCGCGAGCATACTCTTAATCTACGAAGAAAAGCATCAGTTTCAACCACATAATTAAGGAATGATTCCCGAAAATGTGTCTCAAAAAGGTCAGTGTTATTTTATTTCCTAGGAAGCAAGTAAAATCGAATCTCAACGTTCTTTTTTTAAAAGAAGAGATGTCGTCTCTAAGATTACAACAAGGCTCTAATCCGAAGGGATTAGTACGGAGCGGATTTAGGTATAGCGTCTAACGTTATATCTAAGGATGACGAGAGATTTGCCCGAAAGAAGAACGTTGGAAATAAGAAATTTCCATCAGTTGCGAAGAATATAGTTTTCGTTCCCAAGCGATTTGCGGATGAATAGACGTTTTTCCGCGCTTAGTCCCAGGAATAGCTGGTACAAATCGGTAAGAATGGGACGAGAAGAATAATATCCGTGTCCCAAGGAAACCAAAGAGGAATCGATGGGATTCACATTCACCACGTCCACACCCGGAAACTTGGAGCAGGCTCCCAATCTACCCGCCTGATGTATCTGGGCAGAAGCGAATAGTGCGGAGTCACCCGGAGAACAATACAATGTGACGCGTGTAGAGGATTTCAGTAACGGATCCAGTAGGAGAATGAATTCTCCGGTATCGTAATCGGGAGCGTTTAAAACCAATTCCTTTAGGAACGGAGAACCAGGGGTTTCTTTTGCCAATTCCGCTACGGAATTCAACACTACCTGGTGCCCCATGGAATGCACGAGTAGATGGATTTTCTTTCCGGTCTTACTCATTCTTCTTAAGAAATTCTTAAAATTCTCCCGACTGCTTCTTGCGGAGACAAGATTCTTCTCGTAGGTATTTCGTAGGAAGAGGGTCCCTAACATGGAACCGTCTCCTCCCGCAGGCCAGCTATAGAGGGCCACTTTGCCGGGAAATTTTAGATCGTATTTGAGTTGAGCGGATCTAAGAACGGCTTCTTCGAAAGGAACATTAAAGCCGTGAACGAAGACTATGACCTCTTCGAAAGGATCCTCTTCCAGTTTTTTCCACCAGATATTTTCCTGATCCTGCGGAATCTTGTCACCGTTAGGAATCCTATGCTCCAGGAATTGGAAGGACTTGTCCCGGTTTCCTAGGCCGAAGGGAAGGGCGCCCACTTCTCTGTCGGCGGGAACGCTCACCAAGCAACTTCCCGTTTTCTGGGTTTGGATACCGAAGTTTAAGAAATAAGAATTCGAGCAGGCGATTTGAGTCGCAGGATTGACCGCGCGAGAAGTGAAGAAGAATACCTCGATACCTTGCGTGGAAGAATAGATCGGATTGGTTCTCTTATCCAGGTATTCCGAAACGGAGGGACCGCAATAGACCGACAAGAAAAACGGACAGAAAAGAAGAAGCTTTTTCATATCAATGGTTGGGTTTTCCGCCTCTCTTATAGGAGAGACCTTTCAGATATTTGCCCGGATTCACGGATTTGCCCTTATGAATCACCTCGAAATGCAGGTGAGGTCCGAAGCAATATCCGGTACAACCCGAGGTGGCTATTTTTTTGCCGGCTACCACGTAGTCTCCGCGTTTTACATTCAACCTGGAGTTATGCGCGTATAATGTCTTGAAGTCGTCGTTGTGCTCGATTACGATCGCATTTCCGTAACCGCCCATCCAGCCGGAGAAGATGACCTTTCCGTTTCTAGCGGCCATCACTACTTCGTAATTCGCCTTCAGGTCCAGGGCCTCGTGGAATTTATGTTGGGGAAAGGTTCTCCAACCGTAATTGGAGGTCACGACATGAGAAGTGACAGGGACCACCCATTTGGGAGTAGGATCCGGAATGACCGCTCCCGGTAAAAATACTTTCTGGCCGGGACGTAGGATATCCAAATCGTCCAGTTTATTCTCCTCTACGATCTCGTCCAGATTCACCTTATAGAGGGAGGCCACCTTAGCAACCGTATCCCCCGCCTTAACCTTATAAAGCAGTCCTTGCTTATTCGGGATTTGTAATATTTGTCCGGGATATAAAGTGTCTTCCATATTGATATTGGAAGAACCCGCGATGGATTCCATGGAGACCTTGTGACGAGTGGCGATTTCGGAGAGAGACTCGTTGCGTTTTACCTTGTAGGTGATGACCTTGAGCTGCTTTTTCTTGTCGGAAGGATTTCGGATCTCGTTGGCCATAAGGATCGTGAGCTTCGCCTTCTCCGATTCTTCTAGGAATTTTTCGTCGCCTTTCTTGGCCTTCAGGTCTTCGGAATCGTTTTCCTCTATCTCAGTGCTCGCGGTTTCCATAGAAGCGTTGGAGGGACTCATCCAGATTCCTAGGAAAAGTAACAGGAATAATACCGAAGCGATAGCAGGGATCATCCGGAACTTGCGTCTGCGAAAGTCCAGGTTTCCATGATAGAGGTTTCCTCGAAAATAAAAGGAATAATGGAAATGGAAGGAGCCCAGGTAGATCAGGGTGAAATTATCCGTCCGGAGGAGCTCTTTTCCGGAGGTCAATTGCCTGGGCTTCTTGAAGATCATATTATGAGTATCGGTCGATCGGGTGGAGTCCCACCCGAGTTTTTGATTGGGACGAATCTAAAGAGGAGGGAAAAAAGAAATCAGCCTGGCCTCGGATTATTCTTCCTTTCCGTTGTCTAGGGTTCTGGTTCCGCCAAAGGACTCTTCCACGATCTTTTTCACGTCCTTCTTTTGACCCCCGGTAACCGTAATATTACCCTTAGCCACCACTCCTTTCGCCAAGGAAAGGGAAGGAGCGATAATATCTCCTAAAAGACGTCCGGTTTCTTCGAGTCTGACCTCGCTTTCGGCTTTAATGTTTCCAATCAAAGTTCCCGCAACGATCACTTCTCTCGCTGCGATATTGGTGCGGACCTTTCCGGTCTCGCCGATGAATAATGCGTCGTCGGTCTTAATTTCCCCTTCGAATTTTCCGTCGATACGTAGGGATCCAGCGATATAGAATTTGCCCTCAAATATGGAACCGGGGCCGATTACGCTGTTATTATTATCCTTACCGATGGCCATCTGTTACTCCTGCCTGCTGATTCATCTATTTGGTGATCGGTTCAGAAATCGACAACTCTTTTTACAGAGGACGGAAGACAAGAGACGAAGGATTGGTCCGGGGTTCGAAGGATGATATTCCCGGAGAGGGGGTAGCGGAAGACGCGGAGCGGCTGGAGCGAGGGGGACCCTTCCCCCTTCCGCAGCGCCCTTAGAAGCTGGCGTGTGCTTATAATGCAGTTTATCTGATTCGAAATTTAGCTTCGTTGCACTTCAGCTACCCTTCGGGAATCTCACTCCCGACGGGTCGTTCGATTGGAAACGACCGGCCGCAGGTCGGAGTCGGTGACAGCTTGCTGTCAACTTTAGAAGCGTCGCAACCCTAACATCGCGAACACTATATTCAAATTTTACCGAATGACGTCTTCGTCTCCTTCGAATAGATTGGGCTTTTTCTTTTTAGTCGGATTCGGATGCGGGTCCGGAGTAGGATCGGGTTCCGTCATTCCTTTATGATCGTCGCAGACTTCCTTAGGAACTGTATCTTTATCGAAGACTTCTTCTTCGGTCTGGTAACAATGAGAGCCGGGAAGTTTTCCGGAAATGGAGCAGATGGTTCTCTTTACGATTTTTGCGTCTCCGAAATCGAAGGGTTTGGATTTTTCCTTGGAGAGAGCGTTCGCCATGAATCTCCCCCAGATAGGGGCCGCGACGACTGCGCCGGACATTCCTCTTCCTAGAGAAAGTGTTCCGGTATCGTAACCTACCCAAACCACTCCCACGAGTTCGGGAGTGTATCCTGCAAACCAAGCGTCTCTGAAATTATTCGTAGTCCCGGTTTTTCCTGCCGCGGGTCTCGTGAGTCCGTAGGATCTGGCTCCGGTTCCCGTGCCCTTCTTGATTACGTCCTCCATCATGGAAGTGATGATATAACTGACTTCCGGAGAAACGAGTCTCTTCTTTTCTTTGGCCTCGAATTCTTTTCGGAAATCTTTGATCAGATTTCCGCTCTGGTCTTCCACATAAAGTACGCTAAGAGGAAACACTTGTTTTCCGCCGGAGGCGAATACCGCATAAGCTCTTGCGAGTTCGTAAGGAGATACTTCAAAACTTCCTAATGCGATCGAAAAGTCTCTGGGAAGATTTCGATTCTCTACTTGTAGGATTCTCTCCAAATTGGGAAGAAGATTGTTCAATCCCGTATGCTCCAGTAATCGAACTGCCACACTGTTTCTAGAAAGTTCCAGGGCCTGGCGTAACCTTATGAAACCGGAATATTCTCCCGAATAATTGCTGGGGTTCCATTCGTCTCCGTCTTCCAAGACGTATTGGAGGGGAGAATCGTCGAAAAGAGAAGCGGCGGTTACATTCTTCTTGTCGTCCGGATGCTGGTGATAGTATTCCATGGCAGAAGCATAGACTAACGGTTTGAATGCGGAACCGGGCTGTCTATAGGCTTGGAACGCCCGGATTTGCTGGTTATCCGAACGAAAACCCGATCCTCCCACCATGGCCGTGATATAGCCGTTATCGGGGCGTATGGAGATAAGAGCCCCTTCTACGGGTAAAAGATGGTCCTCTGTGGCCTGGGTCTTATAATTCCAATCGATCGCTTCTCCCAATCCTTCCGTTCCGGAGATCAGATTGAGTACAGAAAGTTCGTCTCTCAGATCCTCCTGCCAGGCTCGATTGAAGGTTCGATAGGAGCGGGAGATTTTGAATTTAAACTCGGGAAGATCGTGAAGGTCTGCCAATAATTGGAAAGTGGATCCATAGGCGTCTTCGAATGCGTCGATTTTAGTGAAGGCTCTTTGGTTGGAGAGCTGGGTCTGTTGTTTGAGACCCGCAGCCAAGGCCTTTTCCGCTTGGGTCTGGTGTTGGATATTTAAGGTAGTGTAGATCTTGAGTCCCCCCTCGTAGAGTTGGGCTTGAGGGATATAACGGGAAAGATTCTTACGGACGTATTCCGTGAAATAAGGAAAACGATTTAGACGATCCGAGAACGCGGAGTCGTTGGGGGAACGATTTAGAGTGATATAATATTCGGAGAATGCGGAGAATTCTTTCTCGGCGTTTTCCTTGTCCAGAATTCCGTTCTCTACGAGTTTTTTGAAGACGACCCGGACCTTGCTTTCGGAGACGAAAGGATTTACGAGAGGAGAAAATTCCTTGGGACGAGTGGTAAGACTTGCGAGAAGGGCGGCTTCTCCCCAGCTTAAGTCCTTGAGATCCTTTCTGAAATAGAATCGGGAGGCAGCTCCGGCTCCGATGGTTCCGTGACCGAGAGGAATCTCGTTCAGATAAATTTGCATCAGAGTCTTTTTGTCGAAGGTGGCTTCGAGTAGGAGTGCAAGCCATGCTTCTCTGGCCTTTCTTAGGAAAGATCTTTCAGTGTTTAAGAATTTGAGTCTCGCGACCTGTTGGGTGATGGTGGAGGCTCCTTCTTTCACTCTTCCTGCAAGAAGGTTCACCATGGCGGCCCGGAAAATTCCTCGTAGGTCCAGGCCTTTATGGGAGCGGAAATTATTATCTTCCGTGGATTCGAAGCATCGTATGACCTTATTGTCCCAACCTCCGGGAAGATCTTCTTCGGTCAGGACGATCCGGGAGAATCTGTAGAATTCCGCGATGGGTTCGTAATTTCCGTCGGAATTGATTCCGTAGAGAAGGGACGGCTTCTCGTATTTGTCCGCCTGGGGCACATGCCAAAGATCCTTCACGGAGAAGACGAACAAAAATCCGTTCAGGAAAAGAAGGATCAAAACGAGATAGGAGAGCTTGCGGATAGGATCCGGAGAATCCAGGCGTTTCTGGATCCGTTCCCTAAAAAGTACTACAAAGTATCTGGTGAGAAAATCTACCGGTTCGTGTTTCATTGGATATTAATATTTCCGATTCATAAGGGAGAGAATTGGCGCATCTTGTCGATGCCGTGGAACCTAAGTCCGGTATCCAGATTGTACCCTTGGTATTCTTTAATCATAGAGGCGCGGGAGGTCTTATCGTGAACGTAACCCCAGGCCAGGGTCACCGCGTCTTTGGCGGCCTCGCAGGAGCGGTTGATGAGTTCTACGAAGGAATCGTTACGGACGAGACTAGGATCCGCAGGATAGGACCATTCTCTTTTTTCTTCGTTCATGATTCTTTTATCTATATGCTCTTTCAAGGGAAGCATAAGAACGGAAGACTTGACCTTGTGAAAAGTGATTTTGTCCAAAAAACCTAGAGCCGCACGCACGAACTTGCTGCGGGAATCCAGATAGCGATGGAAGTAAAGATAACCCAGAAAGGATTCGTTCAGGATGTCTCCCGGAATGATCTTCTCTTCGGAGCCAATATATTTTTCTTTGAATTCTTTGGGGAAAGTTTCCTTTAAACCTCGGAGCCAAAAATTCCAGAGCATGGGATCCATTTTCTTTTTTCCGTCTTTGCCCTTGAAAATCAGATCTACGTGCTGCACGAAATCGTAAGCCTTGGGAGTCATTCCCCAACGGAAATCCAAAAGCCAGGAATCCAAAGCGAACTCCACTCTCATATGATTGTACTGTGCCTTGCTGCTGATCTCGCGATCCGCGTTATAATAATCTCCGGAGATGAAGAAGATATAAGGATGGGTGACCACGTCCACCGCGCAGTGAATGATATAACCTAAGGTGAATGCGAGGAAACGATCTCTATAGATTCCTTCCTCAACCGTTAGGACTCGGTCCAGGAAATTCAGTATGAGTTCCAGAACCTTTTCGTGATGGCTTAGGTCACCCCAGGGAAGAGCCTTCTTGGTTTTTACGGGAGAAAGAACATGATAGAAGTAGAAGATATCGGGAGCGATGGCTCCGATATTTGCGAATTTTCTAGTACTCTCTTCTCTCAATAGCTTGGCGATCTTTCTCTGTTCGGAACTACCGTGATCCAAATGTTTGCACACTTGGGAGAGAGCTTCCAGATGAGTGATTTTGCCTGCCATAACGGAATTTTGCCTTTGAAAAAACCCGGACCGATCGGAAAGATGGCCTAGAACATCTAGAAAACCCTCCAACCCTATGCAATCAATAGAAAATCTTAAATTTTTGACTCCCGAAGAAGCGGGAAAAATTGCGGAAACTTACGGCACTCCGGTTTTTGTGTACAGCCGAAAAGGAATAGAGAAAAGCTGCGACGATACTCTGGCTTTTCCGAACGCTTACGGAATCACCGTCCGATTCGCTATGAAGGCGAATCCGGGAAGAACGGTACTGGAAATCCTGAAGAATAAAGGAATCAAGATAGACGCATCCTCGGAGCACGAAGTGAGAAGGGCGATCCTAGCCGGATACAAACCGTCGGATATCCTACTAACGTCCCAACAATTGGCTTCCTCCTTAAAGGAGCTTGTGGATTCCGGAGTGCAATTCAATGCCTGCTCCTTAAGACAATTGGAGGAATTCGGTAAACTTTTCCCAGGAGGAGAAGTGAGCGTGAGATTCAATCCGGGACTGGGGTCTGGAGCCACCAAGAAGACGGATGTAGGAGGAAAAACGTCCTCTTTTGGAATTTGGCACGAAGAGATCGGAAAGGTCAAAGAGATCCTCGATAAATACAAACTCAAATTAGTGAGAGTGCATACCCATATAGGTTCCGGATCGGATCCGGAAGTTTGGAAGGCGGTGGCTCATTATACTCTGGAAATCGTGGATCAGTTTCCGGACGTAAGAACCGTGAACCTGGGCGGAGGATTCAAGGTAGGAAGAATGATCGGAGAGAAGACGACGGATCCTCAGACGATCGGAAAGCCCGTGAAGGAACTCTTCGAAAAATTCGCCCAAGAGAAGGGAAGAAAATTGGCGATGGAAATCGAGCCCGGATCCTTCTTGATGGTGAATAACGGTGCGATACTCACCAAAGTGGACGACGTAGTGAATACCGGAGACGGAGGATTCACATTCGTAAAATTGGATATGGGAATGGATGTGAATACCAGACCTTCTCTGTACGCCGCAAAACATCCGTTAGTCGTGATTCCTAAAAACGGAAAAACCGAAGGAAAGACCGGAGACTTCGTATATGTAGGTCATTGCTGCGAGAGTGGGGACTTGATCACCCAAGAAGAAGGCGGGGGACCTCAGCTACGGACCACTCTCGTCCCCGAGATAGGGGACCTGGTGGTAATGGAAGGAGCCGGAGCCTATTGCTCTTCCATGTCCTTGAAGAACTACAATTCTTATCCTGAGTCACCGGAAGTATTGGTGGATAAGGACGGAAGCCTGAAATTGGTCCGAAAAAAACAGACGTTGGAACAATCCATACAGAATGAGATCCTGGTTTCCCTCTAATCATATTTACGTAATATTGTTGTCCGGGGGAATCGGATCCCGAATGAAATCGGAAGTCCCGAAGCAGTTTTTGGAATTGGAGGGAAAGCCCCTTCTTCTCCATAGCCTCGAAACATTTCTGGAATGGGGAAAGACCAAAGAGATCGTAATCGTTTCGCATCGGGATTATGCGGAAGAGACGGAAAAAATCTGCGCTCCGCACCTGAGAGAAAGAGACCGGATCGTAGAGGGTGGAAAGACGAGGCATGAATCCACGTTATCCGGAATTGCAAGCTTGCAAATTACGGGAACGGATCTGGTATTGGTACACGATGCCGCAAGGCCGTTCGTGGCGATTTCGGATCTGGACAGACTCGGGTTGGAAACGGAAGGCTCCGGAATCGCGACATTGGCGGCTCGAAATAACGAGACCGTCTTAGAGGAAGAGGGTGCGGGTTTTCGGTTTTTGGATCGGGATAAGATTTGGTTCATGAAGACGCCTCAGGCGATTCGCGGAGATATACTTAAGAAACTTGCGACTTTTCCTTTAAAGAGCGAGCCCACTGATCTTTGCACTTGGACCCAGGGAGCCGGCTTGGAATCCAAGCTGGTCGAATCCCATCCTTATAACGTGAAGATCACGGAACCGGAAGATTTGGTATTGGCCCAGGCCATTTTGCCTTTATTCCAAAATTGGAATAAAGTTTAGGGCGGATGCTCGACAGGGTCGAGCACCGTGCTACTTCGGGCTGCGCGTTCGCTCCGGTCCTTCGGACTTCCCCTTCGTATCACTTCCGCGGTGCTTTCGGAGGGGAAAGGAGGGCTACAATCGCTGTCTGCTGTCGCGATTGTGTGAGTGGAGGGACTCGCCGTTTCGCAGTCTCACTTCGTGTTCGACTGGGCTCCACGGCGTCTCGAACTTGCCTCGCCACATCGTGTGGCTCGGTCGCGTTTTTTACGCTCCCATTAGGTCGCTAAAACGCTCTCAAGTTCTCGCTTCGAGTCCCTCGAAACTTACTTTGTATGTTAAATGGATTGCTTTCGGAGGGGAAAGTTTTTGCGAGTGGAGGGACTCGAACCCCCACACATTACTGCACCAGAACCTAAATCTGGCGTGTCTACCAATTTCACCACACTCGCGTTTTTGAGGTTATGGGGTCAGTTTTTCGAAAGGGAGAGAGAAGTCAAGGGGATTTGAAAAGAGGGTGGCCCGGTTGGGTTCGCCAGGCCTTTGGTTTCTATTCGGTTTTGCTTCCTACTAAGCGATCCGATTGCTCGGATAATTCTTCCAGATTGACTCTCATTCTGGAAGAGCCTTCCGCGATGATATTAGAGGATTGTTCTATGGAACTCAAAGCCTGGACCACTTCTTTGGTCCCGTTCTTCTGTTCGCTTGCTATGGATTCGAGTTGTCGGGAAAGATCGAATAACTCTCGGAAGGATTTTAAGAAAGAATCGTGGATCTTTCCTTGGTTCGCCACTCTGGATTGCAATTGGTCCAGGTTGGAAACAACGGAGGAAAATCCGGACTCTTGCACGGATACCTTACGCTTGGTTTCTTCGGCCGCGGAATTTCCTGTGGTGATCTGCTTGGCCGCCTCGGATATGATCTTGGATATCGTAGCCGCATTCTCGGAGGCGCTATCGGCTAGTTTCGCTACTTCTTGCGCTACCACGGCGAATCCTCTACCGTGATCTCCCGCTCTTGCGGCCTCGATCGATGCGTTTAACGCGAGTAAGTTCGTCCTATCCGCGATCTCTCTCATGATTTGGTTCACATCCTCCACTTTCTGGAAGGACTTGCTTACTTCGCTGAAATTGGATCCGAGTATTTCCATCGCCGCAGAGACTTCCGTACTGTATCCTTTGGACTCCTCGGTCGTTTTGGATAAGGATTCGGTAGCGGTTCTTACTTCTTTAAGAATGGAGTTTAATGTGTCGCTTTCCCGATTCAATTCCTCTATCTTTCCGAATTGAGCCTTCACGAACTCCGCAGCGCTATCCGTCGACGCGGCCAATTCTTCCAAGGAAGCGCTGATCTGTTCCATGCTGGATACCTGGCTTTGGATCTCGGTATTCAGCGTATCCATCTCGTTTCTCATTTCGGAAGCGTTCTTGCTGAGAGTGTTCGCCTCGGACGTAATTCTATCTTTTGTCTTTTCCGCCTCGGCACTTCGGACTTCCGCTTCTTTCGAGGACGCAACGGCCATGTCGGAAACGTTCACGAGGAATCTTACTACCGCGTAAAGAATGTGGATACCCAGTATGAAGAATACGAGCTTGATTCCTTCCAAGAAGAAGGACATCTCGGAAGGCTTATCGGTTACATACTCGAAATTGACTCCGGATTTCCAGGCGAAATAATTCATGGAGAATGTGCCTATCAAGGCCAGATATCCTACAATGAGGGTGGTCCTAGCGGAGAGGAGTAGTCCGGAATAAATCATCACGAAGAAGTAAAGCATGATGAAGAACGGCATCTTCAGGCTCGTGACCATGGCCTCCAAGCTGGGCGAATAAACGGTCACTACTATAAATAGCAAGGTATACATCAGAATATCCATGTATACGAGCCAATGAGGTAGGAACTTAGGCAATTTTCCTTTTCTCATGAGAACGATTTGAGCGATCGCATAACCCAAAACGGTTAGCTCGATCAGAGTATTGAGGAAGGTGCTCGTCTTAGTAGTGGCTCCTTGGGTGTCCGTTGCCAAGGAAACCATACTAATCGCCAACATTACGATGGTAAATCCGATCCGGATCCGATTGATGCTAATCGCTCCTTTCTCGGCCAGATTCGTTTCTTGTGTGGATATAGACGTCATGAATGAGGGTTCCTCTAGTCGTTTTGTTTATGGGAAAAAGTTTGGTCCGTGTTGGAATGTATACGGGCAGTCGTTAATAGGATTTTTCGACTCTTTAAACTGGTCAAATTTTACACCAAAAGAAAAAATCCGAAACAAGTATCGGCTTTCTTCGGTTAGTTTATCCGGAAATTTCGGCTTCTATAGGCTTACGTTTTTCGAACAGAAAAAGAGTAAACATCATACCTATCGCAAAAATCAAAAGGCCGGCAATATCCAGCCAAGCGGGTTGCAGTGCCTGGGGTTCTCCGTATTCTGCCTGTACAGTAAATCCGGGGATTTCCCATTGAAAGACTTGGATGAGAAAAACGGGAAGTCCGTTGAAGATCGCGTGAATCAGTATGGCCTGGAAAATCGAACCGGTTTCGTAAGCGATCCAGGCCAAATAGATTCCTACTATAAATCCGCTTATGAATTGCCATGGGTTTATATGGACCAAACCGAATAAGAACGCCGAGAGTAGAAATGCAGTGATCCTTTTATAATTCCTTAAGAACCCGTCCAAAATTAGGCCCCTAAATAACAGCTCTTCCGTAACCGGAGCCACTCCCGAGAGAAGAAGAAAAGTAATCCAAACATTCTCTCCGGAGATAATATTGCGGAAAAGGTCGAGGAGGAATTCGGGCTTAGGAAGAATCAGGGAGAATACATTGTCCAAATCGGAAAGAAGAATGCATAACCCGATCGTCGTAATTGCGAGAGAAGCGGATTCGATCGGGACCGGAGAGGAAATGCGAAATACTTCTTTTGCTCTCCTCTTAGAGATTAGAAAGCCGATTAAGATGACGATTCCGAAAGCGAAAGAATTCGTAATCGTCATTTCCCATTTCTGGTTCGTATTCGAATCTTCCGAAAACGAAACTCCTCTGATCGTCAATCCGACCGTTATGGAAAGAAGGACAATGCCTATAACCAAAAGAAAAGCCCCTCCGAATCCAGGAAAAAATTTACGTTTTTCTAAATTTATTTCAGCCAATCAATCTCGCCTTTTCTTTCGATTCGTTTCGGATATTTTAGAAATCTTAATTCGTTTCTACGGGTATTCTTTTGGAATCCAGCCAGCCTGCCACAAGAGCCAGTAGTAAATACCCGAATAAAGCCTGAGTCGAAAATTCCACTACCGTCTGAGGAGGAGGAAAGAATGGTGTTGCAATAGCGAGTACCAGAAGGAATCCGCCGAAGATATGCATCCCGTATTTCCCTCCGAAAGTGGGTCCCGGTTTCGTGGATTTGAAATACAAAAATAGTCCGAGGGCAGTAAGGATCACTTCCACCGCGATCGAAAGATTACGGTTATGCCAGATTCCGAAACCTAATTTCGGGCCCGAATCGAAAAGAATAGGAAGATCGGGTGTATGCATCGGCAGATCCAGGAAATAATGGGAAAGGACGGACAAACCTACGAGAGACGAAATTTTGGTCTTTAGGGAATCCGAATACGTTTTGTTTCTTAAGATTAAGAATTTAAATATTACAAATACGAAAATTCCCCAAAGGATTCCGGCTACTAGGCTATGAGTATAAGGCATGAAGAATAATTCGTAATTATTCATCTCCGTATAACCGGGTACGAATCGGATTCCTTCGATTCCGAATACGATAAATACCATAAATAGAATGTCCACGAACTGAACGCCCAAGAAGGTCGCCCAGAGAGGGGTTTTCGGTTCTAACTTTTTCGTCGCTAACGCAGCGCTATAATGTCCTATAAACATGTTTCCATCCTCGTTAAGGGCGCTTTGAATCGGGAGAAAGCTTCCTTTCACGCGAAAAAAATAGCAAGAGGGAAATTTGCAGTCTGGAAAAAGAGAATCGGATTAATTCGAATGAGGTTCGCCGTTCATCAGTTTTCCCAGGAGTCTGTTTTCTCTATCCTGGAACGCCTCGATGAAAGGTTGCAGATCCTTGATCTTAGTGGAAAGATTATAACCCGCTTCCATAGTATCTACGAGAGAAGTGGCTCCCACCATGGAGGCAGCCACTTTAATCGGCGCCATAATGAGTTTTACCATAGGGAGCTTGGAGAGGGAAAAGAAGAATCTCAAGGTGTCTCCCACCATCCGGACTTGATCCCTTCTGTCGTCGAATCGACCGACGGCTCCCAAGGCGGCATATAGGCCCTCTTGGGGAATGGTATCGTTTTCGATGAGTTTGTTTTCGATCACGATTCTGGCTGTATCGAAATCCAAAGAATCGGTGAGCTTGTTCAATTGGATGATTTCGTGGATATTGTCCGTCATGGATTTTCCGGCCACGGTTTTCAGTTTTTCGTACAAACTTTCGAGAGCGTTATCCCTTTCTTCCTTATTGCTGGGAGCGTAGAGATTGTTCTCGAAGAAATCGGGAATGCCGTCGTATCCCTTGATCGAGCCTAAAAGATCCGAATAAGTATGGCGTAATCTGACGATGGTGGATCTGACGACGGCGAGACGAACTGGTTCGAGTTCTTTCAAATCCATTTCTATTAACAACGAACTTGGGGTTTACCGGTTAGGCGGTCAATTTAAAAATCCGAGAGTTCCCCGGCCGATTCTTTTCGAGTCCGAAAATAGACAAACGGTCTTCCTAGATAAAGGAAATTATTCCTTAGAGACCAGAGCCTTGTCTTTCAGATTGGACGGAAGTCGTTTCATGGATTTTTCCGCCTCGTCTTTGGAAGGAAAATTGCCCATGCGAACGGTAAAATACCCGTTTTTCGTTTTCTTCACATAGGATTTTCCGCCGAGAGAGGATTTTAATTCGTCCGCTTTCTCTTTGGTCTTGAATGCGGCGACTTGGACGAAGAAATCGTCGTCCGATTTTTCCACTTTGCGGGGATGAGAAACTTTCTTAGAGGCGACGGAGACCGATTTTTTAGGTTCCTTTTCTCTCCGAACGATTTTTTTCTCGGAGGAGGAATGGGAAGGCGCATCGACTTCAATCTTGGAGGGCTCCTCTTTTTTGGCGGGAGAGACTTCCGAATTCAGATCCACTACTTCCGCGCCGGGAGGGAGGTTACGAAACTTAACCTCTTCTTCTCTTTTGTTTTCGGAAATTCTTACGGACTCTTCCATGTTTTGGCTAACGGAGGAAGAAGAGGAGGAAAGTCCTCCTTGGGAATTTAACGCGAGATCTTCCTGGACCTGACCCCGTTTTCTTCCTACGGAAACGCCCAGAAAGAAGAATGAGAAAAGAAGACCCAATAGAAACAAAGAGAGTAACGTGATTCTCTTATTGTCCAGGTTGATAACGTAGAAAACTTTTTCCTTCATTCTATTCTTCCTCTCAATTTAGCGTACAATTCGACGCATTCCTTCCGCAGGTCTTCCAGATCTCCTGTGTTCCTAACGGTATATTCGGCTCGTTTCGCTTTTTCCTGAAGAGAAAGCTGGCTTTTCGCCCTGGCTTCCGCCTCTTCTCTCGTGATTCCGTCCCGTTTTACGGTCCGATCCAGGGACGTCTCCGGATCGGAAATCACGCAAACGGTGGAATCGCAAAGAGTATAGGAATCCGTCTCGAAGAGCAGGGGAACTTCCCAAACCACCAGAGTCCCTTTTTTTTGGGTCTCTAGGATTCCCAAGAATTCTTTGCGGATTCTTGGGTGGACGGTCTCGTTCAAGGCCTTCAACTTCTCGGGGTTTCCGAAAACCAATCGGGCGATTCTTTTCCGATCCGGCTTATCCGATTCGTCCAGAATTTCCCGACCCAAGGCCTCCACCAATTCGTCTCGGATCGGACTATCCGGGTCGGTGTATTTTCGGGCCAGTTCGTCTGCACTGATCCGAAAGCCTCCCAGTTCCTCGAGGATCTTGGCTACGGTGGATTTGCCTCCGCCGATCATCCCGGTGATTCCGACCAGAAAGGCTCCGTCGGTTCTAGAGGACGAGATCATGGGGAAATCCTACAAAAGAACGGTTTTCGTACAAGCTTTTTAAGAAGATGAGGTCCGATTTAAATCAAATCCAGAAGGGGACCCTAAAAGGCTTACGAATAAATTCACTTTCCAAAACCGCGAGTCGTGATAGAAACGTAGAATGAAATACCTGGAAACTTCTCAAATTATCCCTGCGAAAGGGATGTCCTATACGATGTATGAAATCGAAGGAGAGGACCAGATTCTCCGGATGCTTACTTATATTCCGGACACGGACGAAATTCACACATATCCCAAGCCTCCGGTAAAGAAATTGTATAAGCCGGAGCTATGCAAATCCGTCGAAGATCTGGTATTTACTGAATTATGGAAATTGGGAGAAGAAAGAAAGAGCGGATGATTGGGTTTTGGCTTCGGGCAGAATCGAACTGCCGACACAAGGATTTTCAGTCCTCTGCTCTACCGACTGAGCTACAAAGCCGAACCCAGGACCAAAATACTGGATCAGACCTAGACGTCAATGGAAAATCCTGATCCAGGCTTCGTCTCCCGATTCGATTCTCCCGAAACCGTACTCGCCCGGGAGAGAATGGTTCGGCACCAGATATCCGAGAGAGGAATCCGAGATCGAAGGATCCTGGATGCGCTCCTCAAAATTCCTAGACATCATTTTCTTCCCGAAGAATACAGGGAACATTCCTACGAAGACAAAGCGGTACCGATAGGAGGAGGGCAGACCATTTCCCAACCTTATATCGTTGCGTATCTGGCATCTCAACTCGATATTCGAAAATCGGATTCCGTTTTAGAGATAGGAACCGGGTCCGGGTATCTCACTGCGGTTCTGGATCTACTAGGCGCAAAGATTCTTTCTTTGGAAATACTACCCGATCTGTATCATGCCGCGGTAACCAGATTGGAAGAATGGTCCCCCGGGTTTACGGAAAGGAATCGTGTGGAATGCGGAGATGCTATTCTTATTCTAAAAGAAAAGAAAACGTTTTCTCGCATAGTATCCTCCGCTTGTTTTCCGAAAGAACCGGAAGAGGGGGGATTCGTAAGTTCCTTGCTGGAAGAAGGAGGAATCGCTGCCCTTCCCGTGGAAGCGGAAAAGGGCCAGCAATACCTGCTGACCCTGGAAAAGAAACACGGACTTCTTAGGGAAAACAAAAGACTCTCCGTGAAATTCGTGCCTCTTGTGGGAAGGACGGATCTTCTTTGAGAGGGTTCGGGCGGCCCCCTCGATTTTCTCGGGTCGCGCTGCTGCGGGCTACGCTTTCGCTACGGTCCCGGCAAATTCATATAATGTAAAAATAATATATAAAATGCCGTGACCGCTTCGCGCCCTTCGCATCGCTGCCGCGGGACTTAGATCTCGTGCTTATATCCGAACCTATATTGGGTTCCTCCGAGTACCTGAGGGTAGGCGACGCTAGGAGCGAGACCGCTCATTCCTCCCTCGGATCTGGTATGGGCGATCCCGTATTGGAAGGAAAATAAAGTTTCGGCTTCCATATAAATATGTCCTTTGTCGGAGATTCTTGCCTGAGCTCCTATGAGCCAGTTGGGAGCCACACCGGAAACGTTGAACTGGGTTTTTTCCCAATTCGCGACGGGAGAAATTCCGTCCCCGACGAGCCCGAGGATAGTGGTATCCGTCACTCCCAAATTGATGAGGGCGTCGTGAACGTCGTTCAAACGATTGCTACCTTGCAAGGTCCATCCCCCCTTGAAATAATGAGCGCCCGCTCCGATATAGACCGCGGCGTCTTCCGAAACGGCGAGTTTGATACCTATATTGAAAGGAATCTGAATCGCGTTATAATCCCACTCGAAATCGTAGAAAGTTTGTCCTGCGAATTTTGCGTTGGTATCTCCTCCCATGATTTTACGAGTGTAGTGCGCGTTGGCCCTCCAAAAGAAAGCCTTACCGAAATCCTTTTCGTATCCGACCGATAACACGAGTCCGGTCATAGCTCCGCTCGTTTTAGCGCTGATAAGCCCGTTCGTGGTGTGCTGCAGAGTGAGAAGGCGATTTTCTGGAATCACCGCCTTTCTGGGAAGAACACCCGGTTGTCCGTCCGTGGAAGTGGTTGCGTAATTACCGGACGAGTCCAGACCGTCGGTGGCGATCGTGCCTCCTAAGTCCCCTAGATCGAATTGGAGTCCTAAGCCTCCCGTAACATAACTCTTCGCTTCGATAAGAAGAGTAGGCGTGGCGAAAAGGAACAAGGCGAGCAATCCTTTGGCGATTTGATTCATAGTTGTCTCCTAAACTATTTTTTAATGTTTTAACCCAAAACTGAAGGGCTCGGAGACAGCGATTGTTTTTTCGTTTTAGGCTTTGATATAGCCGTTATGCGAAAAAGGGTATCGTAATTCTTTCGGGTTAGCTCGCTTATATTTCACTTAACAAAATATGCTAATATCCGGAGAAGATTCTAAAGAGAGAAGGGTGGGCGAGGCGGAAAAGGCCCGTGAAACGAGAGCCTTTTCATTCCGAAAATCGAATCTAAAATCAGATTTCGTGTTTGTATCCGAATCTATACTGAGTTCCCCCGAGAACGATCGGGTAAGCGACGCTAGGAGCGAGACCTTCGATGCCGCCTTGGGATCTAGGGTGAGCGATACCGTATTTGAAGGAGTATAATGTCTCCGCTTCCATATAGATATGACCTCTATCCGAGATCCTTGCCTGGGCCCCTATGATCCAGTTCGGAGCGAAGCCGGAAACGTTGAATTGCGTTTTTTCCCAGTTCGCAGGAGGATCGGTCCCGTCGGAAACTAGACCTACTACCGTATCTCCGGGAGCGAATCCCGCTTGGATCAGAACGTCATGGACCGTACTCAGCCGATTGGTGCCTTGTAAAGTCCACCCTCCCTTGAAATAGTGAGCTCCTCCGCCGATATAGAAGGAAGCGTCTTCGGTGAGGGAGAGTTTGAGTCCTATATTGAAAGGAATCTGAACGGCATTATAATCCCAATCGATATCGTAGAAGGTCTGGCCTAGAGCTTTTGCCTTGGTGTCTCCTCCCATGATCTTGCGTGTGTAATGAGCGTTGATTCTCCAGAAGAAGACCTTACCGAAGTCCTGTTCGTATCCGACCGATAGGACGAGACCGGTCATGGCTCCGCTCGTTTTAGCGCTGATGAGACCGTTGGAAGTATGTTGCAAAGATAGTAAACGGTTTTCAGGAATCACCAAGCGTCTCGGTAATACACCCGGTTGTCCGTCCGTGGATGCGGTCGCATAATTTCCGGAAGAATCCAAACCGTCGGTAGAGATCGTAGTTCCCAATTGTCCCAGATCGAATTGGAGACCGAGGCCTCCCGTGATATAGCTCTTCGCTTCGGGAAAAAGACTAGGTGTTAAGATCAGCAGGGCGGTGAGTAGTCGGATCGGAATTCGATTCATGTGCATCTCCATTTCAATAGATTGCACTAGAATGGAAAGTGAGCGGAGGCATCGATTCTTTTCCGAGGGATCGAAAAAGTTGGTATTGCGAACTAAATAAAAAAGGCCCCCTTTCGGGAGCCTTTACAATTCCACAAAACGAATCTAGGATTAGATTTCGTGTTTGTATCCGAATCTGTACTGGGTTCCTCCCAGAACTTGAGGATAGGCAACGCTAGGTGCTAAACCTTGCGCTCCACCGGCAGATCTTGGGTGACCGATACCATATTTGAAGGAATACAGAGTTTCTGCTTCCATGTAGATATGTCCTTTGTCGGAGATTCTTGCTTGAGCTCCGATCAACCAGTTCGGAGCGACTCCGGAAACTTGGAAGGTGGTTTTTTCCCAGTTTGCGGAAGGATCGGTTCCGTCTGCTACGAGTCCTACGACCGTGCTGTTAGCAGGAACACCCGCTGCAACAAGTGCATCGTGTACGTCGTTCAAACGGTTGCTACCTGCAAGGCTCCATCCACCGTTGAAGTAGTGAACCCCTGCTCCGATGTAGAAAGCTGCATCTTCGGAAACGGAGAGTTTAATCCCTACGTTGATAGGAACTTGAACTGCGTGGTAATCCCAGGTGATATCGTAGAAAGTCTGTCCCAAGAATTTCGCGTTGGTGTCCCCGCCCATTACTTTACGAGTATAGTGTGCGTTGGCTCTCCAGAAGAAAGCTTTTCCGAAATCATGTTCGTATCCCAAGGAAAGAACAAGTCCGGTCATTGCTCCGCTCGTTTTAGCGCTGATGAGACCGTTGGTAGTGTGTTGCAAACTGAGTAGACGGTTTTCAGGGATGATAGCGCGGCGAGGAAGAACCCCGGTCGTAGTACCTTTGGAATCCGTAGTAGCGTAGTTACCGGATGCGTCCAAACCGTCAGTTGCGATCGTGTCGCCCAATTGCCCCAGGTCGAATTGGAGACCGAGGCCTCCGGTGATGTAAGACTTTGCGCTCAGGCCGGCAGTCGAAGACAACACGGCGAAAACTAACAAAGCTTTTACAATGTTACGAACCATTTAATAGCTCCTTAAACTTTTCGTATAGTTAGAGTGTTTTTCACCTGGGCCGTTTATGTCTATACTATGCCCAAGCATAGGACAGGACTCTAACGATCGGGAGTTGGGTGTCAAACAGGATATTCGAAATAGAGGAAAAAAGTCCGTCCGAGCGAATTTTATTTTGAACGATAGTTAGAAATAATAAATGCCACTTCCTCTTTGCGCATTGCAAAACTTTTGTAATATAGATGATTTTCCTCAAACTTTCAATCTCTGCGAACGAACGTTAATACGATTCCGGATCCGAATTCTCTCCTAAAAAACTCCTTGCCTCCTTGAAAAATCCGAAATCCAATGGAGACAACCGTTGGGGGTGGGACGAAGTTCGTCTCTGAGAGAGTCCCCGGAACCTGATCAGGGTAATGCCTGCGAAGGGAAACGTGAAAAGGGTGGACCTAGCTCCGCCCTCCTAGGCAAACGAGAATTATGTTTTTTGCATAGATGTCTCGCCCTCTTTTCTCCTTTGCATGCGTCCGGACTTTTTTGCCTCCTCGGAAGGAGTTGCATTATGACGGCGAAACAGGACGGAAATTCTTCCGGATTCCAGATCCCGAACAAAGAGATATTATTATCTGATGGCACGAGCTACCGAGCTTATACTACGGAGGGTCCTTGGAAGGACGGATGGAATCCAACCGACTTTAGAGCGGGGATTCCTAAGCTGAGAGAACCTTGGATTCGATCTAGAAATAACGGACCCGAGCCGATCCGAAACCATTCCCAAATGCATTTTGCCAGAAAGGGAATCATCACCGAAGAAATGAGATACGCAGCCATGAGGGAGGGAATGGATCCCGAGTTCGTGAGAAACGAGATCGCGATCGGGCGGGCTATTCTTCCCTCCAATATTAGGCATACGGAATTGGAGCCGATGGTGATCGGGCGGAATTTTCTGGTCAAGATCAACGCGAATATAGGAAATTCCGCACTTTCTTCTTCGATAGAGGAAGAAGTGGAAAAATTGAGATGGGCCACGAAATGGGGAGCGGACACAGTCATGGATCTTTCTACGGGAAAGAATATCCATGAGACCAGAGAATGGATTATCCGCAATTCTCCCGTGCCTATAGGAACGGTTCCTATCTACCAGGCTTTGGAAAAGGTCAAAGGGAAGGCGGAGAATCTAAGTCTTTCCGTTTTTCTGGAAACCCTGGAGGAACAGGCGGAGCAAGGAGTGGATTATTTCACGATCCATTCGGGAGTACTTTTACAGTATATTCCTCTCACTGCAAAGAGGGTGACCGGGATCGTTTCTAGGGGAGGATCCATTATCGCCAAATGGTGTCTCGCCCATCATAAGGAGAATTTCCTCTACACAGGCTTCGACGAGATCTGTAAGGTAATGAAAAAATACGGGGTCTCCTTCTCCCTCGGGGACGGGCTTCGCCCGGGAAGTATCGCGGACGCGAACGACGAGGCTCAGTTCGGAGAATTGCGGACATTGGGCGAGCTGACCCAGATCGCTTGGAAGGAGGATATCCAAGTGATGATAGAGGGGCCCGGCCATGTTCCTATGGATAAGATTAAGGAAAATATGGATCTACAATTGGAGATCTGCAAGGAAGCTCCCTTTTATACTCTCGGGCCTCTAGTAACGGATATCGCACCAGGCTACGACCATATCACTTCCGCGATCGGAGCGGCGATGATTGGATGGTACGGAACCGCGATGCTTTGTTATGTGACTCCCAAGGAACATCTGGGATTGCCGGACAAGGAGGATGTGAAGCAAGGGGTCATCACTTATAAGATCGCGGCACATGCCGCGGATTTAGCCAAGGGACATCCCGGGGCCAAGGAGAGGGACAATCTATTAAGCAAGGCCCGATTCGAATTCCGTTGGGAGGATCAATTCGCTCTTTCCTTGGATCCGGAGACCGCCCAGTCCTTTCACGACGAGACTCTTCCACAGGATAGGATGAAGACGGCTCATTTCTGCTCCATGTGCGGGCCGCATTTCTGCTCGATGCATCTTACCCAAGAACTCAGAAAGTATGCGGAAGAAAAAGGGATTTCGGGAGAGGAGGCCGTACAAGAAGGAATGAAGGAAAAGTCCGAGGAATTCCTGAAAAAAGGAGGAAGCGTTTACATAGCCGCCGAGTAGCTTGACCTTTCTTTGGAAATAAATAATCCTGGATCGGATTTAGATACTCGTATGAAAACCAATATCCGAAGAAAAAAACTCATAGCGATTTTCATTCTCCTCTTTTCTTCCGCGGCTTACGCCCAGGGTGGAGCGGCAAAGAACGGAGGAGTCCAGGATCTTCCTCCCATCCCGGGAGAGATAGACCAAGCAAATCGAAGGGACGCGAAACGATTTTTCTTCGGAGGGTTTACCGCAAACGGACTCTCTTGGTTCGGGACAGGATACCAATTCTCCTCTAAGATCGCGGTCTCATTGCAATGGCAGGAACAGAGAACGATCCAAAGATTCGATTTGGACGTAACTGGAGTCCAGTCCGATCTTTCCGGTATGTTTACTCTGACCAATTCCGAAAAAATCCAGAGACAGGCGAGCGTGCAGTTGGAATGGTTTCCATTCTCCGGTCCCTATTATTTCGCGGCTGGAATCGGAACGGAACGCTATATAGAGAAGCAAAGAAAGACCGAATTGCAGGTTCCGATCGATCGATATTCGGATTACACCTGGAATATCTCCCAGCAGAGAGGGTTCGTATCCCTGGGAGCCGGTTTCCGTTACGTTTTCCCTTCCGGATTCTTCATACATCTGGGAGGAAACATACTCGGATATCCGAATAGACATACTCATGAGCAAAGGGGAGCCTATTCCAGCAATTACAACCTGGATTATAGGCAGGTACAGAAAGATTGGCAGGAACCGGAAAAGGAAGCCAGGGATCGCCAGAATTCCTACGGAGCCCAACTGCAAATATTGTTCGGGATAGCGATCTAATATCGAAAAAATATTTAATTTTTCTATATTAGGAAAAAGGAAAGGAGCGAGCCTACGGTTTTCCCAGATATTCCAGGACCAGAAGCGCCATATCGTCGTGGGAATTATGCTGTTCTTTGGTGAATTCCCGTATATGCTCGATCACGCTGGAGCAGAAAGAATCCGGCTCCTGGTCCGCGCATCCGCTCAGGAGCTGGAAAAAATTCTCGTCTCCGAAAAATTCTCCGTTAGGTTCCCTTGCTTCCGGCAATCCGTCGGTATAAAGCACTAGTTTGTCTCCCGGACCTAAAACCGTGATCTCTGTGTGATAAGGAGTCTTCATGGACTCGTTGATAGCCATGCCGGAAGGTCGAAACAATTCGGGACGCGGAAAATTCTTCCTGAGTATCACCGTTTCCGGATGGCCGGCGTTCGCGATCATGAGACGTCCCGATTCAGGAAAGAAGGTAGCAATGGTGGCCGTTAGAAAATTGCCGTTTAATTTTCCGATGAGTTGGGCCCGCATTTTTGTGAGCATATGCCCCGGGTCGCTTAGATAATCCGACCAATCCTGGAGGGCCATTTTTACCATCGAGGCGACCATAGCCGCTCCCGTTCCGTGACCGGTAACGTCGCAGATAAAGACTCCGATTGCTCTGCCCGTTCTATCCACGATAGAATCCACGAAGTCTCCCCCCACATCCAGCATGGGTTCGTAACGATAAGCCAAACGAATATTGGGAATCTTAGGCAAATCGGAGGGAAGAAGAGCGGATTGTATTTTGGCGGCGATGGCCAGATCCCGTTCCAGGATCCGAGTCTTCTGCTCAATCTCCTCTTTCTGAGCGGCGATCGTCTTGGTTCTTTCCACCACTTTCGTTTCCAAGGATTCGTTCAGTAGTCGAAGAGAGGTTTGCGTGGATTCCAGCGTGTTGTACGTATCGGAGTATCTCTTTGCGAGAGCGAAAGAGAATGCAAGGGACATGAAAAAGAATCCGTCGTTCAGATGCGGTTCGGCGATGATAAGGTTTAGAAAAATTCCGATATCGTGGATGATCGCAATGAAGAAAACGATCAGACCGAGCATTAAGCTATAGGATATTTCGATCTGTTCCTTGAAGTAGTCCTTCCAGATACGAAAGAATGTGTAGAATATGAATAGAATGATTCCGTTTATGAATATCTCGAATAAGTACCTATAGTAATAATAAATGCTCCGAGTAAATACGAGTTCGATTAAGACCGTTGCAATACATATACCGAAAAAACATTCGAAGATAATGGCGACTTTGGTTCTTTTTATGGAAAGAAAATAGACAAGGAATTCGTAGAGAAATATGGTCGGAGTGGATCCTATAATGAACGAGGGAATGATGTAGGAAAGCCGATCGTCGAATAGATATAACGAATAGCCCTTGAAAGAAATGAGCCAAACGGAAAGAGAAATGTTCAAAAGCGCAAATGCTAAATAGAATTTGTCCGCTCTTCTTTGGGAATAGATGAACATAAAGTAAAGAAAAAGAAAAAGTTGAATGGAAGCGATCGCGAACGCTTTAGCCACCCGTAAAATGGAAAGTTCCTTGATCGAGCGTAGATTTCCGAAATAAACGAAACCTTCATACGCGGAGGCGAAGTCCAGGCTAGACAGTCTTACTTCGATAATATTGTGACCGGATTTTAGTAGGTCTTTACGAATTTCGATGACTTGCGGCTTAGCATGTAATCTGGGGATTTCCCCATTTATAATCGGCCGAGTGGTATCGACCAGGCTACCGTTGATAAAAACGGAACTCGCAGTGGGAGCCGCCGGAAGAAAGAGCCCGAAATCGGAATCCCATAAGGAATCTTGCTCTAATATATCGATCGTTATTAAATATCGAACGACTTTGCCCGATTGAGCTAGATTTGGATCTCGTGTGAATTCCAGACTTGGATTCGAATAGTATTCCTTTTCACGAGGTATCTGCTGAGAATAAGAATCGGTTAAGGAATCGGCGGGAATCGCTAACCATTTATCGGCTAAGCTGATAGTCTTGTCAGCTATCGAATATTGTTGTATAGGGATGGAGGCACCCGTCTCTGCGAGTGCATTCTCCAGCCCTAATAGAATCAGGAATACTGTTAGAAGTCTTTTCAGTATCCGGCCTTTACTGACTGATTGACCTGCTCCTGGGAAAGTCCGGCCTTATTGTCGATGAGTTTCTGGCTTTCTTCCGGCGTTACAGAATATCCTTTTTTACTAAACCAATCGGATAGGGATTTTGCGTCGCTTGCCGAAACTAGAGCGTCCGAAGCCTCTTTTCCCAGATTCGGGTCCTTGCTTTGATCAATGATGAAATCAATAAAATTTTTCATTCCTTCCTCACTCGTGGGAGCAATTAAGCGGAATAGTCGTTCCGAATTCAATTAAAATTATGAATTTCTAAGACAAATGCGTTATTTTGCCGGATTTCTTTCTTGATCGAGTATTCATCCGCTTTCTAATATTCATTTTTTGAATGCGACAAAAGTTGAGGAAAATCACCATCATTGGAGCCGGACCGGCCGGGGCTTCCGCGGCATTTTTTCTGGCAAAAGCGGGAATTCCGGTCCAGATCTTGGATAAGGCGGTCTTTCCTAGAGATAAAATCTGCGGAGACGGAGTTTCTTCTAGAGCGTTCTACACACTTTTTCGGATGGGAATCCGGGGAATCGAAGAGTTTGAGCGGGGACAAAGAATCGATGATGTGATCTTATTCGATTGGTTCGGACAGAAAAGGAAGTTGGAAGCCGCCCGAAATATGTTCGGAAACGGATTCAGCACTATCCCTAGAGAAACATTGGATGCTAGGGTTCTGGAAAAGGCGAAAGAAGCAGGTGCAGTCCTGCGGGAAGGGATTTCTATCCGGGAAATCCGTCGAAATTCCCAAGGCTTTACTCTGGTCCATTCCGAGGGACAAGAGGACTGTGAAATTCTGGTCGGGGCGGATGGAATACATTCCAGAGTGCGTCATCTTATCTTTGGGTCGCATTTCCAAGAGACGGAAAAGTCCTTCGCGATGAGGGCTTATATTCGAAACGTTAGGCTCAATCATCCCGAGAGTTATTACTTTATCTATCTCCGGGAGATATTTCCCGGATATGGTTGGATCTTTCCTCTACCGGGGGGAAGGGCCAATATAGGATTCGGAATCCCCGCGGATAAATTGAAAAAAGAGAAACGAAATCCATTCGATCTCTGGGATTTCTTTCTGGAGCATCCCGTATTACGGGAAGAATTGACCGGCGGAGTTTGGGAATCCGAACCCAAGGGATATCATATTCCCATGAAGACGGATAAGAGATTCCTTTATAAGGAAGGGGCCTTTCTTTGCGGGGATGCCGCCGGTCTTGTGGATCCGATTACAGGGGATGGGATCGATTTTGCCTTGGAATCCGGGCAACTGGTCGCCGAAGATATTTTGGAATTCCTACATTCTTCCGCTAAGAATCAACTAGGAGAATATTATAAGAAAAGCTGCGAGAATCGGATACGAAAGAGAATGGAGGACCAGGATTCCATGAAGAAAATCCTTTTTCACACGTTTCTATTCGATCGCTTTTTCAGGATGGCAAAAGACGAACCTAAGAATTCGATACTCTCCCGCTTGCTCTTAGGTATCGCGGATTGGAAGGAATGGCTTCGCTTCTTCTTTGTCTGAACGGAAGAATGTCCTTATATTAAAAATAGCCTCTAACGATTCTTCGTTAGCCCATATCCGAAGCTGTTTGCGCCTATGGTTCTTTGTCGGTTCTTGCCAAACGATCTCTCGTCTTACGCATTCCTGCAAAGATCGACTCCATAATCTTCGGCGGGAAGTCCTTAGGGAGTTTATTGCCGACGGATTGGAGAATTGATTCCATAGAATCCGCAATCTCATCTAATAAAGAGGAAGTCTCTTTTATACTGAAACCCGAATGCTTAGCCTCGGATAGGAAATGTCTTCCGCTAATCCGATTCCATACATAATGCTTGGTTCCGGTGGATCCGCGGAGGCTCATCGCCATTTTGAGTTTCTCCGCCGGATGGTTGGAGGTAAGATACGGGAAAGCTGAAAGAACATCGTAGAATGGAGTGAGTTCGTATCTTCCCATAGGCCGGAGAAAGATGCTGAAGTTCTTCGCGTGACCGTCAGTGGCTGCCATCAGAAAGAATAGGATTTGCGCCTTCATAAAATCGCTGCGATCTCGGGTTGCATTATGTGAATTTGCGAGAAATTCTAGGATGTCCTTAATGTTCGGACCTCCATCATTCTCGTATTTTAAATTCGGCGATCTTCCGAAGACCTGACATAAATCTTCCTGAGGCAAACGTGCGATCCAATTCCCATTATCTTTCCATTCTCGATCGAATCTGGTGACGGAAAGAATTCTAATGTTTTCGAAATCCAGAATTTCACTATTAGGTACCTCCAGGCCGAATGCCCGCAAGATTCTAAGACATAGATATTCGTTTTCCACACTTTGGGATAAATCGACTGTGTCGATTTTGCCGATCTGCAATTTGAAGATATGGGTAGTAGGAGTGGAGCTTTCCGGAAGTCGCCATTCATTTCCTATTTTAAGTAAGGCAATTTTGGACTGTACTCCCGCGATTGAAATTCTGAAACCTTCTTGGGGCCTAATTCCCATCGGATAGATTCGAACTTGTGAAATTCGTTCCGCAATTTCTAGGGACGAAAGGGGTATGGAGTTTAAGGCTCGATCTTCGGGAGGTTCGGCCGATGTCAATAATTGGAGTGCGCCCACGCAATCCGACCCTATTTGAGTCAATAGATCGAAGACTTCCGAAGAAGGAGTTTGAAAAATGGCTTGGAGTCTTTGGCGAACCGAAGTGCCTTCGGGTAAGAGGTTATCGAATACGTTTACGACCTTATCTCCCTTATATGTACCGGAAGTTAAGGGAAGGGAAAGCGAAATAGGGCGGGAAAGCTCGGAATTTTCCAACCAAGACTTTTCGTAGGAAAATTCCAAAGAGCCCCGGGCGGTTTTCACTAAAGTCCCCACTCGTATTCCGTTCATGAATACGAAGAGACTCCTAGAATGTGCCGTGGTATTTACCATGGATTATTGCGATCCGTTTTTTCGCTCGATTTGGAACTGACAATCAGCTCCAAGTCCAAGGCGGAAAGAACCGCAAAAATCGTATCTATGCGAACTTTAGCTTTACCGATTTCCAGGGCGGAAATGGTGGATTGGTTCAAACCGACCCTTTCTCCCAATATGGTTTGGCTGATCCGAAGCTGTTTGCGCCGGTCTCGCACGATTTGTCCCAATTGTTTGTTTCCTGTGATAACCTGGGGTTTCATGAGGATTGATTTTAGTAGGTAAAGACCCTAGTTTTTAGGGGCTTTCATTAATAAAATATATTTAGTGGTTTTGTCCACTAAATTTTAGTGGGAATTTCTAATAATTCTATTTTAGTGGTTTTTCCCACTAAAATAGAATACCCGGTAATCGGACAATATAGTCGTTTAGCCGGTATAAGATTTTGGTTTATTCGACGACTGAATATTTTTCCTGTATTTTGATTATAAAATCCAAACGATTGCCGTACTTTTTCAGCTTACGATTGATTTCTTCTAGTTTTGTATACGCTTTCGGGTTGTCCCTTTTTAAATTGAAATTACTCATTCTGGCAATATCCCGGTCCGTCATAGGATAGGTTTCTATATCTCTGACGAATTGAGTATAAAGAGTCGCTATCGTGTATAGAGGGACTACTTGGTTGAATTGGACCCAATCCTCGTTGTATTTTTCATAATCGTCATTCAGGATCTCGTCCGTAACTCTTGCGAGTTCCTCGTATTTTACTTCTTTCGCCTTGTTGGAATGAGTCATATCGTTTAGGGAAAAGATCAGATTCATATCGAATTTATAAAATCCGTAAGAAAACATGCCTAAATTATCTTTTGAAAAACTATTCGATAGAAATTTCTCGAATTCGCTCAATTGAAAATCCCGATTTCCTTCCATATAGTCTCTTATAAACACCGCTTCCACGTGAAAGGCATCTAGTTCATAAAGATATTTCTCTATCGGATTCTTTCTGGTCTGTACGAATCCTTTTTTGTTCGAGAAGAACGAATCGGAATGCTGGAATTCATGGATTAGAATGGAGAAAACGATAGAGGGTCTTTTTTCAAATAAATCTATGAGGTAAGGGCTTACGGAAATTCTAGGATTGTCTCCCAGATTATCGAATGCGAATTCGGCGCCTCCGTAGATACTCTTAGGCAACGAAGGATCCACCTGAATTCTTAATGAATCCGAATTGATTCTAGTCGCTCCGTTGTATAACAGCTTCTGGATTAGGTTATTATCGACCTTGGAATGATTCACGAGGCCGATGAGTCGATTCAGGATCGTCTCCAATCTGGGGCCGTAATTATCGGAGGGAGGAGAGTTTACATCGTTCGTTTTGGAGATCGACGAGCAGCATACCAAAGAATACGCCAAGATTAAATAAAACGTGTTTTTCATTTCCGTTTCTCCGCTTTGTCAATTCTTATCGATGCCGAACGCAATGCCGGAATTGACAGTTGGGCGTAATCATTGCATAGTCTACAACCAATTCTCCACTTTCGGATCCCGGAAAAATGAGATCGGATCGGGTAGGAGACCGTTTTTCCGGGACAGCCCTTTGCCTAAAATAATGAATAGGCGAACGAAAAAGTCCTGTCCGGAAGGAAAAAATATCCTAAAATACTATATTTTTTGATCGGAATATTCAAATCTGTTGAATTGCTAATATGGATCTTCCTTGGCTAACGATAGAACTCACCACTAAATGCGATTTGCGTTGCAATAATTGCTTCGCGTTAGCCGCACTCGAAGCCAAGAGTAGAATTTCCTGGGAGAGATCCCTTGAAATCGCACAAGAAGGATATCGTGCGGGTTTTCGTAGATTGCATTTAACGGGGGGCGAGCCTACTCTATGGAAGGAATTCTTCCCTCTTATCGAATACGCGTTCGAGATCGGTTACGAGAGTCTATTCTTCAATACTCATGGAGGGCACTTAACGGAGGATTTTTGCAAAAAGGTCGCATCTTACGGGGATAGGATCAGTTTAACGATTAGTCTGAATGGCAACCGGGAATTGCACGAATCAGTGAGAGGGCCGGGTTCTTATGATAAGGCCATCTTCGGAATCAAGAACGCTCTCTTGTTCGGTTTAAGCGTGGAGTTATTCGTCGTTGTAGGAAAGCGTCTTTTAAAGGACCTGCCTAGTTTTACGGATAAGACTTTTAAGGACTTTCCCGGAATCAAGCGCATGACCTGGATCCAACTCCATCGAGTGGAAGAGGATGCTTATGATGTGGAAAAGGATCTTTTGACTCCTTCCGAATTCGTGGAAATGGTGCGCATGGGGGCCTTGCTCAGTCTTTACGGTTACCCGATATACATTTTGGACAATTCTCTTTCCAATGTGGTGGCGAAAGAGATCGGTCTTCCTCATCTTCCTCTCTCTCCCAATATCGAAACTGCAGGAAGATTTGTGGTTTTGGTGGACGGTAAGATCACAAATTCCCATTCCTCTAGAGAAGAATTTGGAATCTTTGTTCCGGGAATATTTCAGAATATTCTGGAATCCTCATTCTATAAAGAAAGGACAGGAGAGGACGTTAGCGTATGCCCTTCTTGTGAATATGTTTCCCTTTGCAAAGAGTCCTATAATCCTAGGCCGTCTTTGGCTTATATGGACTTTTCTGCCGATCTATTCTGCAAAAGAGTGCTTTCGTTTCTGTCGGAACGAGAATTCGCGAAACAATAGGTGATAAAATATGATTTTTGTTTCTACGTTGCATGGGGTTTAGGGGTTTTATTCTCCTTTTCGGAAGGGATGAGACATAATATTCTGGAATATGCGTTCCGAATGTGTTCAAGAAAAAGGCAAAACTTACGTTAGGCGATTTTTATATCCCAAATGGGGATGGATTAATTTTTTATCATAGAAGAATAAAAAAATTCATGTTTGCACAAAAAATCCTTTCTCTGTGTTTAAAATTGTAAAAAAGATGATTTTTAATTAGAGATTGTGCATGCGGAATTTGGATTTCGGCATTATTGAGACATCCGGGGAAGAAAAGGATTTTTGCAAACTTCTGAATCGTTCTACGATCAGCCTTTGCTATGGATTGCCTGCCTCTTTGCGTACGGAAGCCGTATTGTTCCTATACAAATATTCGGAGAGTCGTCTTTCCGAAGGATTCGATTTTCTCAGGCGTTATTATTCTCCTTGTTATTCCATATTATATTGGATCAACGAGACGGCCCAATCCCTTCCTTGGGACAATCCTTGGTTGGCGCTCTTGGTGGAGTCTCATGCTTCCGCATTGCTCCTACATTCCTTGGACGATCATCTCTCCGACGGTTCTCTGCAAACCACTCATACCCTGTTACAGCTCAGGACGGAAGCTTGGTCACGTTATGCGCAGTCGAGCAAGTTATTTGCAAAAGAAGTGCATGACGGGGTTTTGATCGCGGAAGAATTCGTGGACCGGTATTTTAGGACCATCAACGATCGCTCCGTTTTGGAAAATTTGGACGAGCATCTGAATCGATTCCGATCGCAGATGGCTACTTGGTCTTTACAGCCGTATTTGCTTTCCCGCTCTTTTCTTTCCAAGGACCAAGCCGAGTCCGTTCTTAAGATGTACGAATCTTTCGGAATCTCCTGGAGGCTCTTGGACGATTACCAGGATTTAGGAGAGGATTTGGAGAATTCGGAAAAATCATCTATGATCTATTTTCTTCCCGAGGAAAAGAGAGAAGAGTGGGGGCCGGAAAAAAAGGCGGAGACATTGGAATATTTCCGGGAAAATCATTTGAACAAGCACGTTTCCGGTTTGGTGAATTCTTACCTGGAATCCGCTGCGAAGATCGCGCAAGATTTACATCTTATAAATTACGCAAATTCCATTCGTTCTCTAAGAATCGAAGAGACGGAAGATTGAATCCTTCCGACGCATTTCTTTTTCTTAGCCTAAGAATTCCGCAACGAGCAGCGCCATATCGTCCTGGTGGAGGGAGGTGTTATTCTCTCCTTGGAAGGATTGTACTCCTCCTAAAACGGAATCACAAAGTTCTTCCGGGGGAGTCTGAGAATAACGTTTGAGTAAATCCGCCAATCGTTCTTCTCCGAAAAATTCTCCGTTCGAATTTCTGGAATCGGGAATCCCGTCCGTATAGAGAACCACCTTGTCTCCCGGAAAAAGTTCCACCGCTTCGGTCTGGTAGGTCGTCGGAATCGATTCATAGATGGCGACTCCTTTGGGCCTATAAAATTCCACTCTTCCTTCTTTTCTGAGAACGAGACATTCAGGATGCCCCGCATTTGCGATCAACGCCTGCCCGGTATTCAGGTCTAAGGTGACGAGCGTGGCGGTGATGAAATGTCCATCCAATTTCCCTTCGAATTGGTTGCGTATATGCAAGAGCAACGAGGCGGGGTCTTGGAGCCGAGTGGACCATTCTCCTAATGTCATCTTTAACATAGAGGCGAGAAGCGCTGCAGATACTCCGTGTCCGGTCACGTCTCCGATGAACATTCCCAGACAATTGGTCTTGGAATCGTAGAGAATGTCCAATAAGTCCCCTCCGATTTCCATCATGGGTCTGTATCTGTAGGAGATTTTTGCGCTGGGTATATAAGGAAGTTCTCTGGGGAGAAGCGCGGTTTGGATTTTGCCTGCGATGGATAAGTCTTTGGCGAGAATTCTTCCCTTTTGGACCAGCTCCGCCTTCTGTAATTCTATGATTCTTGTCCTCTCTTCCACTTTTGTCTCGAGGGATTCGTTCAACGATTTTAATTTGCCTTCGGATTTTTCCAGAGCGCGGAATACTTCCGCATAACGTTTTGCCAGGGCCAAGCTGAAGAGTAGCGTCAATCCCAGGAAGCTTTCGTTTACCCAAGGCTGGGCCTGGCCGAATCCGGCAAAACTCAATACCGTGTAGAAAGAAGAAACCGCTACTAAGATCAGGCCGGTTACCACCCAAGGAAAGGAAAGTATACTATTTCTGCTGTATCTATAGAATATATACAGAGTGTTTAAATAAAAGAATCCTAATACGACTAGGAATATATGAAACGCGATCTTTCCGAAGAGATGATGTCCTCCTGTTAGGCCGAATTCCAGGGAGGGCCAGATCGTAAGAAGAAGGAAAAGGAATTGCAATGTCCTTCCCATTCTTCCCCGAGGAGCCTGAAAGATCCCTATCGTAAATTCGTAAAATAATACCGGTAGGAATGCACCCAAGGAATATCCGAAAATCACCCAGGTCCAGGGAGAATCCAGGACGTATTGGCTCCAGCCTTCGTAGGAAGGATACCATATCGCCAAAGAAAGATTCAATAAGGAGAAGGAGAGATTGAACTTATCCTGAGGTCTTCTGATATAGATGAATGCGAAGAATATGAAGGAAAACAATTCCAGGGAGCTGAAGAAAAGCACCCTCAGGGCCTTTCCCAGGAATACTTTCTGTATTTCCTCGAAGGTTCCGAAAACGGGATTCTCCGGAAAGTGTCTGGGTCCGTTGAAAGGTCTCACAAAAAGGTTCAATTCTATTCTTTTCTCTACGCTATCCACTGCGACGATACGCGGTTTGGAGGAGACCGCCAGACTCTCTATTTCTTCCAATTCCTCGAAGATTCCTTTCTCGGATCGGGGGTCGGACGCATGAAGAGAACATCCGGAAGGACAAAAAGGAAGATAGACGGATAGTAAACCCTCTTTCGGTTCGGATCTATGAATGCGAGTGGAGAATACGAAGACGGAGTTCCCCGCTTCCAGATCTCCTTCTATGATCTGCATGGGAGAGTGAGGGATCTCTTTTAGGCTTTTGTAATGATCCTTCGCGATTTGTGTGGCACGATTCAGTCCTGTCAGATCGTGGTTCGCGATCGAGGGGAGTATATCGTAATGCCATTCTTTTAGAACGAGAGGATTTCCGGACCATTCCGTACTCGGGATAGGACCCGCAAAAACGGAGGAGACTAGAAAGAAGGTGCCGATTCCGAATAGAGTTCTATTGGAAGGGCGGAGATTTTTTTGGCTTGGATTCGTTTTCATTTCGCATTGCCTTAAAGCTTATCCGCATTTTTTTTCGGACAGGGCTCACGCTGCAAAGCTTTTTAACTCGGATCCTTGGCGCATCGGAACCCGAAATGGTGGTATTCCGGAAAATTTTGAGGAATATGAGCCCTTCTTTTGGAGCCCCTCGCATAGTAGGAGTTCCACCACCAGGATCCGCTTTTCAGAGTTTTTTTATCGTAACCTTGGCAGGGGGCTTTTCCGTCGCAGGGACCCTTGGGATCCTTACCGGCGCAGTCTTTTCCGCAAGCCGCATAACTTTCCGAATACCAATCTTGGACCCATTCCCAGGAGTTTCCGGCCATATCGAATAATCCGTACACACCTGCGGGACGGGTGCCTACATTGGCTGTAGGCATTAAATTCGGAGGATCCAATTTATGTGGTACGCAACCTTTGCGTTCTCCCTCCATGATGACCGCAAGTCTGCAGTCCGCGGTCTTGTTTCCCCAAGGATATAGATTTCCTTTGGGACCTCTGGCGGCTTTTTCCCATTCCGCTTCGGTGGGGAGTCTTTTGCCTGCCCATTCGCAATATTCTTTGGCAGTGTACCAGCTAACTCCTACGATGGGCTGCTTGGGTTTGAGATATAATTCTCCGTAAGCGGGGCCTATGGTATCGCAGGTCCCGTTTGCAAGACATTCCTTGCAGGCTCCGTCCTCGATACATTTGCTGAAGTCCTCGTTCGTGACTTCGTAGAGATCCATGAAGAAATCGCTTAGGTAGATTTTTTGCTCGGGCTTTTCGTCCGAATCGTGGCGATTGCTTCCCCGGATGAAATTTCCGGCGGGGATACATTGCATGCCTCGAATTTTTTTTCCGAAGCAAGGCTTTTTAGGATCCGGGCTTCCCAGAATATGCGGGGCGGACAGAAAAGCCAAAGAAAGGATTAGTAGAGCGATATGAATGGGACGAAAAGAATGCATTTCGAGATCCGACATTTCTGAAGAAGGATCTCTTTGTACGATTTCTTCTGCAAGAGAAAAAATTAAAGAACTACGAGAGGGACTCCGCAGGAGGAAAAGTCGACGGATCCGCTGGAGCTTTTGCTGTTTCCGTCCGCGTCCGTATATGTGTAGGAATAATTTCCGACTCCGTTTTGGAAGTTCACGACTCCGGTGCCCGTCAGATCTCCGGATAATGTAAAGGAAACCTGTCCGGAACTAGGCAAACAATCCACGTATTTCCATTTCACGGGAGAATCCACTGTCGTGACCAAAGTAAAATTCTCCGCGCCCGTATGGACTACTTGCAGACTTCCTCCTCCCCAGAGTCTGTACCAGGAAAGAGGATTGGAAGAGGAACGATCCACTCCATATTGGAGAGAAGAAGGGCTCGTGACCGAGTGAGAATATACCAGATCCGCGCCGGAGTAACCTACTCTCAAAACGGATACGTCTTGGCTATAGAAGGAAATTCCCGAAGAAACACCTGTCCAAGTAAGGGAATAAGCCTGTTGCGTACTCGGACTACCGGCTCCGTAAGAAAGAGTGGCACCCGTGCCGGTGACTTGGATCTTTCTGCCACGACTCGAATTTTCCAAGGTCCGATCGACTCCGATTTGGAGAGATGATCCGGATTGGACGAAAGGCTGAGACGAAGAGAGTCCGCTCCAGATATTTTCCGTTTTTCCGTCGATCACCCAAGAGGTGAAAGGAAGGAATCTGCAATGATCGAAAGTCTTGGATGCGTAAAAGGAAGAAGAAGGAGATCTGGCATGATCGATAACGTAATCAATGAAATCGTAATTCGTTGCGCCGGTGGAAACCACTTGTCTTTGGTAATCACCTCCGCCCCAACAATCGAAGGAAAAATCGTAAGCCTCTAGTCCGGTATCCGGCCCTTTTAACCAAAATCTTTGCAAGGAAGAAGCGAGTCTTTCGGTAATTCCCGACTCTTCTCCATAGAGCGCCACGCTTGCGCCTTCTCCGCTAAGACCTTCCATAGAAGAAGATACGGAGTCGAAGGCGGAACTTAAAGACTCTCCGATTTTATCGTTTTGTCCGGAAGCGGCGAGCGCCAAGAGCAGATCCTTATTCGCCGAGCCTTGCTGGCTTCCGCAAGATAAGAAGAATAGACCGATAGAACCGATGAGTAGAATAGAACGGTTTAAACGGAGAATATAAGAACGCAGCATGAAAAATCGTCTCCAACGAATCGAAAACTCGGATTATCTATAGATTATAACCTATCTGACGGGGGATTTTTTCGAGAAAATCGGTTTTCGAACGGTTGAAATGCTTTTTTTACTAAAAAAACCCCTCTCCAGGAATAGTTTGCTTGCTAGGTTCCAATTGGCTCCGAATATAACCGATTTCAACAGCAACGTTAAGGGGTTAATCAAAAATGAGAAAATCACTCGTTCTATTTGCCGTTTTGGCTGCATTTCTCGCAGGCGAATCTGCATTTGCGAATCCGCTTCCTGTGGTAGGAAAGTGGAAAACCATCGATGATGAAGATGGTACCGAGAAATCCACCGTCGAGATCTATGAGCAAGGCGGCAAGCTCTACGGTAAGATCGTCAGCCTCCGGGATCCTCTGGATAAGGACGGCAAACCGAAAGTTTGCACCAAATGCGAAGGTGCGGATAAGGACAAGCCTGTCGTAGGATTGGTCTTCTTAAAGGGACTATCTGCGGACGGAGACGAATATACCGGTGGGACGATCATGGATCCGAACAACGGTAAAACATATAAATGCAAACTAAAAGCCGTCGACGGTGGTGCTAAATTGAACGTTAGAGGTTTTATCGGATTCTCTTTGATCGGTAGAACTCAAACCTGGCTTAAAAAATAATCAAAACGATTCGTAAACGGGGAAATCTTCCCCGTTTTTATTCTTAAATTATATTAGGATATTGTAATGAAGAGAATTCAACTATTCCTTTTCTCCCTTTTATTTCTTTCCTTTTTCGCGGGATTATCCGCGGATCCTCTACCCGTTACGGGAGTGTGGAGAACTTATAGCGACGACGGTAAGGAAGAATCCACCGTAGAGATCTACGAGCAAGGCGGAAAAATCTACGGTAAGGTCACCGGCCTAGTGGATCCGAACGATAAGGACGGAAAGCCGGCTCGTTGTACCGCTTGCGAGGGAGCCGAAAAGGATAAACCCGTACTCGGACTCGTTATCATCAAAGGACTTCAGGCGGACGGGGACAAATGGTCCGGAGGACGCATTCTGGATCCGAACGACGGAGTCTGGTATAAATGTCTTTTGAAAGCGGTCGAAGGCGGAAAAAAATTGGAAGTTCGCGGTTATGTGGGCTTCTCTCTAATCGGCAGATCCCAATATTGGGTCAAGAAATAAGACCCGCTGATTCCTATAGCGGCTTTCGATCCTAAATCGAAGGTCGCTTTCTTCTCTTTCGAATCCCACTCTCGGAAGAATTCTTTCTTTCCTTCCGGTCGCTCTTTCGGATATCCTACTTCTGTGTCGGGTCCGATTCGATTCCATAACTTAGTCCTAGTTTCCCTGATCGCATTCTGGAATTGTTCCCTTCGGGAAAGAATTCCAGCCCGTCCTTTGAACGACGGAAGCACGAGCGTGCTACTGAAAATCGAAAACAGGTCCAAGGAGGATTTCCGAAAACTCACGGATGGAAAAGTCCCCTTCACTTATACGGAGAAGGATGCTTCCTATGCGGTTGTCCTGAAATCGGATCTGAAGGCTTTCGGATTTCCAAAGGACGGAATCGGAATCGCTAAAAATCTTCCTTTCAAATACTATTCGGGAAATTATCAGGACCTTCTTTCCGAATCCATATTCGCACTCGGAGACGTCAGGAAGGGATACAAGGATAATATATTAAATTCTCATTATCTATACTGGGTTCATAGGCTTTTCCCGAATCATACGGAATATAAGGTGATCGGGAAGACCAGTCGCGGACGGGAGATCCCGGCTTTAGTTCTCACGGATAGGGGAGTTTCGGAAGAAGGAAAGATTTCCGTTTTATTCAATTGCGCCCATCATTCCAACGAAGTGATCTCAGTGGAGCATTGTTACGACGTCCTTTTCGAAATTCTTTCCACGAAAAGAAAGCATGCGGATTTGCTTTCCCGTTTGAAGATCTGGGTGGTTCCTATCGTGAATCCGGACGGCTCCCGGGCTTTTTGGCATGAGACCATCGGACAAGGTAGGAAAAACGGGGCCTTCGGTTCCGCCGCGGATAAGGAGAATCCAGGTGTGGATCTGAATCGAAACTATCCTTTCTTTTGGGGAAAGACTAAGTCCAACCAGACCTCTTCCGTTTCGAGTAGCGTATTTTATAGAGGCCCCTATCCCGCTTCGGAGCCGGAGACCCGTGCGATGATGGAGCTTGCCGAAAGGGAAAGATTCGCGGCTTCCATCAGTTATCACGCTTTCGCGAATTGCATTCTGGTTCCTTATTCCATAGACGGGACCATGAATCCGGATCCGGATCTTGCATGGGATTTAGGCAAGCGTATCGCCTCTCAGATAGAAAGTAAAAACCCGAATCATTCCTTCTCCGCTAAAAAGAACATCTACCCGGTGGACGGAGTGGACCAAGATTATTATTTCTTTAAGTATGGGACTCTGGCTTATCTCCTGGAATCCTCCCATCTGAATCCTCCGTATTCGGACGTTCCTAAGATTTTGGAATCCATGAGACCAGCTTGGAGATTGCTTTTGGAGGAGATTATAGACGGGGACAAATTGTATTTTAAGATCAAAGGCGAGGACGGCAAGGCCCTGGCCGCCAGAGTATATTATGAGAATATTAACTTCTTCCACGGAGAGGAGAGATCTTCCCGTAAAGAGGACGGAGTATTCTTCCAATCCTTTCCCGCCTTGCGTAAAATTAAACTCAGAGTCGAAAAGGAAGGTTACGAGCCCCTGCGTTGGGAAGGGCAGACTTGGAAGTCCTGGATTCCCGTGGAACTGATAATGAAGAGAAGCGTTCCATCCGGCTGAAATTCGTGAAAAGATTCGAAAACGAAGCCGCTTTGATTTTTTGTACGTTGATTTGGGGAGGTACGTTTACCGCCACCAAACTGAGTCTTGTATCCGTTTCTTCCTGTCTCTTTATAGGAATCCGATTTGCGATCGCTTCCTTGGTATTCGTACTATATTTATTTTGGAAAAAAGAAAAGGGAGTCAGGATATTTCCGAATTTCTCCGAGAATCGCAGGGGTTATACTCTGGCTTTTCTTCTGGGGTTTTGGATGTTTGTGGGATTCGCATTCGAGACGATAGGCCTCAAATACACTACTGCGACCAAGTCCGCCTTTCTCACTGGAACCTTGGTTGTGATCACTCCCATTCTCCAAACCGTTTTTTACAGGAGAATTCCTAGTTGGGGAAATCTATTAGGAGTTCTTATCGTACTCTTAGGACTATTCTTTCTATCTTCCGAAAACTCCGGAGGAAATGCCGGATTTAAAATGTCCGAACATCTGGGGGATATTCTCACTTTGGGCGGGGCGTTCTTTTTTTCCTTATACATCATTTACATGGATAAGGCGAGCGGCGTTTGCAGTCTGGAGATTCTACTCTTATCCCAGACTCTGGTGACGAGTCTATTCTCCTTTTTATTGGCATTTCTTTTGGATTGGGGAGGAATCGAGTCCTTATTTATCCGTTTGGATTCGAACGTTATGCCTGCATTATTCTATAACGGTTTGATCTCGTCCGTCGGAACTACTTTCTTGCAGACGAAATACCAAAAAGGGATCTCTCCGACTCGTGCGGGTTTGATTTTTTCCTTGGAGCCCGTATTCTCGGCTATTTTGGCGTTCTATATTTTGGATGAGAGGCTTGCGAGCGTCGGGTTAATCGGTTGCGGACTGGTTCTTACCGGCGTAGTTCTCGCAGAACTCCTGGGTAAGGAAAAAAAGTGACTTTCGGAAGAATATTATAAAAAGAGAATTTTATTTTTCCACTCCCTCGATAGGAAGATCCTCTTTCGGGATGGCGATCTTGGAATTCAGCGCTTCCATCCGGATATCCGGATCCAGTTGAAGTAGTCTTCGGATAGCGATTCCCTCCCAATACCGGGAGCGGTTTTCCACGATGAAGCGTTTTAAAAAGTAGATTTCGGCTCCCGTTTCGGTGATGTCTTCCACTCCGTAGAATTTCCTCTTGAGAATAGCGCCTTCGGCGGGGAACCTTTGCAGATATTCGTTCAGATTCGTAAGCACGTAGGTCCCCTTGTAGGGGCGATTGGTTTCCGAATTCGGAACGGAAGGGTGTGCCACGAAATTTCCTAGAAATTTGATATTCGTTCCCCCCGGATTGGAAAAGGAGAATTTACTTAGATCGGAGGAAGAGTAATCGATCGGGATTCCCAGGGTGTGAACGGTCGTGGAAGTATGAGTGCGAACGTTTCCGTATTTGTCCACGGTGGTGTATGTGGTGGTGGTAGTATACGTGTAGGAACTATGACTTATGAGCAAGGGCTTATTCGGAGGAAGCCTAGAAACCGCGAAAAATGCGGGAAGTTCCGGGTCCTCTTCTCCTAATCTGAGCTTTTGTACCCATAGGAATCGATAATTTCCGTCTCCCTCCATTTGCTTTCCCGAGTCCTTGAGGATTACGTAGCGGGAAGGATCCGCAACCGTTGAAATTTTCGTATAATTGGAGACCGGATTCTCTAGCCCGGAGAATATACCATCCGAGAGGCCGCCTTTAGAGACGATCAGTCCGAAGGCGACCATGCCTTCCTCCCCGGGAGGAGGGTCCTCCAGAACCGGAAACGTCTTTAGGCATCCGATAGAGAAGAAGATTAGAAAAATGTTGATAAATAAAATACGAATGATGTTCTGCATCGGTCCATCTAGTTTATCGAAACGGTCTATTCTTATCAATCCGTTTTGTCGGTTGACTCGGTCAGCATTTTTTAGAGCTATCCTTTACGTTTCTTCCTACGGTAGGAAAGGGTTCCTTCCGTCGGAAAATTTTCTCTTCTACTTCGCTCTCATTTCGATTCTATTGCCGGGTTCTCTTTGGAGTCAGCCCTTCCGGGGACCGCTGGACGAGGAGGTAATGAAGGAGATCCGAGAATATTACGATCCCAAGGATAAGGCCAATAAGGTGGACCGGGATTTGGGAGTTCCTCAAAAGAGGATTCGATTCTTCTCCATCCAGCCCGGGGCAACCTACGATCTCATGTCGGATTTGGACTTCGGAGGAAGGGGAAAGCACGCAGACATGGGAAACGCTCATCCCAAAGCTAATTTCTTTCTGGATATCAGAAGTCAGGATATCAAGATCAACGAGGCTTTCGGGTTTCAGTTTCTTTTTCACACCGCGAACACGGTATTCGATCGTCAGTCCTATTCGGTTCCTAACCCGAAAGCGAATTCGTCGGATTCTTCCTCCTCCTCCGGGTCCTCCTCTTCCTCGTCCGGAACCAGGGAGAATAGCAAAAATAGTGTGACGAGCGATCTGGGAACTCGGATGAATGTGGATTACAATTATATAATACCCACGTTCTATTGGGGAAATCCGGATGTGGATGGGTTTCGGGCGGGCTTCGGAGTGGGGTTTGCAAACATAAGGATGAGCGGGAATGTGGATTTTAGGGATCCCGCCGATTCCTACGCTAAGCTATTGCTTCCGTATACGAATCGCCCGGTCTTCTTGGAATCACTGACGAACTATCAGCTGGCTTCCGGTTTGGTGGATCTGCATTCGGGGGATCCGGTCTTCAATTACCTTCTTCTAAACTTAAGCCAGGCGAACAATTTGGAACTTATGGGATTATATTTGGCGAGTAAGGGGACTCCGTTCTCCACGGATTTGCTTTCTTTGATCGTGTACTCCCAATTTAAGAACGAATACACCCCTTTAGAGATGCTTGCCTTGGCGGCTCTGTCCAGAACGAACGTAAATATGAGAGCCAAACAGGTTTTTGCCTATATGGTGTATTTGGAAACTCCCACTTTCGGATTTGTGAAGTTCAGATTCAGTCTTCACGGACCAATATTCAAGGATTCCGGATATACGGTATCGATGACCACCCTGGAACTAGCGGCGATGGTGCCGATCGATTTTTGACCGTGGTCGATCGCAATTTTATAATATGACTGCTTGACACTCTCTTTCTTACGGGTGATTTTAGGCAAAATCAAAATCGCCTAACAGAGGTGTAATGAAAAGTAGTTTGGAACTCGAACGACAGGGAGAGGTCGCGGCAAATTATCTGAGATTTTTCCTGATAGCGGTGTTCGTTTTCGGGACGATCCTGGGATACGTCTTGAAAACCGGGATTCAGGATCTCTTGGGTTATTATTCCGCAGGCATCCTGGTCTATTCTTTCGTCACAATACTTTCCATTTCCGTAATGCGTTTTTACGGATATAAAGCTTGGCTAAAATACGCTACCGTGCTTCTGGAATTTTTAGGATACTCGATCGTTCAGTTGGGTTATTTTTGGGCAGAAGACCATTGGAAGCCTAACGGAATCCTGAGCCCCGCCAACTACGGCATATATTTTCTGATTCTATCCGGAACGATTTTTAGGTTCAATCCTAGATTCACATTCATATGTTCCGTCATTCTTTCCGTTCAGTTTGTGGTCATGGCGGAGGCCTTGTATCTCTTAAATCCGCAGTTGGCTTCGTTGGGATCTCCTGGAATGATCCAGCTTAGGGGATCCTTAATCCTTCTGATGGGCGTCTTTTTATTCGCATTCGGAGTCACGATTTCCTATGCCACAAAATTCGTAAGGAGATTGGTGGAAGAAGCGCAGGATGCGGAGGATAGGGCATTAAAGAATTATTCTTTGGCAAAGGCCGTCTTACAGAGTTCCGAAGCCGTGGCCGAAGAATTGAGAGGATCTCTTTCCGGAGTGGAGGAAGCGGCGGTTGCGAACGAAGATACAAGCAGAGAATTGGCGAGCATGGTGGAGGAGACGTCCGCTACTCTGGAACAAATGGGAGCAAGCATAGAATCCATCGCCAAGATGGCCGAAACGCAGGACGAGTTCGGAGAAGATACTTCGTTAACGATCGAAAGATGGAAGGAGCAAACAACGAGAGTCTTCGAAGCGGTCTCCTTTGCCAGGAGTTTGGGAGAAGGTTCCGCCTCCACCGCGATAGAAGGAGAGGGCACGGTCAGAATCGCCTTGGACGTATTCTCTCAATTCAAGAACACCGTCCAAGAGGTCAGTAAGATCCTGGGTGTAATACAGGATCTATCCGGAAAAACGAATTTACTTTCCTTGAATGCTGCGATAGAGGCTGCAAGAGCCGGAGAATTGGGAAAAGGATTCTCAGTGGTCGCGGAGGAAGTAAGTAAGTTAGCCGATTCTTCCTCCAGGAACGCGAAGGAAATCGTGAAGCAGATCGGTGCCTTGGGAGAAGCGTCCCAGACGAGTTCCGAAAAATTCGCTGAGTTAGTGCAGGCCTTTCGGGAATTGACCGCCGGAATCGGATCCATAGGAGAGGCCTTGGCTCAGGTATCGGATTCGGTGAATCAACAGAAAGTATTGTACTCGGAGGTCGAGGGAAAGAATCGTGAAATACGTTCTCTTTCCAAAGAAATGAAGAATGCGACCTTGGAGCAGGCGAACGGCACAAAGCAGATTCTGGAAGGAATCGAATATCTGAGCAGAAGATCCATGGAAATGTCCGAGATCACGGAAAAGCTTAGAGCCGGTCTGGAAAGACTAAAGGCGAGTTCCGTTTCTCTATCTGATACCCTAGAATCGAATCGGCTGGAGTAAGTCCGAATTCTAAAAACGAAACTCCAGCTCCGCCTTCCATCCGGAGGAGGGGAGAGCGCCCACATACTCGACCGTCGGAGAAATATTCCATTTACTTAATACAGGAGAACCCGGTTCCGTATCCATCCCGGAATTATACTGTTTGTAGGTGAAAAATCCGTCCAGGAGTACGAAGATCAGGAATAAACCTACGGAGGTCTCTGCTCTTTTGGAATATTCTTCTCTTGTGATGGAACGGTCTCCGGAGGGAGTGTAAACCCGATCTTTGAATTCTTCTCTTCTAAGGAAAGCCGCAATCAGGTAATTTCCGTTATCCGTTTGGTTGAATTCCCGGACCAAAAGTAGTTGCCCCAACCTTTCACGATCCGTAGTCGCGGACTCAGGAGTCCGGGCATAGGATAAGGCCAAAAGAAAGCTAAGTCCTTTCGAAAAAGATAATGCGATTCCTATGTCCCGACGGGGTTCCGAAATCAATGCGGACCAGAAAGGAAAGGGGACCCAATATAGATTCGGTTTGGAAACCGTAGGAAGATTTTCGGAAACTACGGGCGGATTCGCATTCTTCTTCTCTTCCGGATCTTTTTTGGGAGTCGTCTCTTTTTTCTCTATAGTTTCTTTCTTAGGAGTCGCGTCCAGAGGCGGAGGTGCCGGATTAATCTTCTCTTTTTCCTTTTCAGGAAGAGGAGTTTTCTCCTTCACCTTCTTGCGTTTTGGAGGAGGCGCTTTGATTTCACCTGGCTCGATGGATTTCAATGATTCGAGAGGAAAAGTCTGAACGGATCCGTCGGTATTCTCTACTTGGACGGATTTACCTTCTATTCTACTCTTTACGTTCTTAAAGCTTCTGCCGTCTTTGAGGCGAACCGTATCGGGGAAAACGGAGGAATACTGTATTAGAAAAAGAGAAAGGGAAAGAAGGGAGAAAAAACGGATCCGTTTTCTCATTCGAACTCTATCCTTTTGATTTCGGAGGCCTTGAATTCCGTCACGGAATCCTTATCGATGAGGATATAAATATCGCCCTTTTGTAATAGACTCGTCCCCTTTTTGACGGATCCGTTCTTTAATAGGATACGATTTCCCGGCACCTCGCTTGCTTCCGGATAGAGAATCTTACCCGGATTTGTGGGAGCAGACGGAGATTCGGATTCGTAAGGCCGAACGGAATCGAAGGCTTCTATGAGGTCTTGATTTTCCTCAGGAGTAAGATCAACGGGAGACTCGGATTCGGAAGGGATGCTGACGGACTTTCCGGAAACGACGGGGATTTCGGATGTCTTTCTCTCCCAGGCAAGACTTCCTTCCAACACTTCGATTTTGACCTTATCTTCTTTGTCGGAAGAAACGCGTACCTTGGTTCCTAAGAAGCGTAGGGATTCTCCTCGAGCGAGTAATTTAAGATCGGTAGGATATCTGCCTAAATAAGCGGGAGAATATAACGAATCGATTAAGATCGTTCCGGATTGGAAATCCAAAAGCCAAACCAATTCTTCCCTATGGACTCGGACTACGGAATCCGGAAGAAGTCTTATCTTGAAGCTTCTACCTTTTTTATCCGAATGGAAATAGAATTCGCAAAGAGAATGTTTGCCGGAAACGATCCGCCCCGACTCGGGATTCCCGTCCGATTCGCAGGAACCGAAAGTAAGGATCTCCTCTTTCTGGACGGGAGGGAGAGGAGAGAAACGTGTGGAGTATAGATAACCTGATAGGGAAAATAAAATCAGAGCCGCGGCGGCGAGCATTACGTATCTTCCGACGGAACGAGAGAGAGATTTAGGCTTCTCAATCGGAGGAAGATATAATATTCCGAGATTCGCATGAACCTTGGATAAGGATTCGAATTTAGATCCGAGTATATCCGATTCAAGGATCAGATCGGATAAAAGAGAGGCCGATTCTTCTTTAGGATCCAGAAGGAATTCGGAAACGAGCTCCTCGAAAAGATACGGATCTCTTTCAAATTTTTGAATATTCTCCCGAATGGAACTCATAGGCCGACTCCCTTTTTCTCTAGGCAGGCCCGTAGTTTTTTCAGGACATCGGCGTATCTTCTGCTAACGGAACGTTTCGTAATCCCTAGCTTATTTCCGATTTGAACTAAGGTACTATTCTTACCGAATTTCTCCCGGATGATTTCCTTTTCCGATTCGGGAAGAATTTTCAGGCAGTCGGAGAGGGAAACGAGTTTATGATTTCTATCAGAGGATTCCAGGAATTCGGATTGGGGATCCGATCCGTCGACAAAGAAAGATTCCATCTTTTCCGAATCTTGGAAGGAGATTCGTTTGGATTTTTGTAGTTCCCTATAAAACAGATTTCTTCCCACGACAGAACCCCAGGAGTAGATCGAACCTTTATTAGGATCGAATTTTTCCGGATTTTTGGAGAGAATGAGAAAGACTTCTTGGACCAAATCTTCCGCTTTCTCCCTTTCTCCGGTTAAAGAGTAGAAGTAGACGAATAATGACTTTCTGCCTTTTTCGTAAACGTCTGATATTTGTTCGGGATCCTGCATCTTACAAGGAAAACGGAGTCATATTCCTTGTAAGACGTCGAGCCCGGACTCTTCAATCCAATTTTAATTCTCGACTTCGATTTCCTGTTATCCGAACTCATTGGCAACCTGCTGAGTCTATGGTTCCGGATCCGCTGCGCTTCGGTCCGGAATATTCATAGGATAAGGAACCCGGGGAGAGTGTGATGGAACCGGTTGCTACCCTCGTGCCGGTGATAGTCAGGGAAATATTTCCCGAAACGGGAAGACAATTCGTATAATCCCAAGTGGCATTATTATAGACCATGGTCACAACGAAACCCGCGATATCGTGATTGATCTGAACGGTTCCGTTGATGGTGCGGGTGCCCGCATTCTTATCCATGGTTACCGTAAGAGGACTGGAGGTGCTCACGATATGACGAACGATAGCGTTACCTGATCCGTCCTTCACTTCTCTCGTCTCATCCAGAGAAAGATTGTAGGAAGATCCGGATGAGGAAACACTCGTCCAGGTCACGCTGATACCTACGTTTTGGTCGCCGGGAGAAGGGATGACCGAGCCGTTGCCTACGATCGAAAAAGTCTTATAGAATCTACGGGAATTGGAAACGGATCTGGATGGAGCGATCTTTAATTGAGTGGATGCTTGGATATATGGAGAGCTTCCCGATATGTTGCTCCAATAGATCTGAGTTTCTCCGTCGTGATAGGATCTTCCTACGGGAAGGAATCTGCAGGAATGGAAAGCGTTCGTAACGGAGAAGCTGGAACTGGGAGAACCGTCGAAGAAATCCGAGCCGGAGGTAACGGTGCGAGTGAAGTTTCCTCCTCCCCAACAGGAAGTATACAGATTCATGGCTTCCAAAGAGGGAAAAATCGCATCCATAAGCTTCATCGCTAAACTTCTCTTTCGGGAAGAATGGATCGGGATGCGATTCGCGACGATTGCGCCCTCCGTCGTTAGGGTTTCCATGGACTCCGCCGTGGCGTCTAACCCGGAGTTGGCGGCGTCCGCGATAGGATCGTTTTCCAAATGATTCGCTAAAGCCAGAAGGGCCGCGGAACTCGAAGAGGAAGATTCCGAATTTCCCTTACAGGCGCCGAAGAAAAGGGCGATACCGAAGGTTAGTAGGAAGAGTAGGACCGATAAGAGACGCATAGAATACCTCGGACAAAAATGTCATCGAAGTAAGTACGCGTCTCGAATCGGAGAGGGACGCCGATTTCTAAAAAAAAAATCAGAGTGGAGGAGTCATCCCTGTGGAGATAGCGATCCGGTTCCAGGAGTTGATCGTATTGATCGCGACGATCAAGGCGATGATTTCCTTTTCATTGAATTCCTTTTTAACCCTTTCATAGACTTCTTCCGGAAGACCGTGTTCCGAGATGCGGGTAACGTATTCGGTCAGTTCTAAGGCGGCTCTTTCTTTGGAAGAATAAAAGCCCGCTTCTCTCCAGGCGTTCAGAAGATAGATTCTCTTTTCCTGCTCGCCCATGGCTCGAATATCTTTCGTGTGCATGTCGATACAGAAAGCGCAGCCGTTGATTTGAGAGGCGCGAATTTTAACGAGCTCGTATAGAATGGGTTCTATACCCGCATTCTTAGCGAAGTTCTCCATCTCGAGCATTTTCTCCAGAACCTGAGGAAAGACTTTAGCGTAATTGAATCTTGTGTTCATATTTGTATCCTTTATAAAAGGAAGACGCTCTTAAAAAGGATCCGTGACAGAGCCGGGAAAATTTGTAGGAGTTCCAAAGAAAAGATACGGACGGCTCCTCGCCGAGGCTCGGACCGAGCTGCTACGGGTTCGCTAACGCTCATCCAGGCTTCGCCCGGACTAAAGCCCTTCGCATCTCTGCCGCGAGTATAACGGCAGAAGAATACGATATTAGATCAGAACACCATTTGGGCGGTCAGGTTGACTACCGACTTGGTTCCTAATTGAGGGCCGTTCAGATGCTGGTAGAACGGTGCTCCGTACTCGGTTTGGATTCGAGTCTCCGAGAATAGGAATGGAAGTCGGAGATTCAGGCCGACAAAGGCGAGACCTCTTCTTCCTCCCTGAAGATTGGGATCGTTTTGGGGATCCATTTTCTGGTCCAGAACGGGATCGCTTCCTACGATATTGTCCCATTTTTGGTATTGGATTCTTCCTAATAGGGAAGCCCAATCCAGAATTTTATATCCGAACCAGAAGGACGCATCGTATCTATTTCCGAATCTGTATCCGTTATCGTTCTTTCCGTTGCGAAGAGTCGCTAAAACTTGGGAACCCCAGAAGTAATTTCCGGAATTTCCCGTGTAGGTCAATCCTGGCGAAGGATTGTAAGTTCCCGTTCCCGGTTGCATATTATAGGGAACCCTGGAGCGGGCCATTCCCATCGATAGTCCCATGGAATCGGACTGATCGATGGATCCCGTGGGAAAACTCATGCCGAAGTTCAATAGCAAAGTGTGATTCTCTCTTTGTAGAAATCGATAGGAAAACTGACCTTGTATGTCTCCGACTCCGGAGGAACTCATATAGGATTTGAGATAGGTTCCTTGGCTCATCATCTCCATGGTGTTTCGAACGAAGGGGATCATAAGCATGACCGAAAAATTCTCGCCGATAGTAGTCATGAAGCTCGCCATATGCATCTCCATATTCATTCTCTCTGGAACCATCATGTAGGTGGAGAACCCTTTACCGGGTTCTCCTACGGGAGTGCCCCCGCTCGCGGAGGTCGCGTGAGGGAGGAGCATGGGGAGCGCTCCGTTGATCCTATCGGATCCTCGGTACAGTCCCTGCATATCCATGAGCATATAACGATATTCTACCATAATCTTTCCGGGCTCATGGATATGAGTTCCCATGAGTCCTGCGGGTGATTCCATTAAATGATCGGTATGTTGCTTCCCTTCCTTCAAATCTCCGTGCCCCTTGTGCTCCTCATGGTTATGAGGAGCAGTGTTTTTATTCGAATCGAGGGTCCCCCCCTGAGAGAGGAGGGGATTTTTGGAGAAGCAAATCAGCAATAGAATCAGGAATGCGTATTTTTTACATTCCATGCATTCCTCCCATATCCATAGAACCGGAACTGCCGGGAGAGAATACGGTCGTGTAGCTAGGGTTTCCGCCTACTGTAAGAGTTCCTACCGGATCGAGTCCTGGGTTAAAGACGGTGATCGTACCGTTGTTGTAATTCGGAACGATCCCGCCTAGTAAGGACGAACCGGAAGTAAGAAAGGAGAAGCTACGATAGGATTGGTTCGTACTTCCTACGGCGATTTTCTTGGATAGGGTCAACTCGGGAAGAGCCGAAGTGTCATAGACGTAGAATTGATCTGTTGCGGTTCCGGAATCGGAGGATGCGCTGGCAACGACGAGGAACATTCCGTCCGGAGTCAGTTGGATATCGGAGAAACCGGTGCCATTGACCGAAATAGGAGTGCCGAGAGAGCCCATATGGAGATCGATCGAGAGTAGTAATCCTTTGTTCGGAGAAGCGGAAGTGTCCGTCCCGGAAAGGATCAGGTATCTACCGGTAGAATCTATTTTAAGAATATTGTATTTAGTTCCTACATTGTTAATGCCCGTAGCCAACGCGCCGGTATTTCCGTTTCCGGTAGGGTCTATCACCGCAATACTTCCCGTGCCGGAAGATAGATACGTGTAGAATTTGTTGGTATGAGCGGAATACACGATCCCTTTGGGAGTGCCGGATAAACTGATCGTGTTCAATAGGGTAGAACTTAAGAATGTGGCGGAACTCATATCGTTGTTCACCACACTGATCGTATTATCTCCCTGGTTGGTTACTAGTCCCAGGTAAGGTGCCATGGTTTGGGAGGCAGCCTCATGGGGGCCTAAGCCCACACAAACGGAAGCATGGACGTGAGCCAAAGCGACCGGATCCATACTGTCGTGAATTACGCTAAAGGAACCCTTGGTCGGTTGGCTGGGGCAGAGTATGGGATCCGCTCCCGTTCCGTCCCCGTCGTTCATGAGCCAACTATGATGGGAGATGACGGGATCCGGATATAATCTTCCCGGTTTCGTTCCTACATTCAATGTCTTTAATATAGGATTGGACTGTCTTGCGTCTATGATTTGGATGGAGTTGCTTCCCGGAATGGAAACTATGATATGACCCGATCCAGTACCCGTCGCAAGAATGCCTGTGGGGAGACCTAGCGGAGAGATTGCCGGATAAAGAGAGACTTCTCCCGAGTTTGTCCGATTGATCGCGTTCACTCCGTAGCTTCCTCCTTCGTTGGAGACGTAGGCTAAGGCTTGGGTTTGGTTTGAGGAAAGGAGTCCCATCGCGACCATGGCTTCGGCGGTGCCAGAGCTTTTGGATACGGTGCAATTCGTAAGACATGAGAAAAATGAAATATAAAAAATCGTCCGTAAAGATTTCATAACGATTACCAATATGATTAATTTATTTAAGTCTTTCCGGAAGAGGAGGCGAGACAAGGATCGGTCGGCCTCGTTTTTTCCGGATAAAAAATCCGAGAATTAGAAAACGAGAATATATTGGATGCCGGTCCGAATCATGGAAGCAGGAAGGATAAGAGTTCCATCCTAATTCCGAAAAATGAGAGTCCGCCGGAAAACGGAACCTCACGCGCCCATTGGATCAATGTTCGGGAGGCCTTAGGAAAAGGAGGAAATGTCCCGGGAATAATTCCGGATCCGGACCGATCCAGAGTTCCGAGGAAATATAATACGGTTCCAAAGCGGAAGGCGAGACGCTCTTAAGATAAAAGGAGGAGAATAGAGTGCGGGCCTTCAAATTCTTATCATGTTTTTTGCAAGAACATGTGTGAAGATCGGTTTTTGCTTGGGAAGAATGGCAGTTCGGCACTTTTCCGATTTGGGAATCGGAATGCTCCTGAGAATCTTCCATCGTTTTTCCCTGGGATTGGAAGAAGCGATCCTCCGGACTCACGGAATGCGTTTCCTGAGAGGAGGCATGATTACAGGTGCAGATTAAACTTTCGTAATCGGCGTTTAGAAATGCGGAATATACAGATTGGGCCCCGAATGAGAATACGATGAAAAGGACGAAAGCCCGATTTCGGATCGAGAGCGCCATAAGGTCAACGTATCTGCAAATCCTAAGGAGGTCAATGAGAATGGGAGAATAGGAAGCTTGGAGAGACCTTCCGACTCTCTGATTTTTGTCAAAAGAACGGGAGGTGAATAATATTAATTATATATAATATTTATATGAACGAATTAGAATGTTTCTAAGGAGGTGCAAGGTTGCGATTCCTTGCGGCGGAAATGTGGCCGCACTTGTTGGTTTCGATTTGGAATTTTTCGGCTTCGCTGTAAGAGTATGGTGAATGAAGTGAGAATGAGCAGGCGATTCGTTGGGTTAAAATCGGTAGGTAAGTGCAGGAATCTGAACGAGCAAATCTTATGAAAGTCCGTGGCTCTGCTTTTTTGAACACTCCCCACCCCTTCGGAGCGCTCCTTAGTAAGCGAGAAGACGATCGCGTCGCGAATCGGTGCAATCGTAGATTGCAACCGAGACGGGCAATATAAATGTAACCCACTGAGCGATCGAAAGCTATTCTTTAAAAGCGCGCCCCACCCGAGTGGGTGGGGGCCGGTTGGTGGTACCGTTGCCGATTGTTCAAAGCTCTTATCATGAAAGGATCGGCTTGGCTACGAGAAAATTTGTTTGAGATTTGTGTAGGAACTCTTGGAATTCCATGCAATTGCTCGCTATATTCTTCGGGGACGCGATCTACGTTTGATTTAGCGCATCTCGGTTCTATTTCGGGTCGAAGGGATGCATGGAAAATTCTCATGAGGAAGACAATTGCTTGGATTTGTCGGGAATATCCACTTTTTACAATTTGGAAAGCCCTAAGAAGTCTATAAGATCCGGATATCGGCATTTTAACAAAAGCGAAGATTTCCCGAGAGAAGAGGCTCTTTTCTAAAGCCTAAATTGGTTTAATTCTCCGCTGAAAGGAAATTCCGTTCCTCCGGCGTAGAATTAACGGGCCCCCGCCCGATTTCGGGTGGAGGAGGAGGGCTCAGTGGGAGAGAGGGCACGGATTCTTCTATATCAGAAAAAGCCAATATTTACCAGCTCGATCCCATTTTCGCGCGGAATTGTTGCTCCAATTACGCAATATTTCGATTTCTGGGAGATTCTGGTTGCTTGGTTTCTGGAGAATATTCTCGCTCTCTAAATTCGGAATTGGGTTAGATCTCTCATTCATTGTCAACAGGCCTTTCTTTCTCTTTTTGCACCATAGTGGGAAAAGTCACAAGAGACTGTATATTCTGGATCTATAATATTCTCCTCGGTTCGGGGGTCGCGAGGTTCGAGGATCTCCGTCTTCCCATTCTTCTCCTCTTTTTTTCCCGTAAAAAATCGCCGGAATTATGTAGGTTTTTCCTTGACGGGTCGAATCGATTCCATACATTGGTTTTTACGGCCTTTTCCGTATGGGAAATCGCCGGCAAAGCCGAACTGACTCGGGGCGACGGAAGATTCTTCCCTCCATCCCGGCTCTGCTGAGGCAAAATTAAGTTCTTTTACAACATCTATAACTGCGAATGAGAAATTAAAATTTTTTATTAGCTGAGATT